>DATAPE010000177.1:0-12509 GCA_036265345.1 Actinomycetota bacterium
CAAGCAGCGTCTCTGGAGCCTCAACCAGATCTGATCGTGGACTCGATAGCGGATCTGGGCTAGCGCCACCTCGGTGGGCTGAGGGAAGGCTGCGGACGACCCCCCAAGAGGTAGATCGCGATCACACCGAAGATGAAACCCCCGACATGAGCCATCCACGCCACGCCGCTATCTGCTCCGGTAAAGAACTGGAACACGAACCACAATCCCAGGACGATGTAGGCGGAAAGCTGCACCATCGTGAAGACGATGAAGATAGGAACGAGGACCCTGATGCGCTGTCTGGGGAAAAGCACCAGATAGGCGCCCATAACCGCGGCTATGGCCCCTGAGGCGCCAACGGCAGGTATCAACCTGTCGATCCCATGGAGATGCGTGAACACTTGAGCGAACCCTGCGGCGAGGCCGCCGAGGAGATAGAAGATCACGAACTTGATCCTCCCCAGGAAATCCTCGATGTTGTTGCCGAATATCCAGAAGAAGAGCATGTTCCCGCCGATGTGCAGGAACCCGGAATGCAGGAACGTGGCGAATATCATGGCTTCCAGGAACGCGATCGCCCCCTTCTGGGGAATGTGGACGGGGGATTGACCTTGGCAGTACTGGACGGGGATCGTGGGGCAGGAGTTCACCTGACAGGGCACTGCTGCATGCCTCGCGAAATAGTTCTCGGCGTGGCAACTCTGGCCGAAATCGGGCTCGACGAAGAAGAAAACGAAGATGTTCAACGCGATGATGGCAACGGTCATGACCGGGAAGCGCCGTGTGGGATTGGAGTCTGAGATGGGGATCAGTGCCAACACCGCGCCGAGTATAGGTTCGAGGCATGAGATGGACGCAGAAGGGAGACCGCGTGCGCGATGAGATCCGAAGGATCGCTCTGTTCGCATCCGGGGTGGGCGATCTAACGCGCCACCGCGCCGAACAGATCGCAAAGGAGCTGGTGAAGTCCGGAGAAGTGCGCCGTGATCAAGCGGCGGGTTGGGCGAAGACGTTGTTCGACGCCAGCGCCGAGAACCGTCAAGAGATAGTCCGGTTCATCCGAACCGAGATGCAGCATCAGGTGCAGGCGTTGGGGCTCGCAACCACGCGGGATCTGGACCGGCTGGAGCGACGGTTGGATCGGGTCGAAGCCTCTGCCCGGCGGGCGGTCAAGTCGACCGCGGCAAAGAAGACGACGGTTGCAAGGGCGACGGGAAAGAAGACCACTGCTGCCAAGAAGACGACGGCTGCCAAGAAGATTTCCGCGGGGAAGTCAGCGCACGGAGCGGTTCCACCTCGTCCGAAACCCGGACAGACCGGCAACTCCGGAACGGGCACCTGGTGAACGAGGATCCCTCCTCCCGAGAGGCCCCCAGCGAGCCCGCGGAGGCGGCTGTCGCGAAGGTCGAAGAGCAGGCCGCGTCCGGGATCCAGGATCACGAAGGGCGGCTCGACGCGCTCGAGCGGCTCCACGGGGAGCTGGAGGCAGAGCTGGAGGAGCGTGACGATCAGGCGCGCCCGGCGCAGTAACTGAAGCGGCATCCGTGCCCCGAAAGACCCGGCTCGATACGGAGCTCGTCCGGCGCGGCATGGTGCGGTCCCGCTCGGAGGCAGCTCGAGCGATCGAGGGAGGACTTGTGCTGGTCAAAGGCGTCCCAGCCGGGAAGGCTGCAGCTCTCGTGGACGCCGCCGAACCGATCGCGATCGCAGGTCCCGCGGCTCGGTTCGTGTCGCGAGGCGGAGACAAGCTGGATCGCGCCCTGGAGCGGCTGAGGATCGCAGTCGCCGAACGCAGGTGGGCTGATGCCGGTGCATCGACCGGTGGGTTCACCGATTGCTTGCTGCAGCGGGGGGCAACTTCAGTAGTCGCGATCGACGTGGGCTACGGCCAACTGGATTGGCGGCTACGCAACGATCCGCGGGTGGTCGTGCTCGAGCGCACGAACGTCCGTTCACTGAGCCCCAGCGACCTCCCCTGGCGCGTCGACGGTGTCGTTGCAGATCTAGCATTCATCTCTCTGGCGCTGGTTCTTCCGGCGCTGATCGCGATCGCAGAGCCCGGAGCGGACTTCGTCGTGCTGGTGAAGCCTCAGTTCGAGCTGGACCGGCGATCGGTGGGACCGCGGGGGGTCGTACGCAGCGCCGACGCATGGCGGCGGGCTATCAGGAGCGTGGCTGCCGCAGGCCAGGATCTCGGGTTGGGCATAGCGGGAGCGTGCGCGTCACCGCTCCCAGGACCCGCGGGGAACCGCGAATTCTTTCTCCATCTGCGGGGTGACGGAACGACACTCCCGGAGGATGCCATCGACAGGGCGATATCCGAGGTTCCGGCGTGAGTATCGAACGGGTAGCGATCGTCGTTCACGACGGGAAGCAGGAGGCCACACTGCTCCTGCGCGACCTGCAAGCGTTCCTCGGCGGCAAGGGGATAGAGGTCACCGATCGCGCTCCGGATCTCGTCGTCTCCCTCGGTGGCGATGGGACGATGCTCCGCGCTGCCCATCTGGCGCATGGCGAGGACGTGCCGCTGCTGGGAGTCAATCTCGGGACACTCGGCTATCTGACCGAAGTGGAGGGCCCCGACGCTCACCAGGCACTCGACGCGATCATCGCCGGTAGTTACCAGGTGGAAGAGCGGATGATGCTCGACATAGAGACAACCGGCAAGGACCGGCGCTCCTTCATGGGCCTCAACGAAGTGCTGGTGGAACGAGGATCCCAACACAGGCTCATCCGACTGGGCGTGCGCATCGGGGGCGAAAGCCTGGCCGCCTTCAACGCCGATGGCATCATCGTTGCAACCCCGACCGGATCGACCGCATACGCGCTGAGCGCGGGGGGCCCCATCGTCTCGCCGCGGGCGGAGTGTTTGGTGGTCGTTCCGGTCGCCGCGCACATGATCTTCTCCAGGCCATTCGTGCTGGCTCCCGACGAGATCGTCGAGATCACGCTCGAGGGTTCGGACCAAGAGGCTTCGATGTCCCTGGATGGCGCCGGCGGTTGCGACATCACCCCCGGGTCGAGCGTGGTCGTGCGACGCCACCGGCGGCCCCTGCGCCTGATCCGGATGGGGGGGCCCGGATTCATAGAACGTCTGAGGAGCAAGCTGGGCCTTCCGGGCTGACCCGGCCTTCCCCGTGGGCCGTCGAAACCACCGGCTATGGGGAGGGGCCCACTTAGGATTCTCCAGAGATGCCGACTTATCCGATCCTCGAGAACCTCGGGGTTTTCGAGTCCGTTGCCCGGGCCCAGGAACCGGGTCGCCGCGCCCTGTGGGCGGCAGCGGCGGCCGTCCCGACGTCCGCCACCACCGGTCCAGCCTCGGGGGTCCCGGCGTGATCCGCAGGTTGCGCCGTCGTGCGGAAACGCCAGCACCCGATGCCTCCGTCGTGGGGGGCCGGGCGCGGGTCGACGCCCGGACCAAGGCTCTGCTCACAAGACTGGAGCCAGGCGAAGTCGCCATCATCGATCATCAAGACATCGACCGTCTGGCGGCGGAAGGCTTGATCCAGAGACAGGCTCGAGTCGTGATCAACGCGGCGCGCTCTTCCACGGGCCGGTATCCGAACCTCGGCCCCCTGCTGCTCTGCTCGGCTGGGGTCACCTTGATCGACCAGGCGGGGCCCGACGTGATGCAGATAGCAGAAGGCACGCGTGTCGAGCTTGACGAGGGCGCGGTTTACGCCGTCCAGAACGGAAGCCGTACGCAGGTGGCCAAGGGAAAGGTTCTGCAGCTGGAGGAGGCGGAAAAGACTCTGGATCAGGCCAAGCAGGGGATCGCAGGAGCGATCGACCGCTTCGCTGAAAACACTATCGGTTACATCAAAGACGAGCGTGACGTCCTCCTCGAGGCCGCTCGACTGCCGAACGTAAAGACGGCTTTCCACGGCAGGCATGTGTTGGTGGTGGTGCGCGGACCCGGATACAAAGAGGACTTCGTAGCGTTGCGCGGGTACATCCGTGAGGTCAAACCGCTCCTGATCGGCGTCGACGGGGGAGCCGACGCGATCCTCGATGCCGGGATGGTGCCCGACATGATCATCGGGGACATGGACTCCGTCACCACCGAAGCGCTTCTGTCCGGTGCGGAGGTAGTGGTCCACGCGTATGCGGGCGGCTACGCTCCCGGTCTCGAACGGATCGAGGCCCTCGACATCCCCTGCATCCTCTACGAATCTCCGGGCACCTCGGAAGACATCGCCATGCTGCTCGCGTTCGAGCGGGGGGCCGAGTTGATCGTCGCTGTGGGCACCCATGCCAACCTGATCGAGTTCCTCGACAAGGGCCGCAAAGGGATGGCCTCTACCTTCTTGGTGCGGTTGCGGGTCGGACCGATCCTCGTGGATGCAAAAGGGGTGGGCCGGCTCTACCGAGGCCGGGTGCGGAACATGGACCTCATGATGTTGATCGGTGCAGCCATCATTGCGATGGCCGTGGTCATCGCAATGTCGCCCGTCATGCGCCTCGAGATGCGTGCTATCTGGCTGCAGATCCATGGGTTCTGGTTCCACATCAAGGAAGCGGTGTTCTCGTGATCGACTTTCGCTATCACCTCATCTCGATCATCGCCGTGTTGCTGGCGCTTGCCATCGGCATCCTGGCAGGGTCCGGATTCCTGGGGGGCCCACTGTTGGCGGACCTCCGGCACCGTCTGAATAACATCGACGACAGCAACAAGGCTTTGCAGAGCGACGTAGCGGCCCTTCGCAAGACCACGCAAAACAACCAGAACTTCGCTCAAGCCACCGAGCCGTGGCTTGTTCAGAGAGCCCTAGCCGGGCATGCCGTGGTGCTGTTCGAGCCGCAGGGAACAAACACTGCCGCCTCGGATGGCGTGGTTTCGGCGGTGGTGGACGCGGGAGGCAGCGTCACCGCGACCATCGATCTCACCGACAAATTCAGTCTTTCAGATCCCACCTCTCTGAACCAGCTGGCGCTCGCAGTCCACAGCTCCTCGGGGTCGGCTCGCAAAGTGCGGGATCAGAGCGCAGCGCTGCTCGGTGAACGAGCTGCTGCCTCTTCCCGTGCGCCCGAGATCGCTCCGTCCAAACCCTCGGGGGACTCTCAGCGACTCGAGACCCTTCTCGGAGAACTGGAGAATGACGGTTTCGTCAACACCGACCGGGCCCGCGACGCCATCACAGTGCCTCCAGGAGCGCTGTTCGTCGTGCTTGCGGGAAGCGTGGACAAGCCTCCGTTCGCTGCGACCGCGTTCTGTCTCACGCTTGCCCGCTCACTTGCATCCCACTCTGGGACCGTGCTGGCGGCGGAACCATCGGATAGTTCCTGGGGCTTCGTCACTTCGGTGCTCTCCGACGCCGGGGCGCAGAACTCGGTCTCCACCGTGGACGACGCGGAGACAGTTCCGGGGGCGATCGCAACGGTACTGGCGCTGAGAGAGGCGATGAGAGGCCGCGTTGGGCACTACGGCTTCGCGCCGGGCGCGGATGCAGTGATACCCCAGCCCGCAGTCAGCCCCTCTTAGGCCGCTCCATGTCCTCTTCAGGGCCGGAGCGCGCCCCGTCCCTGGCACGCGGCGCGGCGGTCATCACCGCTGCGACCGCAATCTCACGGATAACCGGATTCGTCCGCGTTGTCGTCGTTGCGGCAACGATGGGTACAACCTTCCTGGCCAACACGTATCAAACTGCCAACAGCGCACCGAACGTTCTATTCGAGCTCGTCGCGGCAGGGGTTTTGACCTCTGTGTTCGTACCGACGTTCGTTAGCTATCTGGTGAAGGGCGAACACCAGGAAGGTTGGGAGGCGGCAGACGCACTGACCTCCGTGGCGCTCGTGGGGCTGACAGTTCTCGCTGCTCTCATTCTGGTCGCTGCCCCCGTCGTGATGACTATCTTGACGATCGGAGTCCGGTCACCATCCGTCCGATCTAACGAGATCGCGCTCGGGGCAACGTTCCTGAGACTGTTCGCGCCCCAGGTGATCTTCTACGGAGTGGGGATGATCATGACCGCGGCGCTCCATGCCCATCGGCGGTTCGGCATGGCAGCGATCGCTCCCATCTTCAACAACGTCGTCGTGATCGGTGTGTACCTCACGTATGCGGCCATGCGGGGGAGTGGCGGACCTTCGATCGGCAGCGTATCGACAGCCCAGCAGTGGGTGCTTGGCGGGGGGACGACTCTGGGCGTCGTGGCGATGACGGTGTGCCTGATCCCCCAGCTGAACCGGTTGGGATGGCATTTCCGGTTCCGGTTCGATCTGTCTCATCCAGCGGTGAAGAGGGGGGCCCGACTCGGCGTGTGGGCACTGAGCTACGCGGGTGGCTACCAGGCCGGATTGATCGTCGTGCTGATCCTGGCCAACAGGGTTGAGGGAGGGGTTGCCGCCTATCAATGGGCTTATACGTTCTTCTACCTGCCGCACGCTCTGTTCGCCGTTCCGATATTCAACGTGCTGTTTCCGGCGATGTCCGAACACGTTGCAAAGGGCGAAGAGCTCCTTCTCGTCGGAAGGCTTCGTGATGGTCTGAAGATGGTTGCCTTCATATTGATGCCGGTCGCGGCGATACTCCTGGCAACGTCGGGCCCCCTTGCCAGCGTCACTCTTCGCTACGGGGTCATGACGGGAACCGGAGCTGCTCTGGTGGCTCGCGTGATCGCGTGCTTCTCCATAGGCCTGCCCGGATACTCAACCTTCCTGGTGCTGACGCGGGGCTATTACGCCATGGGCGACACCAAGACACCGGCACTCGTCAATGCCGCCACCGTTGCCTTCGGCAGCGTCGTGGGTGCAACGTTGTTCGTAATCCTTCCCACGCGGTGGGCAGTGGCGGGCCTCGCTCTGGGACACTCGGTGGCGTTCACAGTGGGCGCACTCGGCCTCGCCATACTTCTCTCCCGACGCACGCATCCGCTGGCCGATCCGGCCTTCTCGACCTCCGTGCAGCGCTCCTTGTTCGTTACGGTGCTCGCCGCCATCGTGATGGCCGGTGTGGTCTCCGTGCTCCCTGATGTTTCCAAGCTGCAGAGTCTCATCAGTCTCGTGGTCGCGCTCGCAGCGGGTACGGGCCTCTACGTTGCGGTAATGGCTCGTCTGCGGTCACCGGAACTGGCGACCATGGGCGGATTGATCGCCCGACGAACGGGATGACGGCACGCAAGGTGCTGGAAGTGCTGGGCAGATCGGAAGGAGGGATCGCCGGTCACGTTGCCGACCTGACCGAAGGTCTCCACGGACGAGGCGATATCGAGATCACCATCGCCGGCCCCCCGAACCTGCAGAGGCGGATGCCGGGAAGGTTCGTCCCCGTGATGATCCCCGACGGAGTGTGGGGCCATCGCACTGCCACCCGCCGGCTTCGCCGGATCATCCGGGAAAGCGGCTACGACGTTGTGCATGCTCATGGCTTGCGCGCCGCGCTCGACGCCGGGCGAGCAGCGCGCGGAACCGCTGCCCGTCCCCTGGCAACCGTCCACAATCTCGTGCTTCCAGAGATCTCCGGAGCGTTCAGAGCCACTCTGTACCGGCGGACGGAGCCTTTCGTGACGCGGTGGAACGCACGGGTGTTTGCACCATCGGCAGACATCGCACAACGGTTGCGAGCAGGGGCGCCCCAGCGGGCTGAGATGGTCGAGGTCCTGCACCTGGGTGTGTCTGCACCATCCCGCCCGCCCCGGGAGCGCGGGGCCGTGCGGGCAGAGCTGGGCCTGAGCCCGGGGGATCAACTGCTGGTGACGGTCGCTCGCCTCTCTCCCCAGAAGGCGCTCGATGTGCTGCTCCGGGTCGTCGCGTTGCTACCCGAGCGCGTCCACCTCGCCATCGTCGGCAGCGGACCGCTGGAATCGCAGTTGCGAACCGTGGCCGCAGATGTCCGGGTCGCGCACCGGGTGAACTTCCTCGGATACCGGACCGAACCCCAGGATCAGATCGCTGCCGCCGACATCTTCTGTCTCACCTCGGTATGGGAAGCGTGCTCCTTGGCGGCCCAAGAGGCGATGCTTCTCGGTGTACCCGTCGTGACCACCGCCGTCGGCGGCATGCCAGAGCTGGTAGAGGACAAGGTCTCGGGGCGCCTGGTTGCCCGGGGAGACGAGCGAGCGTTCGCGGCCGCCGTCGCCGAGCTGCTCGCGTCTGAAGCAGAGCGCCATCGGCTTGCGGAGAACGCTGCCCTCTACCGAGCAGAGCATTTCTCCCGAACGCGGATGTTGGATCGACTCGAACGCGCTTACCGGGCGGACGACGGTGCGACGGCGTAGCGCCCTATGCGTCCTGTTGGGGGGACTGGTGGCGACGCTCGCGATCCCGCCGGCAGGGGCGCAAGCCTGCGGTCACACCGTGGTGCTGACGCTGCCCGGCGTCACGTGGTCGGACGTCGCGCGCTACCGGCCGCCTCAACTTATGAGCGCGGTCCGGGAGGGCTCGGTGGGCTCGATGTCGGTGCGAACCATCGATGTGCGCACCTCCTACGCGGACGGGTTCGCGACGATCGGAGCCGGGGCCCGGATACAGGGCGGCCTCACTGCAGGCGGCATCGCATTCGGTTCCACAGCCGCGAGTCCGCAGCACGTCATTTACCCACCGCAACTGTTCCAGTCGGTGGCGGCAGCCGGAACTCCCGAGATGCGGATCCTGGCGCAGCGCGCCGGCTATGGGGCCGAACCCGGCGCACTGGGAGCGGTCCTCGAGTCCCATAACGTTTCCATCTCGGCTATCGGGAACGCCGACACAGGGCTGCCTCCATCTCTCGCTGCCGGCTTCGGGAAATGGCCGCTGCTGGCCGCGATGGACCGTACGGGAAGAGTGCTCCGGGCGGGCGTGAGTGCCAACTATTTGATGCCAGCCTCGAGCCCCTTCCGCGTGATGACCAACCCGACAAGGGAAGACGAGGCGATCGACGTGGCCCTCGATGCGCCGTGTTCGGTGGTGGTGGTGGACGGCGGCGATCTGATCCGAGCAGACCTCAACGCGCTCGTGTCGGGTCATCGCAGACCCGGCGTCGTACGCACCGCTTTGGCCGAGAGCGATGCCCTCCTGGCTCACATCGAGAAGCGGTTGGAGCCACAGAACGATCTGTTGCTGATCGTGTCTCCTACCTCGCCGGCGCTGTGGCCGGCCGCTCATCTCGGGGTCGCTATAGCCGTGGGGCCGGGCTTCCCGCCGGGGACGACCTTGGAATCGGCATCGACGCGCCGGGCCGGTTTCGTCACCTTGCCCGACGTTGCCCCCACTGTCGTTTCGTTCCGTGGCTTTAAACAGCCCGCCGCCATGGACGGTCAGCCCTGGTATGCGGTCGGAGGGCGGGACACCGGGCGGATCGCAGCGGCGATCGCGGCTGACGACGAAGCCACCCTGGTTGACCGGTTGCAGCCCGGCATATCGACCGCTTTCGTGGCTTTCCAGGTGAGCGTGTATTTCGTAGCGCTGCTGCTGGTGGCTCGGCGGGAGCGGAAGCGCACGCCTGCCCCGGCCCCCGATGTCTTTCGCCTTTGTCTGGAAGTGATCGTGCTTTCGGTGGTGGCGTTTCCTGTCGCCACATACCTCGCCGGGGTGGTGGAAGCTCACCGGCTCGGCGCCTGGGGGCTGGTGAGCTTGCTGATCGCGATCGATGCCGCGCTGCTTGCAGCCGTCACCGTGATCTGGAAGAACCCACTCGACAGGCTTCTCGCTCTGACTGCGCTGACCGCAGGCGTGCTGATCACGGATCTCTTCTTCGGGGCTCCCTTGGAACTCAGCACTGTCTTCGGCTACTCGCCGATCGTGGCGGGACGGTTCGCCGGTATCGGAAATATCGGGTTCGCGGTGCTGGCGTCTTCCTCGGTGCTCACGGGAGCACTGGTCGTTCATCGCTGGCGAAGCTCACGTTCGGCCCTGATCTTCGCAGCGGCTCTGTTCGTTGTGACCGTCGTCGCCGACGGTTTGCCCGCGCTTGGCAGTGATGTCGGGGGCGTGATCGCGCTGGTGCCAGCATTGATAGTCACCTGGGTTCTTCTGGCCGGCAAACGTCCCACGTTGAGGACCGTCCTGGTGGCGATCGTCGCCGTCGGCCTTGCGCTGGCGCTGTTCCTTGTCTTCGATCTCTCGCGTCCGGCAGCTAATCAAACGCATCTGGCTCGATTGTTCGACGATTTCCGGGCCCGGGGAGCTTCGGCTATCTCCGATACCGTGGGGCGGAAGGTGCGCGCGAACCTGCAAGTGTTCCGATCGTCGGTCTGGACGCTTTCGGTTCCTCCGGCGGTAGCAGCCCTGGCGTGGTTGTTGCTGCGCCCCCGTGGCCGCTGGCAGCTTCTCGTCGAGACCTATCCGCGTCTGCGGGCGGGTCTCGTGGGGGCGCTGCTGGTCGGACTCCTTGGTTTCGCGGCGAACGACTCCGGGATCATCATCCCCGCGGTGATGCTCGCATTCTTCGTGCCGCTGGCCGTGCTGCTCCACCTTTCTCTGATGGATCGGGAGGTCGCATGACGGGAGCTCAGTTGGTCGCCGCCGGCGCGGGCGTCCTCGCGGCAGGGGTGATCACGGCGCTGGGTGTCCGCCATCGCATCCGTCCCGGTGCCACGGCCACCATGACCAGAACCAACATCAACGGCCGCAGCGTGCCCGTTGTTCTCGGGGCTCCCGTCGTTCTGGGAGCGCTAGCCGGCCTGGGGGTTGCAGTCGCGGTGCTCGCCGCGCGTGGCGGCGCGCACCCTCCGTACCGTGTCGCTGCTGCCGTGACCCTGGTCGTCGTCCTGCTGTGGGGGGCAGGCTCGTGGGACGACTCCCAAGGGGACGAGCGGGCGCGTGGCTTCGCCGGACACCTTGCTTCCGCACGGAGCTTCCAACTGACCGGAGGGATCGTGAAGCTGGCTGCCGGAGTGGCGGCGGGCGTTGCCGCCGGAGCCCTGGTTGCGAACGGCAGAGCCATCATCGAGGTTGCCCTGCTGGTCGCGTTGGGGGCCAACACCATCAATCTGCTCGACCGGGCCCCCGGCCGCGCCGGCAAGGTCGCATTGGTCGGACTCCTGCCGCTGGCTGCACTGGGCGCGGCTGCGTGGACCGTAACGGCAGCCGGCTCCATCGCAGCGCTCGCGGTGGCGCTGCCCGCCGACCTGCACGAGCGGGCGATGCTGGGGGATGCGGGGGCGAATCCGGTAGGGGGCGTTCTTGGATTGGGGCTGGGCGTCTCTCTGCCCGAAGGATGGCGCTGGCTCGCCATCATCATTCTGCTGGCCCTCAACCTGGCATCCGAGCGGTGGTCCTTCTCACGGGCGATAGCTCGCGTCGGGTTCCTGGAGGCATTCGACCGGATCGGACGGAGATAACGCCTCTGAAATAAGAGACGCGCTCTGCCGCGCGTGCTAGCTTGTGATGACCTCCTCTTGCAAGGCGACCTGGTGCCGTCATGCCGGAACTCGCATTGATAGAGCGGTCACCTGGACCAGAGGGCCGGGTGTCTCAGCTCCACCGAGCATCCGCCCGTGTGATGAAAGAGAGGCTGGGTGCCAAAGCACATCTTCGTAACAGGCGGCGTCGTTTCCAGTTTGGGCAAGGGCCTCACGGCCGCATCGCTGGGCCGGTTGCTCAAGGCTCGGGGTCTCAAAGTCATGATGCAGAAGCTCGATCCCTATATCAATGTGGATCCGGGCACCATGAATCCCTTCCAGCACGGGGAAGTGTTCGTAACTGAAGATGGCGGGGAGACGGATCTGGACCTCGGCCACTACGAGCGTTTCATCGACGAGAACCTGTTCAAGGCCTCAAACGTCACCACGGGAGCGATCTATCAGACGGTGATCTCGAAGGAACGACGTGGGGACTTCCTGGGCGACACCGTTCAGGTGATCCCACACATCACGAACGCCATCAAGGAGCGGATCGTCGCGTTGGGCGAAGACTCCGGCTGCGATGTCTTGATCACCGAGATCGGAGGGACGGTTGGTGACATCGAGTCACTTCCCTTCCTCGAAGCGATCCGTCAGCTGAAGACCGAGCTGGGCCGCGACGACACCTGTTACATCCACGTGACCCTCGTTCCTTTCATGGGCCCTGCCGAAGAGCTCAAGACGAAACCCACCCAGCACTCCGTTCGCGAGCTGCGCAGCATCGGCATCCAGCCAGATGCGATCGTGTGCCGTTCGGATCGCGCTATCAGCCCCTCGCTGAAGCGGAAGATCTCGCTGCTTTGTGACGTGCATACCGACGCCATCATCTCGGCGGTCGATTCCCGCAACATCTACGAGATACCGCTCGTGCTCCACGATGAGGGCCTGGACGACTTCGTCGTCGATCACCTTCGGATATCGGGTGGGGGAGAGATCCAGCTGGGCCCGTGGCGAGGGCTCGTGGAACGGATCGACGCCTCGCAGGAGCGAGTGACGATCGGCATCATCGGCAAGTACGTTCAGCTGCCGGACGCGTATCTGTCGGTGGTCGAGAGCTTGAAGCATGCCGGTTTCGCTCACGGTCACCAGGTCGAAGTCGCGTGGATCCCTTCCGATGACCTCGAAACTGCGGATCTCGACGCCACCCTTGGAGCCCTCGACGGCATCCTGATACCCGGCGGCTTCGGAGTGCGGGGGATCGAGGGC
>DATAPE010000178.1:0-1641 GCA_036265345.1 Actinomycetota bacterium
AACTGAATACGACGTCGCCGATCTTCTTCTCGACGGACTTTGGTTCTGGTTGCATGTTCTCTCCTTAAGAGTTTTGAACCGCGGCTTGGAGCGCGGCTGCTTGCTTGGAGGGAGCACGCGGAGACGATTGTCAGTTGTAAGCCAACCGAGGCCGGTGGACTTGCAACTGATAACCGACTGAGCGGCCCCCGCTACTGATTCATGAGTTTCTAGGCCCCCGCCGTCTCCTTTCGATCGCTGCAGCTACCTGCGCAAACCCAACTTGGTGATGAGGGTTCGGTAGCGCTCGATATCCTCGCGCCGCAGATACTCGAGAAGCCTGCGACGGCGGCCCACCATCCGCAGCAGTCCCCTTCGGGAGTGGTGATCCTTCGGATGGGTCTTGAGATGCTCGGTCAGCTCGACGATGCGCCGGGACAGGATCGAGACCTGCACCTCGGGCGAGCCGGTGTCGGATTCGGTGCGCGCCGCCTCCGAGATGATCTTCGCCTTGTCTTCCTTGAGCAACGCCATGCGCGCTATAGATACCCTTCTTGCCGGTGGATGCCCGCCCTGAAAGTGGTGCCGGGCGAGCCGGACCATGCTAGCAGGTGAGCCGTGTGGGGCCCGATCACGCGGTTACCAGGCGACGCGTCGCCTCGACATCTTGCTCGATCTGTTCTACGAGCGCCTGGGCAGAGCCAAACTTCGTTTCGTCCCGAAGCCGGTTCCAGAACTCGACCCGCAGGACCTGCCCATAGAGATCACCGTCGAACTCCAGCAGATAGGCCTCGATCCGGGGCGCGGCGGTGAGGGGATCGCCGCCGAATGTGGGATTGACGCCGACGTTTATCGCGGCCACGTACCACTTCCCGCCGGTCCGGGCCCTGCCTGCGTAGACCCCCCGGGCCGGATGCGCCATCCGGGGGCCAAGTGGCAGGTTGGCGGTGGGGATACCAAGAGAGTGGCCGCGGTCGTCCCCGCGCACCACCGTGCCGTCGAAGTCGAATGGCCGCCCCAGAAGCGTGCGGGCCAGGGTCACGTCTCCGTTGGCGAGCGCTTGTCTGACCCGGCTCGACGAACCCGGCCCCCCGGCGATCTCGAGCAGCTTGACGCCCTCCACGTCGAACCCCTCGCTTCGCCCGAGCTCGATCAACAAGGGGACATCGCCGGCGGCGCGGTGACCGAAGCGCCAATCGGATCCCACGACCACGGACCGAGCGTGGACACCGTCGTGCAACACCGAGTGCACGAAGCGTTCGGGGGACCAGCCAGACAGCTCGGCATCGAACGGGAGCACGAGGGTTGCATCCAGCCCGGCCTCCTCCAGCAGCTCGAGCTTCCTGGTCACCGATGTGAGAAGCAGGGGCGCCTGATCGGGCCGGAGTGTCTCGATCGGATGGCGGTCCCAGGTGACGGCCATCGAGACCGCATCCAGAGTGCGGGCCTTGTCGATGCTCAGCTCGACAAGCGATCGGTGCCCCAGGTGCACGCCGTCGAGCGTGCCGATCGTCACCACCGACGCGGGAACGTTCCCCGCAGCCGCGGCCAACCCTTCGTAGATCTTCATCGCCGGGTGGCCAGGTCTCCCACCACGGTCTCCGCCTTCAGCAGCTCGCCGGCTCGGCGATACACCGCCAGCAGCCGGCCGTTCGAGAACAG
>DATAPE010000179.1:0-3506 GCA_036265345.1 Actinomycetota bacterium
GCTCTGCGTCTCGTAGAGACTGCAGAGGATGGTGGCATCCCGGTGCGGTTGATCGGGGGTGCCGCCATCTGGTGCCGGGCTTCGGAGGGGGCCCGGCACCTCTTCGGGCGAGAGTTCGAGGACATCGATGTAGTGGCCCACAAGCGCACGTCGCGTGCTCTGCGAGACCTCCTCGAAACCGAGGGGTATGAGCCCGAGCGAGTCTTCAACGCAACTCATGGAGCCGGCCGCCTGCTCTATCACTCGGCCGACGGCAGCCACGACGTCGATGTCTTCCTGGACGCCTTCGAGATGTCTCACAAGTTGGACCTCGGGGAACGGATCGAGGTCGAAACCCCAACACTTCCAGCGGCGGACCTTCTGCTTACCAAGCTCCAGATCGCCGAGCTAAACCGGAAAGACGCATCCGACACCTTGATGTTGCTGTGGGACCACGACCTCGCCGAACTGGACGGCCCCCATAGTTTGAATGTGCGACGGGTAAGCGACCTCTGCGGTGGCGATTGGGGGCTCTTCACGACGATCAACGACAATCTCGGTCGCACTCGTGCGGTGGTGGACGAGTTCGATCTCGAGGTGACCGAACGTAACAAGCTCGTGGCGAAGATCGATGGGCTCATCCAAGCGATGACGGAGGCTCCCAAGACCGCTCGATGGAAGGTAAGGGCGCGGGTGGGACGAAGGGTCAAGTGGTACGAGGTCCCAGAGGAGGTGGTCCGATGAGCCTCACCCTCTATTACGCCTCCGACGTGCACGGAACCGATGTCCTGTGGCGCAAGTTCGTGAACGCGGGCCGCTTCTACGAAGCCGACGTCCTGGTCATGGGAGGCGACATCACCGGAAAGGCCGTAGTCCCCATAGTCAAGTCATCGAACGGCTACCGGTGCGAACAGATGTCCTCGAAGGAGTTCGCAGAGGATCAGCTCGAAGAACTCCAGACCAAGATCCGTTCGCAGGGCTTCTATCCGCTCGTCACCACGGCGGAGCAGCTCGACGAATTGAAAGGTGATGACTCCAACGTCGCCCAGGTTTTCAAGGACACCATGGCCAGAGAGTTCAAGCGCTGGATGGATCTCGCCGACGAACGTCTCGGGGACACCGATATCAAGCTCTTCGTGATGCTCGGCAACGATGACGAGCCGGGGTTGAGGGACGTGATCGCGACTTCAAAGGTGGCGATAGATCCCGAGGATGTTGCGGTGGATCTCGGGGAGAACTTCCAGATGGTGTCGTGCGGGTGGTCCAACCCCACCCCATGGAGCTCACCTCGTGAGATGCCAGACGAGCAAC
Source organism: Actinomycetota bacterium (assembly GCA_036265345.1). Lineage (GTDB taxonomy): Bacteria > Actinomycetota > CADDZG01 > CADDZG01 > WHSQ01 > DATAPE01. The sequence continues at coordinate 1,291 of DATAPE010000179.1, forward strand.
TCGAGAAACACCTCGAGCGCCTGATCTCCCAGGTGGAGGATCCGCAGCGGATGGTTCTGAACCTTCATGTTCCCCCGTCGGGCACTGCCATAGACCAGGCTCCTCGACTGGACGACAATCTCAAGCCCGTGGTCCAGGGTGGTTCAGTCGTGATGACCTCGGCGGGATCGCGAGCCGTCAGAAACGTTATCGAGCGCTACCAGCCCCCGCTTGCTCTTCACGGCCACATCCACGAAGCGCGAGGCGCAGTGAAGATCGGCCGCACGGTGTGCATAAACCCAGGCAGTGAATACGCCGAGGGAGTTCTTCACGGGGCAGTGGTGGTGCTCGACAAGAAGAAGGGACTACAGCGCTACCAGCTGACGTCGGGGTGATCCGACCTTCGTGCTGCCCCCGCTAATTCCTCAAGCATTAGGAGGGGTGCGCCAGAGTTTGCTCATATGGATCTTCGGCGGTCGACGCGGCGCTTGAAGCGCTGTGAGCGGGCAGGCGGTTCGTGTCGAGACGCTTGAGGATGCAGGAGGTTGCGCGAGCTCCAGCCTTATGGGACCGCGACCCTTGCTGTGTACAGATCGAACTGGTACAAGGCGCCGTCCGGGTTAGTGCCCGTGCTGTTCGAGTTGTCCGACCATGCGGGATAGAAGCTGCCGCTCACGAATGCCGCGTGAGTGTAGTCGCCGAAATCGAAGTAACTCCCTGCGTCCGCTGCATTCGACGTCCCCCGGCTTATCCGGAAGTTTGTAGCGAACGAATGACCCCCGTCAGTTGTGAACGTCCCCCAAACTTGGACGTCATCGTTGGTTACCCCGTCCGTATCGCCAGGGCCTCCCCGGCCCAAGTCGTTGCGCGCGTCGTACCACGACAGGGCAAGGTCTCCTGTCGTCTGATCGAGGGCGATCGCGGGGTCGAACTGACTCGTGACAGTGTGATCCCGGTTCAATCTCACCGCCCTACTCCACGTCCTGCCGGCCGTTTCGGAATGTTGCATCATGATGTTCGTGTCGTCGCTTTCATTAGGCGATTCCTGCACCCAGACGACGTAGGCGCGTCCCGAGTGAGTCCCTCCGCTGCGATCCCACGCGAGGTTCGCCTCCGCATCGATGGACCTGTTGGGTTTGGCCGGGAGATAGTCGAAGCCACCGACGCGACTTCTGGCGACCAGCACCGGGTTGGAAAAGCCTCGGGATCCAAGCCCGTCCGGGTCTGTCGCGGTGTAGATATGCGATCCGCCCTGCCCGTTGGTCGAGTCCTGATACGTGACCATGACCTGGCCGGCGGGTCCTACTGTGGTGTCCCCAAAATCGCCACGCCCGTTTGAGGTTGGAACGGTCTCGGGAGAAGAGAAGTCACCGAAGCTTCCGAGACCGGTGACGGTGGCCCCGGAGGCCTGGATCTGGACGGAGGGAAAAGTGGTGTAGCTGACCCACACGCTGTTACGCCCCGTGGCTATCGACGGCTGATCGCCACTCACGTTCCGACTCGTCCCGCGGAGGTTCTTGGGCGTCCCTCCGCCCGACCGGCTTCCGGTTGGCTTGGTGGGGACTATCTCGGTCACCTTTCTGAAGCTGAGCCCTCCGTCGGTAGACACGGCCACATAGACGTTGCCGTCGGAGTTGACGAGGTAGGTCATCCAGAGGTTGCCGAAGTGATCCCATGCCAACTGCTCGTCGCAGCAGATGGCACCGAGGGGGCCACCGGTGCCGATCGTTCGGCGCGTCCACGTCTTGCCGCCATCGAAGGACACGCCCTCGAACAGACCTGCGACGACGTCCGGGAGAGTGGACATGGCAACGATATTCGCGGGACGCGTCGGGTTCGCTGCGATCGCGTTCTCGGCCTCGTTTCCCGGGCGAGCGCTGACGTCGTTGTTGATCGGAACCTGCCGGGGAGCTGCTACCGCGGACAGAGGCAATAAGCCCATCGTCACCGCCAGTGCCCATGCCGCGGTGCGCTGCAACATCCGCATTCCTTATCCCCCTTAACTTGCGACCTCTTGAGCGCGTCATCCTAACCAATCACCGAGTCACAGAACTTCATAATCTCGATGTCGGATTGCGAAGTCTCACCACCCGTGTCCCGTTTTGGCTTCGGTAGATATGTCTCACAACCGGACCCTCCGGGGCTTGCCTTAGCGCTGAGCTAGCGCTCCGAACTCCTTGGCCTTGTCGTTTCGAGAACGATGGGTCCGTAGCAAGGTGCCGTCCAGGGAGCTCTGG
>DATAPE010000180.1:0-4294 GCA_036265345.1 Actinomycetota bacterium
GGGGAACGCGCAGAGTCAGCCGAAAGCGCTGGCCCATGTGGGCCGCATCCAGGTTGCGACCCTGTGGGAGATGGCCAACGCGCAAGGAGCCCGCGCCGGCATGTACCACGTCCCCCTCACCTACCCTCCCCAAGAACTCGATGGATGGATGGTTTCGGGGATGATGACTCCCGGTTATGGCGAGCGCATGAAGGGGTTCGCCACGCCGGCGGAGCTCGAGGACCGCATCCTGGAGTGGGCTCCCGGTTACGTCATCGATGTCAGCGCCAACTGGGAGCAAGACTGGCGGGATCACGCGCTGTGCGACCGAGTGATCGCATCGCTCGATCAACGGATCCGCGTCCTCCAGCGGTTGCTCGATGATGAGCCGCCCGAGGTTCTCTTCGCCGTGCTCGAATCCCCCGACAGGCTGCAGCATGTCTATTACCGGTACCTGGACGAGGCCGATCCTCTCTACCGCACCCCGGAAGCGGGAAGCTTGCGAACCCACATCGTCGATTGCTTCCGAAAGATGGACGACATCGTGGGTCTGGTCGATGACTTCGCGGGCGCTGCCGGCGGCGTGATCGTGTGCTCCGACCACGGCTTCACCGGGTGGGATGTCAGCGTGCACACCAACGCTCTCCTCGAGCGATGGGGATACCTCAAGGTGAAAGGTGCCGCCCGCGCGATGCAGACCGAGGTTGCCCGCAAGCTCGTACCCGTCGCGAGGAAGCTGCTGTCCGCGAAGGTGGCCCGGCAGGCCAAGGGGAAAACCTTCGCGGCGATCGATTGGGCAAAGACGCGCGCCTTCGCCTCGCCTATCCCCCAACAGGGCATCTTCGTGAATGTCGAGGGCCGGGAGCCGCACGGGATCGTCCCTCCTTCAGAGCTCGAGGGGATCAAGGCCGACCTCGTTGCTCGGTTCGAAAGCCTGCGGGGGCCGGACGGGGACCCGGTTACGGACGTGGCCTACCGCTCGGAGGAGGTGTTCCACGGCGGCGCGCTGGCGGGAGCCCCCGACGTTCTGCCCGTGCTGCGGGATCACCGCTACGAGCTGGACGACGAGATCTTCCATCGCGACGCCTTTACCGACCACAGTCACCTGCCCCGGGGGGTGCATCACCCCGACGGCATCGTGGTCGTCGCCGGCGAGGGAGTTTCGGCAGGAGGGAGCGTCGACGGGTCAGTCCTGGATGTGACGCCCACGCTCCTCTACATGGCCGGTCTGAACCCCCCGGAATCGCTCGACGGCGCGGTCCTGACGGGCGCGTTCAGCGACGAACATCTTCGAGAGCACCCCGTCGGTTCGGTCGCCGCCCTATCATCGGGCAAGAGAGACGAGAGCTCTCCTTACTCCGAGGCAGAGGAAGCTGCTATCGAGGAGTCCCTGCGGGGGCTCGGCTACCTCTAACCTTTTCGCCGGGAGGGACACAGTGGCTCAAACGGCAACGGTCGCTGAACCGGAGCGCACGGCCCGGCGGCAGCCACTCAAACATCAGATGGCGCGGCGCCGCGTCCTGCGGGCGGGGGCCGACGCGATAGCGGTCTCCTCGGCCATGTTCCTCGCGTCCTTCGTTCGCTTCGACCTCCTCCACACCTCGCCGGCGCGGAAACTCGATTACACCGTCATCACGCTGATCGCGACACCGGTGGCGATCCTTTTGTTCTGGCTGTACGGGCTTTACGAACCGCGTCAGGTCCTCAGCCCGGTTACAGAGTTCAAACAGGTGCTGCATGCGATCGTGGCCGGGGTCGCAGGCATCTTCCTTATCGATTCACTCCTCAACCTGCATCTCGCTCGCGGGTGGGCGCTGTTGGTGATGGCCGGGCTGCTGCTCGGCGTCGGGGGTGAGCGATTGATCGTTCGCAAGGTCCTCCACTTCCTCCGGCGGCGGGGCGGGGATCGAACCAGGACCATCGTCCTCGGGGCCAATCAGGAGGCCAGGATCGTCGCGCGCACGCTCGAGCGGGAGACCTGGCTCGGCTACGAGATGCTCGGCTTCGCCGACGATGTGGCACCCCGCGGGCAGCTGGCGGGCGAGAGCCACCCGGTGCTGGGAACGACCGAGCAGCTGCGCGATCTGATCCACGAGCACGGAGCAACCCTGGTGCTGGTCGCGGCCTCGGCCTTCGATACCGGGCGCCTCAACCGCCTGCTGTGGGAGCTCCAGGATTCCGACGTCGACCTCCAGATAACTTCCGGGACCGTGGACCTTCTGGCCTCTCGGGTCACCGTGCAGTCCGTGGCCGGCGTTCCCTTGCTCTACGTCAGGCGGACGGGCATGAACCTGCTCCAGAGAATGTTGAAGCGAACTACCGATGTCGTGATCGCGGGGTTGGGACTCGTTTTGCTCTCCCCCTTTCTCGTTGCCATCGGAGTGTGGATACGAGCCGGCTCGGAAGGGAGCGCTTTCTTCTCCCAGGCGCGGGTGGGCTTGGACGGGAAGCTCTTCCGGGTCTGGAAGTTCCGGACGATGTTCAAGGACGCGGAGGCCCGGCGGACGGAGCTCGAGCATCTCTCGGAGGGGCCGGGGCTGCTCTTCAAGCTGCGCCAGGACCCACGCGTAACGAAGGCCGGCGCGTTCCTGCGCCGGTATTCCCTGGACGAGCTTCCCCAGCTGTGGAACGTCCTGAAGGGCGAGATGAGTCTCGTCGGCCCCCGCCCGGCCCTCCCCAGCGAGGTGGAGCAATACGACGACTGGGTCCGCAACCGGCTACGGGTCAAGCCGGGCATGACCGGCCTGTGGCAGGTCAGCGGGCGCACCGAAACCTCGTTCTCCGACTACGTGCGGTTCGACCTCTTCTACATCCAGAACTGGTCGCTGACCCTGGACCTATCCATCCTCATCCGCACGCTGAGGGCAGTGATCTCCAAAGAAGGCGCCCACTAAGTTTCTCTGCGAGCTTGGTTAGCTACGCGGGTAACTCTGCGACCACGACATCGCCCGTGTCACCCCGCTCGAGCAGGAAATGTAGTGTTCGCGGCGTGTTCGAGGAGATCACCATCGTGGTCGAGGACAGACCGGGGATGCTTGCCGACATCGGCGAGGCCCTGGGGCGAGCGGGCGTGAACATCGAAACGTTGAGCGCCTTCACGACCGACGGCCAGGGCGTCATCCAACTCGTTGTCGACGATGAAGAGGACGCCGCGGAGGCATTGAAAGCAGAGGGCATAGCGGTGGAGGGCTCACGTTCGGTCATGGTCGTCACGCTGGACGACCGGCCGGGAGAGCTGGGCCGCTACTGCCGCCGGCTCGCCGAGGCCGGGGTGACCATCTCCGGCGCGTACCTCTCCAAACGCGGGGGCGGGGAGACCGAGCTGATATTCACCGTCGACGACCTCGAGGCGGCCCTCCAAGCGGGGTAAGCCGTCGATTTTGCGGTCGCAGAGAGCCACGTTATGCATGGACGGGCTCGCCAAGAGATGCAAAGGACCCGTCCTATATGGACGGGTCCTTTTTATCCGTGCTGGGTCAGGCGGTGGCGGTCCTGCCTAGCTCGGCCCCCGCAGAGCCGAAGTAGACGCCCAGGGCGCCGGTCACCAGGTGCAGGAAGTTGTCCGGGTCTCCCGAACCGCCGCTGTTGAGCAGCGTGTGCATCAGGTTGCCCGGATCGATGAACCCGAGGAGAGCAACCAGCAGCAAGACCGCGCCGAACAGCAAGTTGACGCTCTTAGCCATGGCATGCGCGCGCGACGCAAAGATCCAACCGGCGCCAAGCACCAGATGGATGATGTCGTGAAGGTAGTTCAACCGGAAGATGATCAGCTTGTCGCCGTCGGTTCCTCCCGTGAACTTGCCGCCCACGAAGAGACCGACGATGCCTACCAGCAGATACACCACTCCGATGATCAGAGCGAACGTCTGTGCCGGTGTTCTTGTGGTTGTTGCCCTGTCCAATGTGTCCCCTTTCCGAAGGTGCCCGATGGTCAACTGCCATTTGGGAGTCCGCTACATGTATAACGGCGCAAGAGGTTCGCAAGCCGGACATCGCCCGGATTGCCGCCGGTTCCAGCTAGTCGAGGTTGGTGGTGATTTCTCGATCTGGCCCCCCTCGGCGCCGACGTGGCCGGCTACAGATAGCCCAGGTTCCGCAGCGATTCCTCGATCTGAGCCTCCTCGTCCGCCGAATACGGGGACGCTTCGGCGCCGGCCCCCGCAAGCGGAAGGTCCATCTCGGCGACCTCGACCGGCCGCTCAGCGGTGACCGCTTCCGGCAGGAGGTCGAGCAAAACCTTGCCGTCCATCGGGGGCAGCTTGAGCCCTGCGAGATAGAGGGCGGTGGGGGCGATGTCGTAGAGCGACGCGGTGAG
>DATAPE010000181.1:0-8722 GCA_036265345.1 Actinomycetota bacterium
AGGTCCTGTTCGAGGATCCGGCCCATCCGCTGCTGTCCCGCTTGATAGAAGAAGGCGTCGCGGCAGGCCCTTTCGACGATGAACCCGCAGCCGATGCCGACACCGTCGGGTTGGTCGCCGCTCCGGACTCGCCGCGGATCGTCGAGCTTGCTCGCCTCGGAGCTGAGGTAACGGCCGGCCCGAGTTCCATCGACGATCCCCTGACCGCGGCTCACGGCGCCTACGTTCTTCGACGCGCGCAAGCGAGTCTGGGGGAGCTGGTCGCGGTGATGGCGAGGCTGCGAAGCGACGACGGTTGCCCATGGGATCGCGAACAAACCCACGCGTCCCTCGTTCCGCATCTGCTGGAGGAAGCCCAGGAGGTGCTGGAAGCGATCGAGGCCGGCGACGTCGGCGAGCAGCTGGAGGATGAGCTCGGTGACATCCTTCTTCAGGTGGCGTTCCATGCCGAGATGGCGGCTCGGGAAGAACGGTTCGATGTGGCGGGCGTGGGCACGGCGATCGTGACCAAGCTCGTTCGGCGCCACCCTCATGTGTTCGCCGGCGTTCAGGTCTCGGGATCCGACGAGGTGATCCGTAACTGGAACGAGATCAAGGCGGAAGAGAAGAAGCTTCGGCGCGGCTGAGGCCGGGGTCCCACCGCAAGGAACGCGAAAATCCCAGGCCCGCTGGTAGCCTCTTTGTTACTGATGTTGGAGGAGTCAAATATTGAGTGAGATTGCGCTCGTTCACGGCCGTGAAGTGCTGGATTCGCGCGGCAACCCAACGGTCGAGGCCGAGGTCCTTCTGACCTCGGGCGCCCTGGGGCGAGCCACGGTCCCCTCGGGAGCTTCTACGGGGGCCGGCGAGGCGCTGGAGCTGCGCGATGGGGGAGCCCGCTACCGGGGCAAGGGGGTCGCTACCGCCGTCGGCAACGTCAACGGTCCCATCGCAGACGCCCTTCTCGGGAGTGAATCCTCGGATCAGAGGGCCATCGATTACGCCCTCATCGACCTTGACTCCAGCGACGACAAGTCGAACCTCGGCGCCAACGCGATCCTGGGTGTGTCCCTCGCGGTGGCCCACGCGTCGGCGCAGGAGCTCGACCTCCCGTTGTTCAGGTACCTCGGCGGTCCCGACGCTCACGTGTTGCCGGTGCCGATGCTGAACGTGCTGAACGGCGGGGCCCACGCCGACAACTCAGTAGATCTGCAGGAATTCATGCTGGTGCCTCTGGGAGCGGCCACTTTCCGAGAGGCGCTCGAATGGGGATCGAACACGTACCACGCTCTCAAGAAGCTCCTGGACGACCGCGGGATGTCCACCGCGGTGGGCGACGAGGGAGGTTTCGCGCCCGATCTCGCCAGCAACGCGGACGCGCCCCAACTCCTACTGGAGGCGATCGAGGCGGCAGGCTACGAGCCCGGCCCCCAGGTTGCGATCGCGCTCGACCCCGCGGCTTCGGAGATCCGCGATGGCGACGGCTACTCGCTTGCCTCCGAGGACCGGCGCCTCTCCAGTGCGGGATTGGTCGATCTGTGGGAAGAGTGGCTGGACAGATATCCGATCGTTTCTATCGAGGACGGGATGGCCGAAGACGATTGGGCAGGATGGTCGCTGCTCACCGCGCAGATGGGCGATCGCGTGCAGCTCGTCGGCGACGATGTCTTCGTTACAAACCAGGCGCTCCTCCGGCGAGGGATCGAGGAAGGGGTCGCGAACTCCATCCTCATCAAGCCGAATCAGATCGGCACGCTCACCGAAACATTGGAGTGCGTTCGGATGGCGCACAGAGCCGCGTACTCAACCGTTATCTCGCACCGTTCGGGTGAGACCGAGGATGCAACCGTCGCGGACATAGCGGTGGGGACGAACGCAGGTCAGATAAAGAGTGGTGCCCCCGCGCGCGGGGAACGAACCGCCAAGTACAACCAGCTCCTTCGGATAGAGGACGAGCTCGGTGATTCTGCTCGTTACGCAGGAACCGATGCCTTCACGAGGATGGGTTCCGGGTGACCAAGTCCTCGCGCCGCTGGCGTCTCCCCAGCTTGGGGATCGGCGCGCAGTTGATCGCCCTGGTCCTCGTCCTGGGACTCGTTAGCGCCATGGCCATCCAGCCCACGCGCCAGCTCCTCGCGCAGCAGCACCGGATCAAGGCCACCGCGCAGGAGCTGCACAACACCGAACGGGCCAATCACCGGCTGGGCGAACAGATAGCTCGCCTCCGCAACCCCGATTTCATCGAGGAGCAAGCGCGCTCTCAGATCGGGTTAGTGCGACCCGGCGAGACCGCATACCTCGTCATGCCCAAGCCTCATCAGCACCACAACCACCACAAACATGCGCATAGCGCGCGGCGCCGCGCTCGAGATTCGGCGCCTTCCGAGGAAGGGGGAATCAGGGGGTTCCTGAACTTCCTCGGTCTCTAGCTACTCTGGAAGCGATGGAGCTTCACCATTCAGCCGAGGATGAACGAACAGTCCAGCTGCAGCTGGGCCGCCCCTTGCGGGGCCGGTGGGCGGTGGCGAAGCGCTGTCACCTAGGTATCCCGATGGTCATCGAGAACCATCCCCGGCTCCCCGACGGTGCCCCTTTCCCCACTCTCTTCTGGCTAACGTGCCCTTTGCTCGTGAAGCGCGCGAGCCGGCTGGAATCGGACGGATGGATGGTTGGCGTCAACGAGGAGCTGGTTCGCGATCCGTCGTTGCGCCGGCGGTTCATCGAGGCGCTGGACCGGTACCGCTCTCGGCGTGACGCCCATGAACCCATCGAGGGCGGGGCGGTGCCCGGCGGGGGGCCGGAACACGTCAAGTGTCTGCATGCGCACCTGGCGCACCAGCTTGCGGATCCACCGAACCCCGTGGGGGCCGCGACCCTGGCGCGCACGGGGTGGCCGGACTGTGTTGCGCCCTGCATCGCGGACCCGCCAAAGACGCCGTGAGTCCAGGCGCGCGGGTCGCCGCTATCGACGTCGGCACGAACTCGACAAGGTTGTTGGTGGCGGAGGAACATCCCGACCTGTTCCGCACGATCGAGAGGCGCATGATCATCACCCGCCTCGGTCAGGGCGTGGACAGGACCAGGAGATTGCAACCAGAGGCGCTGCAACGAACTCTGAAGGTGATCGCAGAGTACGCGGCGAGCTGTGGTGAGCTCGGGGTTGAGCGCCTCCGCGTCACCGGCACGTCGGCGGTTCGCGATGCAGTAAACCGAAGCGAGTTCTTCGACGGCGTCCGCAAGCTGACCGGCCAGGCGCCCGAGCTGCTCTCCGGCGAAGAGGAGGCTCGCGCCACATTCCTCGGCGTGCGATCGGATCTGTTCGAGCACGATCCCATCCTGGTGGTCGACATCGGCGGGGGCTCCACCGAGCTGATCTACGGCACCGACGAACCAGAGAGCTTGATTTCGCTGGACATGGGGTGCGTTCGCATGTTCGAGAAACATCTGAGCTCCGACCCTCCGGCCCCCGAGGAACTCGACGCGTTGCGCACGGAGGTGAAGGATCTCCTGGCACAGGCCCAGTCACAGTTGGGCTCGCCGCGAGGGGGCCAACTGGTGGGAGTCGCGGGGACGGTCACGCAGCTGGCCACGCTCAAGGCGGGCTTACCGGAGGAGGATCCAAGCGTCGTTCATCACATGGTGATGACCCATGGCGATGTTCGCCGTCTTGCGCGCCGGCTAGAGACTCTGCCCGCGGAGAAGAGAAGCCGAGTTAAAGGCCTCGCGGCAGGACGCGTGGACGTGATCGTTGCGGGAGCCGAGATCCTGCAAGCGGTGATGGAAGCCTTCGATGCTCCGGAGGTTCTCGTGTCGGAGAGAGACATCCTGGACGGCCTGGTCATCCAGCTCCTCCAGCCCTAACTGCCGTCGTCCACGCGTGCGATAGCTTGATTTCGTGAGTGGATTCGTCTGGGAACCGAGCCCCGATTACGTAGCCAACGCCAACGTCACGCGTTTCATGCGGCGCCACGGCATCGAGGACTTCCTCGAGCTGGTGCGCCGATCGCAAGACGACATCGAATGGTTTTGGGACGCAGTGGTCGCCGATCTCGGGATCGACTTCTTCACGCCTTATGACTCGGTTTTGGACGACTCGGGCGGTCCGCAATGGCCGAAGTGGTTCGTCGGGGGCCGCATCAACCTGACCTACAACTGCGTCGATCGCCACGCCGCGGGTTCCAGAAGTCACGAACCGGCGCTTCTGTGGGAGGGCGAGGACGGCGCGATCCGGGACCTCGATTACACCGAGCTCGCCGCCGATGTGGCCCGGGCCGCTGCCGGTCTCGCCGCGCTGGGGGTGTCTCCGGGCGACGCCGTCGGTGTCTACATGCCCATGGTGCCCGAGGCCGTGATCGCCATGTACGCGTGCGCCAAGATCGGCGCCATCTACCTGCCGATCTTCTCGGGCTTCGGTGCACCGGCGATCGCCACGAGGTTGAACGACTCTCGGGCCAAGGTTCTGATCACAGCCGACGGCTTCTACCGGCGGGGGCAGAAGGTCGCGATGAAAGCCAACGCCGACGATGCAGTTGCAGATTCCCCGTCGATGGAGCATGTCATCGTCTTTAACCGGTTCGGGCCGGACGCAGACTTCGAATGCCCGATGGGGCCGCGCGATGTGCCATGGGAGGACGCCTTCGGCAAGCAGTCATCCACCGGGGCGGCGGCGGAGTTGGACCCTGAAGCGCCTTTCATGATCGCTTACACCTCGGGGACCACGGGCACGCCGAAGGGCAGCGTTCACGTTCACGGCGGCTTCCTCGTCAAGATCGCCCAGGAGGTCGCATACCAGTTGGACGTGACGTCGGACGACCTCCTCTACTGGGTCACGGACATGGGCTGGATCATGGGCCCTCTCGAGATGGTGGGGGGTCACGCCGCGGGTGCGTGCGTCTTCATGTACGAGGGAGCGCCCAACTACCCCCATGCAGACCGGTTGTGGTCGATGGTCGAGCGCCACGAGGTCACAGTGCTCGGCGTGTCGCCTACCCTCGTGCGAGCATTGATGCCCGCAGGCGAAGACCCGGTGCGCGCCCACGACCTTTCCAGCCTGCGCATCCTGGCCTCCACCGGTGAGCCGTGGAATCCCGAACCGTATCGATGGTTCTCCGACGTTGTCGGAAAGGGCCGTTGCCCGATCATGAATCTGTCGGGCGGCACTGAAGTGGGAGCCTGCTTTCTCGGGCAGTCGCCGGTCATCCCCACCAAGTCGTGCTCGCTCGGCACGCCGTCTTTGGGCATGGCGATGGACGTATACGACTCCGACGGCAAACCCGTGCGAGGAGAGGTCGGCGAGCTCGTTTGCACCAAGCCGTGGCCTTCTCAAACGCGCGGGTTCTGGGGCAATCCGCAGCGCTATCTCGCCGCCTACTGGTCGCGCTGGCCGGGGGTGTGGGTGCACGGTGACTGGGCGTCGATAGACGCCGATGGTTTTTGGTTCCTGCACGGCAGGTCGGACGACACGATCAACGTCGCCGGAAAGCGCATCGGGCCGGCGGAGTATGAATCTGCGGCGGTCGATCATCCCGCCGTGGTCGAGTGCGCCGCCGTCGGCATCCCCCACGAGGTCAAGGGTGAAACCGTGTGGTGCTTCTGCATCCTGAGACCGAACGTGGCTCCGACCGATGAGCTGCGCCTCGAGATCAAGAAGGTGATCGCAGACGAGCTCGGCAAGGCCTTCACCCCTTCCGAGATCAGGTTTGTGGAGGAGCTTCCCAAGACGCGCTCGGCCAAGATCCTGCGCCGTGCGATCAGGGCGAAGGTGGTGGGCGAGGATCCCGGTGACATGTCGTCTCTGGAAAACCCGAGCGCGCTCGAAGCGGTTGAGAAGTCGCTTCGGTGACGGTGTTCCTGCTCGTCCGCCACGCCGTCACCTCGCACACCGGACACAAACTGACGGGATGGGCCCCCGGGGTGCATCTCAGCGAGGATGGCCGCGCCCAAGCCGAAGCGGTGGCAGACCGACTGGCCAAGGCGCCGATCAAAGCGGTGTACTCGAGCCCGATCGACCGCACGCTCGAGACGGCCCAGGCGGTTGCCGCCAAACACAAGCTGGAGGTGCAGCTGCTTGATGACATCGGTGAAGTCCAGTACGGAAGCTGGACGAACCGATCGCTGAAATCGCTGGCGCGCACCAAGCTATGGGTAAAGCTGCAGCGGTTCCCTTCCGCCGCTCGCTTCCCGCAAGGCGAGACCCTTTTCGAGGTGCAAGCCCGCGCCGTGGCCGAGCTCGAGCGTATCCAGGCCCGTCACCCCAGGCAGATGGTCTGCGTCGTGTCCCACGCCGACGTGATCAAGCTGGTGGTGGCGCACTACCTCGGCGTCCACATCGACCTGTTCCAGAGGATCGCGATCGGTCCGGCATCGGTGTCCGCCATCGCAGTCAGTGATGCCGGCCCGATGGTGCTGTCGGTCAACGGCGGTGCGCCTATCGTGGTGGGGTCATGAATCAGGACCTCACGCCAGAGATCTTTACCGCCGACTACGTGGGACGGCCGGGTGCTCGCGTCTTTTACATCCAGGCACGGGGGCCGTTTGGCAACGTGACCTATCTCGTCGAGAAACAGCAGGTTGCGGTGCTCGCCGACAAGCTGCGGGAGTTGCTCGTGATGGTGGATCCCGCCGACACCGTAGCGGGCGCCGAACCGGCGCGCGATCCTGCCCTTGCGCTCGTGGAGCCCACGGAACCGGAATGGCGCATCGGGATGATGGGGCTCACCTATGAGGAGACCGAGGAACGAGTGCTCGTCCTCGTCCGGTCGGTCGACGAACAGCCAGAAGAAGAAGAGGAGCCTCCGCCGCTGGAAGAGCCCGACGACGAGCTGGGCGTGCAGTTCCATCTTCGTCGTGACCAAGTGCGCGCCTTCATCCTTCATGCCCTTGCGGTGGTTGCGGAGGGGCGTCCCCTGTGTCAACTGTGCGGTCTTCCGATCGATCCGGAGGGACATATCTGCCCGGCCTCCAACGGCCATCGCCCCAGGGGCTAGTGACGCGGCTCGCCGGCTCCTACTCGATGCTCGAACGGGGCGAGGTGGAAGTCCTTGGGCTTCTTCCCTACTCCTCCAACTACACCTTTCTCGCACGACTGCGCTCGGACGAGTCGGAGACGCTTGCGGTCTACAAACCGGACCGGGGCGAGCGGCCGCTGTGGGATTTCCCTCCCGGGACACTGGCGGCGCGTGAGGTCGCAACCTTCCGCCTGAGTGAGGTCGCGGGCTGGCACATCGTTCCCCCCACGGTGTTGCGGGATGAAGCTCCCCTGGGGCCGGGCTCTCTTCAGTTGTTCATCGAGCACGACCCCGATCTCCATTACCTGACCCTCATGCAGCAGCGTCTGGAGGACTTCCGGGTCTTCGCCGCGCTCGACGCAGTCGTGAACAACGCCGACAGGAAGGCCGGCCACGTGCTGCAAGACGCGGACGGAAAGGTGTGGGCGGTGGACCACGGCCTGACCTTCAGCGTCGAGCCGAAGCTGCGCACCGTTATCTGGCAGTTCGCCGAGGAGCCGCTGGGCGATTCCCTGCGCTCCGAATTGGACCGGCTGGGGGCCGAGCTCGCACGCCCCGGGGGCCTAGGGGACGAGCTGGCCGAGCTGCTGTCACCGGAGGAGTCGGCGGCCACCCTGGCGCGAGTCGAGACCCTGCTGGTCGAGGACTGCTTCCCGGCGCCGAGCTCCGAGCGCCCGCTGCCGTGGCCGATCATCTAGCGTCTCGATCTCTCCCATCCCGGCGCTCGTGCGGGGAGAATGAATCAGCCCCCGTATCCCAACTGGTAGAGGAAGGTCGCTTAAACCGGCCACAGTGTGGGTTCGACTCCCACCGGGGGCACGAGCGCGAAGCGCGGCGAACGGTGGGAGCTACGACCAGATCGGATCGGGCCCGATTACCCTGAGGTCCCAACAAGCCGTTCATCACAGCCGCGGAAACGTCACTATGTTTCTCCAAAGCGAGTGGTGCCCGTGGTGACTGTGGTGCCTTTCTCGAAAAGCACCTCGAGCACCTGAGTCACCACGAACTTTCGCAAGCAAGGGTGTGATGACAGGCCGAGCTAGCCAGGCGTGAGTCGAGGAGTTTCTCTATATGGCGTTCGAGGGGTCTTATCTGTGGCGGATCCGCCAGAAGCTTGGCAGCGAGCTGGTCTTGATGCCGGGCGCCACGGTTCTGGTCGAGAACCAACAGGGAGAAGTGCTCCTCGTCAGGCGGACCGATACGAGTGAGTGGTGCGTACCGGCAGGAGCAGCAGAGGTGGGAGACAGTTTCGCTAAGACGGCCATCAACGAACTTAAGGAAGAGGCGGGCCTCACTGTCGAAGAACGCGATCTAGTTCCCTTCGGCTGTCTCTCCGACCCTGGGATTCACACCGTTAAGTATCCAAATGGTGACATCACTCACTGCTTCGCGATGTGCTTTGCCGTTCGTTCTTGGAGCGGGGTACCGGCACCCGATCTTGAGGAAATGAGCGATCTAGCGTTCTTCAACCCTGCGGAGCTTCCGATACCGATGTATCGGCCGGCGGTCAAGGTGTGCGAGATGTACGAGATGTTCAAGTCGAACGGACAGTTCCAAGTCTCGTAGCAACTCAGGAGCTAACGCCGCTACATGGCCCAGATGATCACCGGCGCGCCCATGGCGGTGCCCGAACCGGTAGGCGGGCCTCGATAGGTAATCCTTTCAGCACATCTGCCGGCTATCCCGGGTGATGCGGAGCTTGGGTTGGTGGGGCATCATGGGGCCGTGCGTGCGCG
>DATAPE010000182.1:0-5588 GCA_036265345.1 Actinomycetota bacterium
GGTATCAGCGCGCCAGCTCTACGGGGGCACGCACGATCTTCTAACCAACATCCTTCCGCGCTACGGGATCCAGTCCACGATGGTGGATGTCGACGACTTCGACGAGATCGATCGGGCGCTTGAGGGAGCCAAGCTCTTGTATTGCGAGACGATCGGCAACCCGCGTATCACCGTGGCCGACCTGCCGCAGCTGGCACAGCTCGCTAAGCACCATCGCGTCCCACTGGTCGTCGACAACACCTTCGCCAGTCCCATCTTGTGCCGCCCCATCGAGCTCGGAGCAGACATCTCGCTGCACTCGGCTACCAAGTTCCTGGGTGGACATCACGACCTCATCGCCGGGATCGTGTGCGGGGCTCCATCCCTGCTAGAACCGATCGCCGAGGTGGCTCGGGAGCTGGGACCGGTGCTATCGCCGTTCAATGCGTGGCTGACGCTACGGGGGCTGGCGACGTTGCAGCTGCGCGTGGAGCGTTCCTGCGCCAATGCGCTACAGATCGCCCAACTACTCGAGTCCCACCCACGGATAGACGCGGTCTACTACCCAGGTCTGCCCTCGGATACGTCGCACGCCCTCGCCAGTGCTCTCCTGGGCGGGCGTGGTGGGGGCACCCTCGGGTTCGATGTTGCGGGAGGTCGGGATGCGGCGGCGGCGTTTCAGGACCGCCTGTTGTTGGTGAAACGCGCCGCGTCCCTCGGCGGAACGCGCTCCCTGATCGTCCATGCCGCGAGCATCACGCACACGCAGCTGACCGCCGAAGAGCTCGAAGCCGCGGGCATCGCGTCTGGGTTCTGCCGCATGTCGGTGGGGGTGGAGGACGCCGAGGACCTGATCGCCGACCTCACCCAAGCACTCGCGGCCTAAGGAGTCCCACACCAGGTCTGGATCCGGTAATGGCAAATGGGACTCGCTTCGAAAGCGCGTCAGATCAGGTGGCGCTCACTTCGGAAGCCGGAAACGCCGACTTGGATCTGCGGCTGCTCGGCCCTTCCTGGGAGGTCGCTGCTTGCCGTTCCAGCTCGGCGTTCAATTCGCCTCCGATAAGGACGGCAAGCGAGCTCACGTACAACCACAGGATCAAGACGATGACACCGGCGAGAGGGCCGTAGGTCTTCGAATAGCTATTGAAGTTCCCCACGTAAACCCCGAGCGCGATAGAGACGACGATCCACAGGACGGTGCCCAGGATCCCGCCCGGGCTCACCCATTGCCAGGAAGGTGACTCTCGATTCGGTCCTACGTAATAGAAGACCGAGAACAGGATCACGACGGTGATGATGCTCACGATGTAGCCGAGGACCGTGAAGATCGTTGATTCTCCGAAGGTGAAGAACGGCGACGGCACGGCTCCGAAGATCAGCGTGGCGATCAGAAGGAGTATCCCGATCCCCCGAGCGACGAAGAACTTGCGGTCTTTCGGTACGTCGTAGGCGACGTTCAGGCCCTTCTGGAGGGCCGACATCCCTGACGACGCGCTGAAGATCGCCAGCAGGATCCCACCGACGGCGGCGACGAGAGATGCCCCATGCGAAGGCTTATCGGCGTGCGCTATCGCTCTGGTCAATGCAGTACCGGCCCCGCCGGGCAACGACGACTTGATCGAGCTGATCAGTCCGGAGGGATTGATGTGCGCGATGCCCAGCACGCCCACCAGAGCGATGAGGGCCGGAAAGATGGCAAGGAAGAAGTAGTAGGCCATCCCGGCCGCGATCAGGGTCACGCGATCGTCTTTGATCTCTGAAAGCGTCCGCTTTGCCGTGGACTTCCAATCGCGCGGTTGGAGCTCCAGAGGAGAGTTGGGCCCGGTGCCGCCGCTTGTCTGCGACGGCACCGGCTCCCGGTTTTGTGGCGGGCTCATGACGGGTTCGGGGACACCTCTTGCGCCTTCTCCTGCGCGCTGGAAGCGAGCTCCTGGCCCTGCTCCTGCCCACTTTGCTTGGCGGTGTCTGCGACGCGTTGCGCGGCGTCCTGCGCGCTCTGAGCGGCGGTCTGTCCCACTTCCTGGGCAACCTGCTTGCCGCGATCCAGCGCTTCCTGCGAGGTCTCTCTGACCTTGTCCTTCACCTGATCCGCGACGGGGCCGAGACGCTCGTCCTCGATCTCGGTGGAAGGAACGGACAGGCCTGCCAGGAATCCGAGGGCGACCGAGCCGAGTGCGAGTCCCAACGGGTTCCGCTGAGCGACGCTTGCCGCTTTGCGAGCATTCCGCTTGAGCTGCTCGGCGTCGGGAGTAGAGCTCGAGACGCTGTCGCGAGCGCTAGACGCTGACCCCACGATGCTGTCCCGGACTTCCGAAACCTTATCCACGACGTTCTCCTTAGCGTTCGAGATCGAATCCTTGGCCCGCGACTTGACGTCGGTCTTGTAGCCGAGCGCCTCCACGGTATCGCCCATGCGAGCGCGCGTCGCTTCTATCTCGTTGCGGATGTCTTCGGGTTCTTTGCCCATTCGATGTCCTCCTTTATCGTGTCAACGGTCTGCTCGGGAACTGGTGATCCCGCTTCCTGAACTTTCTCCTTGCCCCTCATGATCAGCACCGCCGTGATAGCCCCATAGACCAGGGTCACGATCAGAGCGGCCAGCCATGCGTCCATGAAGGTGTTCAGCACCAAGATCAAGAAGGCTGTGAATGCGCCAAGCGTCGCAAGCCCGGCGGCTCCCGCGCCCCCAAACATCGCCGCGCCGGCTCCTGCCTTCTTACCCTTCTGGGCAACCTCCGCCTTCGCCAGTTCCATCTCCTGTCGAACCAGCGTGGCGGTTTCCTGGGACAGCTGCCGCAGGAGCTCGGCTATCGAATGATCCCGGAGGTCATCCTGCCGGGGGCCCAGCCCATCAACCATCAGACACCACCGCGGTACGTGGTTCCGGTGGCGTCGTCGTAGCCGCTCTCGGTGAGGACACCCTCGCGGTAGGTCTCCTCGTACCCCTCAACGGAGCGAGCTGCTCGCGCCATCGAGGCCGACCCACCCGGCGTTGTGTAGACCGGCACGTCCCGGCGGGCGTAATGAAGGTCTGACCCCGCAGGCAGCTGGTACCTGCTGTTGTAACGGCGGGTGCTCGAGGCCTTCAGGAATCGAGATGCCAGGAACCCGATCGCCATACCGCCGGCGATAACTGCCCATGGCTGTCTGCGACCGAAGTCCTCCATGTCCGCCAGGATCTTGTCGCCGTCAGAATCGATCAGGTAACGCGCGATCTGCTCGACCTTGTCGGCCCCCAGCTCCGCCAACTTGGCCGGGGTGTCTTTTCCTTGCCTGCGCAGCTCTTCCCCCACCGACCTGAGGTCGTCGGCGGTCGACTGGATCTGGCCTCCTGCCTGAGCGGTCCGGGTGTCGAGTTCGCTTTGGGCCTTCTCCCGCGCCTTCCCGGTCGCTTTCTGAGCCGTTTCTTTGGCCTGCTGCGCGACCTGCTGCGCCTGCTGCTGTACCTGCTCGGTGGTTGATCCTGTCCTGGAGGGATCCATAGTTCGATCTGTATCCATTCGTGCTCCTTCCATCTGGGGGGTCGTTCGATGACTGTTTGTGACTACCCGCAGCGGAGCGAGCTAACCCTTCGGGCCGCGATCGACCGACTTGATCTGTAGGGAACGTTCGGGGAGTGACTTAATTCTGGAGCATCAGAGGATCGACAACCCCTTCGAACTCTGAACGGTCCTCGCGGTTCAGGAGGTCCCTGACCACATCCTCAACCGGAGCCCCTTCGTGGCAGATGCGCACGACGTTCTCGGTGATCGGCATCCGCACGCCGGCGTCCTGGCCCAGCTCGAAGATCGGCTTGCAGCTCTTGACGCCTTCGGCCACCATCCGCATCGAGCCGATGATCTCGTCGATCTTCCGCCCCTTACCCAATTCGATCCCCACCGAATGGTTGCGCGATTGAGCGCTGGCGCAGGTGGCCATCAGATCGCCCACCCCCGCAAGGCCCAGGAAGGTAAGAGGCTGCGCGCCGAAACAAACGCTGAAGCGGGCCATCTCGGCGAGCCCCCGGGTCATGACCGTCGATTTGGTGTTGTCCCCGTAGCCCAGCCCATCCGCGATCCCGGCGGCGATCGCGATCACGTTCTTGAATGCACCGCCCAGCTCCGACCCCACGACATCGTTATTGATGTAGCAGCTGAACGCAGAAGTGTGGAAGAGCTCCTGCAGCATCGCGGCAGTCGAGGTGTCCGCACAGGCGATCGTGGACGCGGCGGGAAACCCCTGCGCCACCTCCTTGGCGAGATTGGGCCCGGTGAGCACGGCGATCGAGGATGGGGAGATCGAGTCAACCTCCTCGGCGAGCACCTGCGACATCCGTTTCCGCGTCGATACCTCGAGCCCTTTCGTGAGACTCACGTAGACGGCTCCATCGGGTGCATGACGGGCCACCTGACGCAGAACCCGGCGGAAGCCGTGGGAGGGAACCGCCATGATCACGATCCCCGCGTCCATCACCGCTTCCTGGATGACGTGGGTGGCCACCAGCTTCTCCGGCATCGTCAGGTCGGGCAGGTATTCGGGATTCTCGTGATAGAGGTTGATGGTCTCGGCCAACTCCGCCCGGCGCGCCCACAGGACGGTTTCGTGGCCCTCCTTTGCCGCCACCAGTGAAGCGATCGCAGTGCCCCATGAACCCGCGCCTATGAATGCGATCTTGCTCACGCCGCGGATCGCTTCACGCGGCGTCGATCCGGGACCGCCGGTCGTATCTCGGAGAGCAGCCCGCTGATGTCGGACATGAGCGCGGCCCCCAGCTCTCTCCAGCCTTCCGGGGTATCCCCCACGGCCGGGAGGGCCACGGGGGGCCCGATCCGCGCAACGATCCGCTGGCCGGGGCGCCAGCGTTTCTTGAATCCTTTCGGCCAGACGTTGGCGGTCCCCCACAGAGCGCACGGGATCAACGGCGCACCGGTCTTGAGCGCGAGCCGGGCGGCGCCGCTCTTGGCCGCCATCGGCTGCAGCTCGGGGTCCCTGGTAACGGTGCCTTCCGGGAACACGACAACGAACTCCCCACGATCCAGAGCCGCGTACGCCTCGTCCAACGCCATTGGCGCATCTTTGGTCCCCCGCTTCACCTCGATCTGATCGGCTCCCTTGAGGACCCAGCCGATGCGCTTGTCCTGGAACAGCTCTGATTTGGCCAGGAATCGGGCGCGACGCCCGGCCTTATCGACGATGAACGCCGTCGCGAAAGGGTCGAGATAAGCGATGTGGTTCACGGCAAGGATGGCGGGGCCGGTGGACGGTATGTGCTCGAGGCCCTCGATCGTCCACTGGAACCACACCATCAACCAGGGCTTCAGGATCACCTTGGCCAAGGAATAGGTCCAATCCCTCATCGAGCCTCAGCCTCCACGATCGCCGCGCCGCCGGCACCTATCATACGGAGCCACCGTGGCAGCACACCAATTGACGATCGCCCAGATCTCCGACATCCACTGCGGTCACGCGAGCTTCGACCGCGAGCTCATGGAGCACGCCCTCAAGGAGATCGTCGATCTCGACCCGGATCTGGTGGTCGTTGCCGGCGACCTCACCTCGGAGGGCTATGCACCCCAATTCCGGGAAGCGAAGAAATATCTCGATCGCCTTGCCCATCTGGACATGAT
>DATAPE010000183.1:0-12462 GCA_036265345.1 Actinomycetota bacterium
ACGGAAGCTCAACTCTGATACTCCTCCTGCCAAGATTCGATCCTCACATGTCGAGCAACTTTGGAAGGCTCGACCAGGGAGCCTTTGGTTTTATCAAGGATAGCATGCGACATTACGCGACGAGTTCGCCGCGGCGCTCACTGTGGCCGGTGCAGTCGACGTGCGCGAACGTCTCCGCGAGATCGTTGACGACTACCACCGACAACCCGGCAGGAGCATCCACAACCCCGCGGGGTACGAGCGCAGTAGTGAAGCCAAGCCTCGCCGCCTCTTTGAGTCGCGCCGCCATCGCTGGAACGCGGCGGACCTCGCCCGACAGTCCCACCTCGCCGACCGCCACCGTTGCGCCGTCTATCGGGACGGAGTTGAGCGCTGAATACAAGGCCAAGCACACGGCCAGATCGGCGGCGGGCTCTCGGACGGTGAAGCCTCCGGCGGCTGCGACGAATACGTCCAGTGAGGCGAACAACTTGGTGCCCGTTCGCTCGGTCATCACGCCCAGCAAGAGAGACAAGCGGCGCGTGTCCAGGCCGATGGGCACCCGCCGTGGTTGCGGCAAACCGCTGGAGGTGGCAAGCGCCTGGATCTCGACCAGGACCGGGCGGGTCCCTTCGATGCTGGGGAACACCGTGGATCCGGTGACGCCTACGCGCCTGTCGGCGAGGAACATGGCCGACGGATCGGCGACGGGTTCGAGACCACGTTGGCCCATGAGGAACACGCCCACCTCATCGCAGGATCCGAACCTGTTCTTGGAGGTGCGCAACAACCGCAGAGCTCCGCCACGCTCACATTCGAGGTTGATCACTGCGTCAACCATGTGCTCGAGCGTCTTGGGCCCCGCGATAGTTCCTTCCTTGGTCACTTGGCCCACCAGAACAACCACCGTTCCCGTCTCCTTCGCGTGACGGACGAGCTCGCCCGCACACTCGCGTACTTGCGTGACCGATCCTGCCGGTTGATCGAGATCGGGTCGCTCCAGAACCTGCACGGAGTCCACTATCAAGAGGTCGGGGCTTCGGTGGCCGGACAGCGCCACGATCGCGGGAACCGAATACGCCGCCACTGCTTCCAGATCCGCCACCGGAAGATCCAAACGCCGGGCTCGCAACGCGACCTGGTCGAGAGACTCCTCGCCGGTTGCCAGCAGCGCGCTGCGACCCTCGCGCTGCAGACCGTGCAAGAGCTGCAGCATGAGGGTCGACTTGCCGACGCCTGGTTCACCGGCGAGCAGCAAAGCCTCGCCTCGAACCAATCCGCCGCCGAGAACCCTGTCGAGTTCGGCAAGCCCGGTGCTGAAGCGATCGAGCGCGCCGGTGGCTTGGGAGAGGCGAACGACCTCGAGGCGCTCGGTGCTGTCGCTGTTGTCGGTTGCGCTGCTCCACGCACCGCAATCGGGGCAGCGGCCGAACCATTTCACCGAGGCGTAGCCGCAATCGCTGCAATGCATGGATCGACGCTATCGAGGGGGTACGACAATCTTTCTCGGAGGGCGCCCCAGTCCCGACGTCGGACCCGGTTTCGCGGTCGGGGGGCCACGCGATACGTGGTCAGGCTCGCAAAGAGACGGTTAGTCGGCTATGCGCAAGGCTACTGCGGGAGCTATCTGAGAAGCCTGTTGGGCCGGCCAGACCGTTGCTATCAGCGACGCAACGAACGCGACCGCCACCAGGATCCCGATCTGTCCCCACGGGATCGTGAACACCACGCCCTTCCCGAACTGGCCGGTCGTCACCAGTTGCTTGGACGTGATCAGGGCGAGGACCGTGCCCACCAGGATGCCTTCGATGGCGATGAATCCGGATTCCAACAGGAAGGCCATCCGCACCTGGCGGGACTGGAAGCCGAGCGAGCGAAGCACCCCCACGGCATGACGCCGCTCCCTCACCGCCCTCACCATCACCACGCCGAGCCCGGCGATCCCAACCAGTAGCCCCAGGGCGAGATACCCCTGCATGAGACGAAGGAACTGCAGGTTGAGGGCCGCGAATTGTTCTATCTGCGAGCGGAAGGTCTTCGCTTCAACGCCTTGCCGGAAGAACTCTCCCTGCAGCCTCGCGCCCAGTACAGAAGCGTTCTGACCGGGATCGATCGTGAGGTAGAAGAAGGAAGGCGTGGCTCGTGAGATCGCCTGATGCAATGAAGGTTTCGACATGTAGACGCCGAAGTTGGTGGCATCGGTATCGACGACGCCGATGATGGTCCGCTGGGTACTTTTTCCGGTGAGGGGGTCCTCGACGGTGACAGAGTCCCCCGGCTTGGCGGGGGCGGCCGACGGGCCCCCGCCTGTTTGCAGGAAGAAGGAATCGATCACCATCGTGTGCGGATCGCGCAGAAGCCGATCCCACACCTGCTTGGCCGAGCTCAGCCCCGGAGCGCGCTTGGACAGAAGCGGCGTGCCGGGGCCGACAAAGCTGCGGTCGATCCCGCTGGCGAACCACGGCTGTGGCTCGGCAAGGCCCTTCGGTTGGAATAACGCGGTGCCATAGTCGATCGCGGTGACATCGCCTACTCCCCTGCTGGCCGCCAGTTGTCGCGCAGTAGGAGGATTGCTGGCGCTGGCCGTCACGAACATGTCGTATCCGCCCGCAGCTTTCTTGGTGGTGATATCGACCTGACCCCCGAACACGGTGGCCAGCACCGAGATGAACACCATCGTGAACAGCACCAACGAGTACATGCCAAGCGTCAGTCCGGTACGGAACCGCCGCGCCAGCGGATAGGCCATCCCCAGTCTCAACGACAGAGTCTTGGCCGCTACTCGATGCAGGATCCCGGCGAGGTTGTCCTGGATCTGACTCAACAGGACGACCGCGGAAAAAGTGAGGAGCACGCCTTGCACTACGAACGTGGAGATGCTTCCGCTCTCGAACATCTTGCTTCCCAGGATCGAATCGCCGAAGACACCCCATAGCAACGAGAACCCGGAGACGATCAGCAGCGCAGGTCGCCGCTTGATAAGTCGCGTCAGCAAAGGCAGGAGACCGAACGCAGCAAGCGGCGGTCCCAGTAGCATCCCCGCCCACGCCCTCGAGTTGCCGACGGAACCCCCGAACCAAAGCAGTCCGATCGCGGCCAGCACCAAGCCGAGTACGAGCGTGCGAGTACGAACGCGCTCCAGCTTCGGCTCGGGAAGATCGCGGATCGCTCGGATGATGTTCACGCGGCTGATCCGAAGGCTGGTCAGGAAGACGGCTACGAGCGAGATGAGAACACCTATGCAGAAGCCGCCGATAACGCTCGAGATCTGGAACGCAAAGCTGAGTTGGAGTGAGAAGTCGCCGAATCCCGCGAAGATGGGGGCCGCGAACTTCACGATCGCCCAACCGACACCGATGCCGAGGATCGCGCCGGCAAACCCAGCCACCAGAGCATAGAGAGCGCCTTCCATGGTGAAGCCGCGCACGAGGTTCGCTCGGCTCGTTCCCACTGCTCGCAACATCCCCAGTTGCTTCTTTCGCTCTTCCGACAACATGACGAAGATGTTGATGACAAGAAGGATCCCGGCCAGAACCGCAAACTCTCCGATGCCGACGAATAGGGTGCGGAAGCTGTCGCCCGAGGCCTTTGCGTTGTCAAGTCGCTTGCGCTTGACATCGTCCACACGAACTGAGGGGTCGGCGATCGCACCACGCAGGGCATGCGTGACTCCGGTGGAAAGGCTTGCACCATCTTCCACACCGCCGCGGTTCGATACCGCGACGGAAGTGTCGGGAGGGATCGCTCCGTTGGGGATCCCGCCGGAGGTAGCGCTGGCGATCGTTCCGGAAGCCACGAAGCCGTTCGGTGAGGTGGTTTCGATTCCAAACCAGAGCCCGGCAAGGCCGACACGAGGCAGGACGCGATCCACCGTGAGGTTGACCTTCTTGCCGTAGAGAAACAGCGTCACTCGGTCGCCGTGGCCGGCAGCGAGGGTTTGAGCCAGGTCCGCGCCCAGCACGATGTGCCCGGGAGCGGGGGTTGGTCCCGAGATCCCTGTCGTGGCGGGATCGTTGCCGAACGAACGAGCTGCTGCGAAGTTGAATTCGACAGCCTGTGCTCCGGGTTCAGCACGCCGCGTGCCCGATGCGGAAGAGGAGAACGAGGCCGGCACGGCCTGCAGGGGCAGCACGCCGTCGATGCGGGGATCGTGAAGCGCTCGCACCCGCTGTGCGATCGCCTGCGCCTGACTCCTGTGGGGAACGGTGACCACTTCGTCGACGGGTCCGAGCTGGGTCTTGGCAGTCACGCGGATCGATGAGTCCAGCGTGTCGCCGACGATAAAGCTTCCCGTGATGATCGCGGTGCCGAGAAGGCTGCCCGCGATCAGGAGCGCCGTCTCCGTCGGCCTCCTGCCGGCATTGCGGATCGCGAAACGCCGCTGCACGGGCCGCCGTATGAATTGCCACCCCACTGCGAGCAGCGCCACCGCCAGGATGGTCAGCAGCGGTGGCAGCGAGGACGGACTCATGAGTAGTTAGCCGGTTACGCAGCCGGCAAGTCGATGGCGCCGTCCCGCATCTGGATCAGGCGTCCGGCCATCTGGCCGATCGAAGGATCGTGCGTCACGACCACCAAAGTCAGTCCGTCCCGGTTGAGCTCGCGGAACAGATCCATGATCGATAGTGCGGTTTCGGAGTCGAGATTGCCGGTGGGTTCGTCTGCCCACACGATCGCGGGCTCCCCGGCCAGCGCGCGGGCAACGGTGACCCGCTGCTGCTCGCCTCCCGACAGTTCGTTGGGCCGATGGTTCTTGCGATGGCCAAGGCCCACTCGTTCCAAGGTCTCGTCGGCCCGCCTCCGCGCATCTCCAGCAGAGTGGCCGGCGAGGAGCAGAGGTAGCTCGACGTTCTCCACCGCAGAGAACACAGGGATCAGGTTGAACGATTGGAAGACGAAGCCCATCCGCTCGGCCCTGTGCTGCGTGCGCTTGGAATCCGACAGCTTGTGTATCTCCAGGCCTTCTACCAGCACCTTCCCCGCATCGATGTCGTCGAGACCGGACAGACAGTTGAGGAGGGTCGTCTTGCCGGAACCGGACGGCCCCATCACCGCGATGAACTCCCCCGGTGCGATCTCGAGGTCGAGGTCGCGCAGGGCTTCGACGCTCTCGGCCCCCGTCCGGTACACCTTCTTGACGCCATCGGCGACCAGGATGCGCTCGTCGCCGGCGCGCGCTTGCTTCTCTGTAACCGCCTCGGTCTTCACGCCGGACAGGGTAAGCGGTCGGTGCACCATTTATCGATTTCGTGGTAGTGCGGCGTCGCTATACGCAGCAGAGCTCGCAAGACCTGGCACGCGAAAAGGCCCGGATCTCTCCGGGCCTTTGCTGATCCTTCGAACCTGTTACTCCGGCAGCGCCTCGGCGTCGCCTTCGCCCACGCCCGCTCCTGCGAGCTCGACCGGTGGATGGTCGGGCGTGCGAGCGGCTTTCGTGAACACGATGATCTCTTCGCCTTTCTCGTCGCGCCCCGCGTCCACGATGATCGTGTCGCCGGCGTCGAACTCCTTCCACAGGATCTTCTCGGATAGAGGATCCTCGACGAAACGCTGGATCGCGCGTCGCAGAGGCCTCGCCCCGAGAGCCGGGTCGTAGCCCTTGGCCACCAGGAAGTCCTTGGCGCCATCCGTCAGCTCGATCTCGACGTCTTGGCTGCGCAGCTGCTCTTCGATCCTGCGGATCATGAGAGCGACGATCTCCTTGACCTCGACCTTCTCCAGCTCGTGGAAGACGATGACCTCGTCGATCCGGTTGAGGAACTCAGGACGGAAGTGCCGCTTGAGCTCGTCCTGAACGCGTTCCTTCATCTTCTCGTAGGTCAGATCGCTGCTTCCCTGGCCGAAGCCCATCGCCGGCTTGCGCAGGTTATGGGTGCCGAGGTTCGACGTCATGATGATGACGGTGTTCTTGAAGTCGACCGTCTTGCCCTGCGCGTCGGTCAACCGGCCGTCTTCGAGTATCTGCAGCAGGGTGTTGAAGACATCGGGGTGGGCCTTCTCGATCTCGTCGAGGAGAACCACGGCATACGGCCGCCTGCGGACGGCTTCCGTTAGCTGGCCGCCCTCTTCGTAGCCGACGTATCCCGGCGGAGAACCGACCAGGCGGCTGACGGTGTGCTTCTCCATGTACTCGCTCATGTCGAGTTGGATCAGCGCATCTTCATCCCCGAACAGGAACTCCGCTAGCGCCTTTGCAGTCTCGGTCTTGCCGACTCCGGACGGACCCAGGAAGATGAATGAACCTGCAGGGCGCTTGGGATCCTTGAGGCCCGCACGCGTCCTGCGGATCGAACGGGACACCGCGGCGATCGCGTCGTGCTGCCCGACGATCCGACGGTGCATCTCGTCTTCCATCCGCAGCAACTTGGCGGTCTCCTCCTCGGTAAGCGAGGTGACCGGGATGCCGGTCCAGGAGGACAGCACTTCGGCGATCTCCTCCTCGTTGACCTCGGCCAGCGTCTCGCCCTGAGCACTGCGCCAGTCGATCTCTTTCTCGGCCTTCTCGGCCATCAGCCGCTTCTCGTCATCGCGGAAGCCTGCCGCGCGCTCGAAGTCCTGAGCCTCGATCGACTCTTCCTTCTGGCGTCTGACATCGACGATTCGGTCCTCGAGCTCGCGATAGTCGGGCGGCGCGCCCATGCGGCGGATGCGCAGGCGGGAGCCTGCCTCGTCGATGAGGTCGATCGCCTTGTCGGGAAGGAACCGGTCGGAGATGTAGCGGTCGGCGAGGTTCGCAGCTGCGACCAACCCCTGATCGGTGATCTGGACGCGGTGGTGTGCCTCGTACCGGTCGCGCAGTCCCTTGAGGATGTCGATCGTGTGCGCCACGGACGGCTCTGGCACCTTGATCGGCTGGAAGCGCCGCTCGAGGGCGGCGTCCTTCTCGAGGTGCTTGCGGTACTCATCAAGCGTGGTGGCGCCGATCGTCTGCAGCTCGCCGCGGGCGAGCATCGGCTTCAGGATGCTGGCGGCATCGATGGCGCCTTCTGCTGCGCCTGCGCCAACCAGCGTGTGCAGCTCGTCGATGAACAGGATGATGTCGCCGCGGGTCTTGATCTCCTTGAGGACCTTCTTCAGACGCTCTTCGAAGTCACCGCGGTAACGGGAACCCGCCACCAACGCGCCCAGGTCGAGGGTGTAGAGCTGCTTGTCGGTGATCGTTTCCGGGACCTCGCCGCGGACGATCCGCTGCGCCAGGCCCTCGACGATCGCGGTCTTGCCCACGCCGGGCTCACCGATCAGCACCGGGTTGTTCTTTGTGCGCCGCGACAGGACCTGCATCACGCGCTCGATCTCTTTCTCGCGACCGATCACGGGATCGAGCTTGTTCTCGCGCGCCAGCTGGGTCAGATTGCGACCGAACTGATCCAGGACGAGCGAACCCTGCGGAGCCTCGCCGCCGCCCGCGCCGGCAGTCTCCTTGGAGCCGCTGTAGCCGGACAGCAGCTGGATGACCTGCTGGCGAACACGTCCGAGGTCTGCCCCGAGCTTCACGAGGACCTGGGCGGCTACGCCTTCGCCCTCGCGGATGAGACCGAGCAAGATGTGCTCGGTTCCGATGTAGTTGTGTCCCAGCTGCAGGGCTTCCCGCAGCGAGAGCTCGAGCACTTTCTTAGCCCGAGGGGTGAATGGGATATGCCCCGACGGGGGCGACTGACCCGCACCGATGATCTCTTCAACCTGCTGGCGCACCCTCTCGAGAGAGATGCCCATCGATTCGAGCGCTTTAGCGGCAACGCCCTCGCCTTCATGGATCAGACCGAGCAGGATGTGCTCGGTGCCGATGTAGTTGTGGTTGAGGAGCCTCGCCTCTTCTTGGGCGAGGACAACGACTCTGCGGGCCCTATCTGTAAACCGTTCGAACATGGGGCCACGTCTCCTTTTCTACAGCCGGTGTACCTCTGCCGGTACCCCGGTGTGCCGGCACCTCTCGGGCCCTTCGCCCGTGAGATCCGGTGGTTCGATTATACGGAGGGGGGTCTTTTCCCCCCGCATCGTTGTAAACGCCGGCCGGGACCGAAAGCTTCCCCGTTCGGGCGTTCACGCAACCCTTCCTTCTCCTTGTGATTCGGACGCCGCCTCAGGAAGGATTGTTCCCATTTGCACGAGCGCCCGCCTTTCGACACGACACGAGCATCCGGACCACGGCCCCCCCTGATAAAGCGCCGCCATTGCCCCGTTTATCGGACTATTCAGCCTCGGGTTTAAGGGTCGGAAAGAGGATCACCTCCCGCAAGGACGGCCGCTCCAGCAGCATCGCAAGCAATCTGTCGATGCCCAGGCCGAATCCTCCCGCCGGCGGCATCCCATAGGAGAGCGCCTCCAGGAACGCCTCGTCCGGCGCGAACGACTCGTCATCTGCGCCTCGCCTCGCCGCAGCCTGGTCCTCGAACCGCCTGCGTTGCTCGGCGGGGTCGTTCAGCTCGGAATAGATGGGGGCCATCTCGACTCCTGCGACCACCAGATCGGTCTGCTCCGTGAACCCGGGAAGCGAGCGATGGTCCTTGGCCAGAGGAGAGACGTCCTTGGGGTAGCCCACCACGAAAGTGGGCACCTTGAGACCCCTCTCCGCGGTGTGCTCGTAGATGGCCGCGACCACCTTGCCAGGGGGCCACGACGGGTCCAGGGGCACCTCCAGTTCGCGCGCATGAGCCCGAAGCGCGTCTCCATCGCCATCTCCCCACGCCGGTGCGAGGTCTCGTCCTGTGGCTTCGGCGATCACCTCGAACATGCTCAGCCGACGGAAAGGATCGGCAAGGTCCACCAGGTCGCCGTCGATGTGCACCTCGGTGGTCCCGTTGACGGCGCGAGCGATCTCTGCCACCAGCTCCTCGACGAGATCCATCGTGTCGTGGTAGTCGACGTAGGCCTCGTAAGCCTCGAGCATCGTGAACTCCGGATTGTGCTTGGTCGAGATGCCTTCATTCCGAAAGCTGCGGTTGAGCTCGTAGACCTTCTCGATGCCACCTATCAACAAGCGCTTCAGGTACAGCTCGGGGGCGATCCGCAGATTCAGATCGATGTCGAGAGCGTTGTGGTGCGTGACGAAGGGACGCGCTATGGCGCCGCTTGCGATCGGCTGCAGCAGCGGCGTTTCGACCTCGATGAAACCGCGCGCCGCCAGGAACCTGCGGATGGCCGCATTCGCGGCCGCGCGTGCTTCGAGCGCTCGCAGTGCCTCCGGATTGACATTCAGGTCCAGATACCTCTGGCGATAACGCGCTTCGACGTCTGTGATCCCATGCCATTTCTCCGGCCACGGCCGAAGGCAGGGGGCCAGCACGGTGGTGGACGCCACCCTGATCGAGAGCTCACCGCGCCTGGTCATCACCACTTCGCCCGACGCGCCGACTATGTCGCCTACACCGAGGGCCAGGAACGATGCCAGACCTTCATCCCCGAGAACCTGGTGCTGAGCGAACAGTTGCACGTGGCCCGTCGCGTCCTTCAGGTCGGCGAACGCCACCTTGCCGTGAGCCCGCAAGCTCATGATCCGGCCGGCAACGCGGACCTCTTGCCCAGTTGAGGCCCCCGGCTCGACCGCCCCGAAACGATCTTGGAGGTCCCCTGCCGTCGTGGTTCGGTCGTAGGAGTAGGGGTATGAGGAGGTACCGTCGCCTCCCGAGGTCATCCGGCCTCGTCCTGGACGTTGCGCTCGAAGATGAGCTTCAGCCCGAGGAGCGTGAGCACCGGCTCCACCTTCTCGATGGTCCGCGAGTGCTCGAGCACGATGGGGGCCAGGCCCCCGGTTCCCACAACGTGCGCGTCTCCGCCCAGCTCATCGATCACTCTCGCGACCAGCCCGTCGATCATCTCGGCGGTACCGAAGATGAGCCCGGACTGAACCGCCGCAACGGTGCTCTTCCCGATCGCACTGACCGGTGCAACCAGCTCCACGCGCGTGATCTTTGCGGTGGCGTTGAACAGCGCGGCTGCAGCGATGTCGAGACCGGGCGCGATCGCGCCGCCCAGATATTCGCCACGGGCCGAGACCGCATCAACCGTTATCGCGGTGCCGAGATCGACCACAACCACCGCTTGGTGTCCGTACATCTGGTGAGCGGCAACCGCGTTTGCGATGCGGTCCGCCCCCACCTCGCGGGGGTTGTCGGTGAGGATGGCGAGTCCCGTCTTCACACCGGGCTCGACCACCACGGCGGGAAAGCCAAAGTAGGTGGCAGTCATGTCGCGAAGCTGCTGTGTGGTCCGTGGCACGACCGAGCAGATCGCCACCCCGGTCACCTGGCTCGAGAACGAGAGCCCCGCAAGCGACAGGAACTGCCCGAACATGAGAGCCAGCTCGTCAGAGGTTCTGCGAGCATCGGTGGCGGCGCGCCACTCGTGGACGAGCTCGTCCTTGTCGAATACCCCCAGATGAGTTTGCGTGTTGCCGACGTCGACCGCTAGCAGCATCTGGTGCGCCCTCCGTTCATCCTTCCTCCCGGCCGGCCGCGTCGACCAGCCTGTTATCGATGAGCCTGGTCGAACCTACGCGTGCCGCCACGGCAAGAAGTATGTGCCCGCCCGGGACCGGGGGCCTGAACGTCGCGGGGTCAACGGCCGCGGCGTAGTCCGGCTGCACCCCATCCTCGGAACCCAGCACATCCCACATCGTCCGCTGCACGACCTCGAGGCCCGCGGCTCTGAGCAATGCCTCCTGGCCCGCTTCGAGCGATCGGGCCAGCGCCGTCGCCCTCGGTCGCTCCTGGGCCGACAGGTAGCGGTTGCGCGAGCTCAACGCCACTCCGTCGGGTGCCCGCACCGTGGGACAGACAACGATCTCGATGTCGAAGAAGAGGTCGGCTGCCATCCGGCGCACTACCGCCACCTGCTGCGCGTCCTTCTGTCCGAAGAAGGCCGCATCGGGTTCCACGATGTTGAAGAGCTTCGTGAGGACCGTGGCCACCCCGGAGAAATGCCCGGGCCGCACCTCGCCCTCGAGGACTTCACCCAGCCTGCCCACACTCACGGTAGTGGCAGCGCCTTCTGGATAGATCTCCGGCACCGGCGGGCAGAAGACCGCATCGACTCCGTTGCTCGCAGCGAGTCCGAGATCCGTCGCTTCGTCGCGGGGGTACGCGTCGAGGTCTTCTCCAGGGCCGAATTGCAGTGGATTCACAAAGATGCTCATTACGACGACATCGCACGCCGAACGTGCGGCTCGGAGCAGCGACAGGTGACCTTCGTGGAGTGCGCCCATGGTGGGCACGAATCCGATCCGGCGTCCCGAGCGCCGGGGACCGAGCTCCGCTCGAAGGGCAGCCACGGTACGAGCGACGATCATCCGTCGAGCGCCCGGAGGATCGACTCGGCCCCCCGGTCCTCCACGCGACCCGCCGCCTCGACCGCCATCAGGATGGTTCGAGCCACCAGCCGGTAGGCCTCGAGCAGCTCGGGCGCGCGCTCCTGGAATGCCCGCACATGGGAGGCAACGGTCTCGGCTTCACCGCGCACGACGGGGCCGGTCAACGCCGTGCCCGCGCCGTCCCGTGCGGCAGCTGCAGTCACCGTGCCTGCCGCTAGGGGGCCAAGCACACGGGCGGGTCGATCCACGCCGATCCGCGCCAGGATCGCCTCTCCCAAAGTCATCAGCGCGGCCGTCCCGTTGGCAGTCGTGACGGCAGCCGCATGCCATAGAGCCCGGTCGCTCTCGGCCACCTCGACGGGAAATCCACGCAGGCTTGCGGTGACCAGCTCGTGGGCCCACGTTGCGATCTCTGGTGACGTCGTCACTCCCCAAGCGGAACCGGGAAGGAGCTGCAGGGCGGTCTCGATATCGGGACAGGTCTGCACGGGATGGAGAGCTGCAGCGAACATGCCCTTGGCCGTCACCGCCCGAAGGGGAGCGATCCCCACGGCCCCGGCGAAATGGCAGACGATCTCGGACCTGCGCAGAGCCGCCACTTCGGCCCCCAGGCTCTCCAGCGCCGCTGCAGGAACCCCCAGGAGGGCCGCATCGGCGGCCGGTAGCAGGCCGAGAGCGAATACCGGAGCTCCGAGCAGATCGCTCGCGCGCCGGGCGCTATCGGGGGATCGCGACGCCACGCCCACCAGGCGGTGGCCGGCGTCCTGCAACAGGGTGGCCACTGCGGTGCCGACGCGTCCCGCGCCGATCAGAACGAGATCCACCCTGCGCTCCAGTCCTCGAGGGGTACCGGTCGGGGTCGAAGTCTAGACGGGGGCCCTCTAGAAGCCTTCCAACCTCTCCACTTCGCCCTCGGCCTCGTCCAGGCAGTCCGCGTAGGGGGCGCCCCAGGGGTCGGCTGCGGCGGGATCGATCTCGAGCAGAGGAACGAGCGCGAAACGCCGATGGGGCAAACGGGGATGGGGGATCTCGAGATCGGGCTCGTTCACCTTGTCATCGCCGAACAGGAGGATGTCGAGGTCGGCCACGCGCGGCCCCCACCGGATATCGCCCGGCTCTCTCCCCAGCCGCCGCTCTATCCCCTTACACACCCCCAGGAGCTCCCGGGCGGTCCCCGC
>DATAPE010000184.1:0-45220 GCA_036265345.1 Actinomycetota bacterium
TGAAAGATCAATGGATCACCCCGTTGGCGGAGAGCAAATCCGCCGAGCAAGAGCGCTATCAGGACGGGCAACCCCACCACCAAAAAGACCGTCACTTTCAGTTGCGACACTCCCGCGATGCGGCGCAGATACCCGCCGAGGACCGCCGACGAGACTCGGTAGCCACCGGAGAAGACGCTGAACGGACCCGTGATGGCAAGCAGGGCGGCCGGTTTCTCGGTGATGAGCGCTTCGGTCCGCCACGTGTAATAGGCGGGATCTTTGGTAGGTGCGACCCGCTGCGGGTGGATGAAGAAGGTCCACCCGAAGAGCGTGAGAAGGATCAGCCCGGTAAGGGCGTACGCGGCCGGGTGTCCAAGCGCACGCTGCAGTGCTGATGGGGGCAACGGGTCTGCAGGTCCGGGGGCACGGGGGGAGAGGGTGGCGGTCGCCATCGGTGGCGGCAGTTTACATTTCGAGGTCGCAGAGCCACCGTATGGGTAGCTACGCTCGCAAAGGGTCGGTGAGAAGGCCCGCTCGGGTGAACCACAGGCCGATCAGGGCCATGCCCGCAAGGAACACCAGGCCCATCCCCGCCATGAGAGCACCCTGGGCATCCTGAGACCAGAAGAGCTTCATCGCCGCTGCTGCCAGAACCCACGCGAGGTTGTAGGCGATGTCGTAGAGAGAGAAGG
This sequence comes from Actinomycetota bacterium, assembly GCA_036265345.1. Taxonomy (GTDB): domain Bacteria; phylum Actinomycetota; class CADDZG01; order CADDZG01; family WHSQ01; genus DATAPE01. Next base: position 675 of record DATAPE010000184.1, read on the forward strand.
CGCGCCCGCGGAAGCCGTCGCCCAGCGCTTCCTGAACCATGGTGTCGAGCGAGATCTTGGCGACGAAGAACCCCAGTCCCAGCAGGAATGCCAGCAGCGCCAGGGCAACCGCATGATCGAACGTTCCCAGCACCGCCACAGCAACGCCCGCGGTCACCGCTCCTGCAAGGACCAGGTGGGCGGTGGTGCGGACCAGGGCGCGCAGCCGGCCGGCAAGAAGGAAGCCCAACACCGCCCCTGCCGCTCCCGCCCCCGCGGTGAGAGCAACCTGTCCTTTCTGATTCACGAGCAGCTCTCTGCTGATGAGCCCGATGCCCGCGATCGAAAAGCTCCACAGGAGCCGCAACCAGAAATAGGTGCTGATCGACGCGGCTGCTCGCGGGATGCGCGCGACCTCGCGAACACCCGCCTCGATGCGGTGGAACACGCGCGCGATCTCTTCCGACAATCTCGTCCCCGGCCGCGTTTCACCGGTGTGCCGGAGAGCCGACGCCGCGATTGCACCCAGCCCATACACGACTGCTCCGATCACGACGATGGGGCGGGCGGAAACCACTCCGGCCGCCACCAACGCGAACGCCGCGCCGACCAGTTGGAACAGCGCGCCGCCCAGCTGAGAAACGGCGTTCCCCTCTACCAGGAACTCCCCGTCGAGAGCTGCGGGGAGAGCCGCCGCTTTGGTCGCCAGCACGAGGCGCGTCGAGCTGAGCGTCAACAAGAACGCAAGGAACACACCGGCTTCGCCCACCGAGGCTGTTCCCATCACGCCGACGATCGCGATGATCACCGCACGAAGACCATTTGCCACCATCAGCAGCTTGCGACGGTCCCAGCGATCGATGACGACGCCGAGGAAGGGACTCAGGATCGTGTAGGGAACGAACACGTACAGAGCGATCCGCAACAGATCGTCGGGCGATCGCGCCCCCTCCAGGTCGAACCCTTTCTGGCCGCCGAACACGATCAGCTTGGCCAGCGCCGCCTGAACGACGCCATCACCGGCCTGGGCACAGAATTGGGTGGCCATGAGCAAACCGAAGTCGCGACGCGTGACCAGAAGCTGCGCTCCCCGTTTGAGCATCCCCACCTAGCGGGGCCCTACCGGTAAACGCCGTTGTGGCCGATGCTGAATCGCCCAGGCTGGGGGAAGTAGGTAAGTCCGTGAGGGTCGCTTCCAACCCGGATGGTGTGGAGCAGCTTGCCGGTTCTCGTATCGGCCACGCCTACCGATCCGTTGAACCTGTTGGAGAACCAGAGTCTCCTGCCGTCCGGTGAGACCTGCATCATGTCGGGGCTGCCGCCAACATGCCAGGTATGCACGACCCGCCTCGTGGATAGGCTGATAACGGAGATCGAGCCCGCGAGGCGATTGCTGACATAGAGCTGACGGCCATCGCGGCTGAGGCACAATCCATGGGCGCCGAACCCGGTATGGATGAATCTCCGCGGCTTCAAAGTGTGGGCATCGATCACGGACACCCCATCGAGGCCCTGGTTGGCCACGTAGAAAACCGAACCGTCGGGCGCGAGCTTGACGTCGACGGGGAGCCCGCCGACCTTTGCTCTGCCGGTGACCTTCATCTTCCGGGTGTTGACCCGGTAAACCCGTCCGCTGTACTCCGCGCTGATGAGCAGGAAGCCTCCGTGGGCCGAGAAGTCCAGGTGATCCGGCCCCGATGACGGGATCCGAACGCTCTTCAATAGACGCCACGAGCGCCGAGCCCGGAAATCCAGCCTCCGGTACCGCTCCGCCACAACTATCGCCTTCGATCCGTCGGGGGTGAAATAGAGGTTGTAGGGATCCCGGACGTGGATCTTGCGCACGGGCCGCCCAGTGGCCGGATCGATCACCGTCAGCGAATCACCGCCGGTGTTGTCGACATACAGGCGTCGCATGTCCCAGGACGGGGTGACGTGGTGGGGGACGTCGCCGACCCGGAAATGCCTGACGATCTTGTAGGTGGCCGGATCGATCACGTCGACGGTGTTCGATCCGCTGTTCGGCACGTACACGCGCTCGGGGAAGCTGCGCGCTATGCGAGCGATCCTGTGAGTTTCGATAGAGCGGTAGACGTCGAGGGTCCTGTGCGCATGTGACTGGGACGATCCGCCCGCTTCTCCAGCCTCGAACCGCGCGGCTCGCCGGCCTTCGTGCTCCGCCGGGACCTCGGGGATGAAAGAAAGGCGCGTCGTTGTGCATGCAGCCGCTGCCAGCGCGACGACCAACAGAAGGACCAGACCCCGGATCCGGGAGATCATTCGCTCAAAACTTCTCGCATGCCTCATCGTGCCGACGAGGATAGAGCGTGCCTCAGGTTCACTGTGCCGCCGGGGCCGGAGTGAAGGCGGAGCGTCAAGGATGCAGCCGCAGCAGGTCCGGGGGCCGCGGCTTTTGGTGGAAATCGAAGTCATTGACCAGGTTGCCCAGGATGGGAGCGTTCTCACGGATGTTCGGGCGGGAATCCGGCCGGCCGTCCACCAGGGGGTCGATGCGGCGCCCGCCCAGGAAATCGTCCTCGATGAATTTCAGATAGGCGTCGAAGCTGAGCGTTTGATGGTCGACGAATCCGCGTTTGGCGTAGGGGCTGATCACCAGGCCCGGGACCCTGATGCCGTACCCCGCCGTGTCCACCCTCGGCGGCACCACGTGATCGTAGAAACCACCCCACTCATCCCACGAGATGAAGATCGCGGTGCTCTTCCAGTCGGGCCCGCGCATGATGGCGTTGACAACCCTGGTGATCCACGCCTGGCCGGCCGAGAGCGGCTCGCGGGGGTGATCGCTGTGCCGGATGTCGGGCACCATCCATGTCACCGCCGGCAACGAGCCTGTCCGCGCCGCGGCGAAGAAATCGGGATAGTGCTGGATGTTGCCCAGTTGATGGTCGGTGTGCACGGTCGCGAAATCGGGCAGCGGATTTCTTTGCTCTGGCGATCCGACGCTGGGGGTCGGGTCTGGTGCGCACTCGCCGGCCTCGAAGCCGTTATCGCAGTCCGGCACGGTCCGACCGGATATGTAATAGCGCCAGCTGACGTGGTGCTGAGCCAGCATGTAGGTGAGGTCGGTCCATCGGAAATCGGGCTCGGTCGACTTGTCCGGGTCAAGGTCTTTCTGCCAACCGATCGCCGTATGACAACTGAGAGGGCTCAACGTCCGGCACACTGCCGACCAGCCGGACACAAGGTAGAGATGCGATGGCAACGTCGGCCCCAGCGCGGGGGAGAACATCCGGTCCTGCAACACGAAGTGCTTCGCGTAAGCCCAGTAGTTCGGCACCTCATGGTAGTCGTGGTAGCCCATCACGTCGGGCAACTTGGGGTTCGTCATGCATTTGGTATCGGGATAGGAGCATCCCCCCACCGAAGCCTCAGCCATCCGTACGAAACCGTCCATCTGTCCGCCGTCGATGTCGTTCCTGGCAGTGGCATCCGTGTGCAACGCGCCGGTGTCCACGCCGGTTGTGTCGTGGTACGGCCTCGTGCAGCCTTTCGTCGCCGGGTTCGGCACACAGGCCGTGGGAACACCGTTCTTCATCGGGATCCCATTGGCGCCGGGGAAGGTCCCGAACAGGTTGTCGAACGACCGGTTCTCCTGCATGAGGATGACGACATGCTTGATCTTGTGGATGTCCGCAGGGATCTTGTGGTGGTCGGCGTTGATGCCCCCCCACTTGGGCGAGACGCCTGTGGCAACCTGGATGTACGGGAGGGGGCGACGGCTTTCCCGCACGGCCACGACCGTTGTCGCCACCAAACTCGCAGCAAGCAGCGCCACCAGGGCCAGTCCCCAGCGCATCCCCTTGCCCGAGCGAGGGGCCATTAGGGGCCGGTGCCGGGACGGGCGTAGACCGACACGTGCGCACCGCTGGATGAAGTAAACGGTTGCTCGCGGTAACCGGCGAACCGTTCCTTCAGCTCGAGCCCGGCGAGCCGCGCCATGAGGTCGAACTCCGAGGGCCAGATGTAACGGATGTGCACTGGATACATCTCTATCCCGGCCTTGCCGATGACGAGGTGCTGAGACGTGATGGTTTGATTCACAGGATCGTGCCGTGAGATGTCCATAAAAACGCGGTCGAGCTCGATCTCGTTCACCTGGGTCCGTTGGTTGCGATCAAATCGGGCGACGTCGGGAACGAACGCGTCCAGGACGAAGACGCCGTTGTCGGTGAGATGCTCCGCGACGTTCCGGAAGCATGTCACCTGGTCGTCCTGTGTGGTGAGCGCGTAGATCGTGTTGAAGGTCAGATAGATCAAGCTGAACCGGCCCTCCACCGGGACGTCTTTGAAGTCCCCGATGGCGACCGGCAAGTCCCGGCCCCCGTCCTTCGCGCGCAGCTTTGCCACCATCTTCTCGGAAGCATCGATGCCATGAAGCTCAAGCCCGCGCTCAACAAGAGGAAGGGCCACCCGGCCGGTTCCGATCGCCAGCTCCAGCACCGGTCCCATGCCCGCTCGCGCCGCGAGGAACTCGACCGTGGAAGGTGTGTCGAGCAGCTCGCCTGGATGCAAAGAGTCGTAAACGTCGGCTATGCGGTCACCGTAGGTCGAAGCCTCGTACGCCTCCATCCGATCGAGAATACGTTCCGCTCGGTGTCCGGTTCGCTATGGTGGCTGGATGGGCATAAGGATCCTTGGAGCGGTCGCGGCGATCTTGCTCGCCGGGTTCGCCATCCGTCGGTATCGGAAGGGCCAGCTTCGGCGAGGCGAGCTGCTTGCCGTGGGCATCGCGGTCGTCGGTCTCACCATCGCGGCCGCGGATCCGAACCTCCTCGACCCCGTCCTGAATGCGTTGGGTTTCCAAACGGGCCAGCAGAGAAGGATCATCGGACTGCTCGTCATCTCGAACCTGTTCACGATGGCTCTGGTGTTCCGCGGCTTCTCTCGGGATGACCAGCTGTCGAACGAGATCGGCGGCCTGGTCGATCACCTTGCGTTGAAACGGGCGGAAGCGGAGGGGTGGACGCCGGCACGCGGGGCCTGCGTGGTGGTCATGCCTGCGTTCAACGAGGCCGGCAACCTACCTGCCGTGCTGGGCGATATGCCGAGGGCGGTGCTCGGCATCCCGGTTGTGCCCGTGGTCGTGGCCGATGGATGCACCGACACCACCGAGATGACGGCCCGCAACCTCGGCGCGCTCGTCATCCAAAGGGACCTCCGACGGGGGTCGGGGGCCGCGGTCCGCTTGGGCTACGAGGCGGCAGTCGGCTTTGGGGCGCAGATCGTCGTCACGATGGACGCCGACGGGCAACATGACCCGCGCGAGATGCACCGGCTGGTCGAGCCCCTCGTCGCGGGCGAGGCGGACATGGTCCAGGGATCCCGCGTGCTCGGTGAGTTCGAGGTGGAGTCTGCCGTGCGAGAACGAGGTGTCCGCCTCTTCGCACGATTGATCAGCACGCTGGGCGGCACCAAGATCACAGACCCTTCCACCGGTTACCGGGCCATGACCACAGACGTTCTGCGTCATCTCGATCTGCGCCAGGACCAGTTCTATGTATCCGAGATGATCCTCGATGCGACTCGTAAGAACTTCCGCGTGCTCGAGGTGCCCGTGTCGATCAGACGGCGAGCATCGGGCACCACGAAGAAACCCCCAGCGCTGCGTTACGCGTGGGGGTTCAGCAAGGCGATCGTAAGGACCTGGCTAAGGTAAGACCTGCCCGCGCCGGCGTCAGGTCTGGGCCGAAAGGTAATAGTCCTCGGCGTCGTCGTCCCATTTGAGATCCACGATGTCCTTGGCCCGGGCCGCCTTCACGAACTGAAGGAAGCCCCCGTAGCCGAAGTCCTTCTCGGAGAAGTCCGGCCGGCGCTTCCGGAGCTCGTTCTTGAGTCCCGACAGCAAGGGAGGGCCGTTGCGGGCCTGGAGGTCAAGCACCGTGGACCTGAGCAGCTCGAACGCGTCGGCCTGCCCGTCGCCTTCACTCGGAAACTGAACTATCGGATCACCTTCGGCGGATCCGCTGTGTAGCTCCACCACCTTCATGTTCTCCAGATGCTGCATGAGCTCCCCCCACGTCCGGAAGCCGTAATCGCTTTCGGAGAAGGTGGGGTCCTTCCTGAGGATCACCCGCTTGACCATGGACGACAGCACCGGGCCGTTGGTGGATCCCTGAAGTCCTGCAACCGTTCGGGTGACGAGTCTCGCGACCTGGACCAGATCGGAGGCCTCGTCATCAGAGGTCCCGCTGTTCTGCGGCTGCTCCTTCTTGGCCTTGCGCGTCGGCGCCACCCGGCCCGAGCCCAACAGCCGTCCGTAGAACAGGAACTCGTCGCAGGCCCCCGGAAGCAGCTCGGACGTTGAACCTTCCACCCCCACCCCTATGACCCTCTTGTTCAGCTCGCGCAGCTTCAGCACCAAGGGGGTGAAATCCGAATCACCCGATCCGATGACGAACGTGGTTATGAACGACCTTTCGAAAGCGAGCTCGAGCGTGTCGACAGCAAGCTTGATGTCGGCTGCGTTTTTTCTCACCATCCCGGTCCGCTGAGGTATCTCGATCATCTCGATCCGGCCCAGCGCCAGCTGCTGTCGGTGTTCTGAGAAGAGATTCCAATCGGCGTACGCGCGCCGGATGATGATCCGGCCGCGCTCGGACAGGGCATCCATGATCACGGCCACGTCAAGCGGCTCGCCTCGATCGCGCGCGCCCAGGGCCAGGTTCTCGAAATCGAGGAACAGAGCGATGCGATCTTCTTCGTTCGTCATGACTCCAGCTCTACCTCGCGGACGTAAGGGGGATCATCGGCCGCGGCGATCGCGATCCGGCCCTGCACGAGGGCAAGTATGGACCTGCCCGCCAGCTCATGTCTCCAGCCGCCGAGGAGCGCGTGATCATCTCCATCCCGTAAGCCTGCCAGAAGGTCCACGAGCACCGCCTCGAGCTCTTCACGGGTCGCCACGAACTCTGCCGCTACGCCGGCTTGATCCGACCTTGCCTTGATGAGCGCATCTGCGATGCCGGCAAGCGCACGGACCCGGTGTTGGATGCCCCGCGCAGGACCTTTCTTGGTCACGATGGGCTCGGCGCGCTTGCCTCGCTCGACCGCAGCCAGGATCGCGGCCCCCGATCGGTCGGCTTCCCGCGCGTTGAGACCTCGGACCGCTTTTAACTGTCCGATCGATGCGGGCATCCGTCTAGCGATCTCGACCAGGGTCACGTCCTTCACGATCCATCCGCGCGGCAGATCGCGGGTAGAAGCAGCTTCCTCCCGCCAGCGCGCCACCTCTTGCAACACCGCCGCTTGGCGCCCCGATAGGGACCCGCGGCCCCCAACGCGCCGCCACGCATCTGAAGGATCCGAGGTGTAGGAGGAGTCGGTCTGCAGCGCTGCCATCTCTTCTTCGACCCAGCCCATCCGGTCCATCCCCGACAGCTTCGTCTTCAATTGGTCGGCCGCGGCAAGCAGGTAGCGAACGTCATCGGCGGCGTAGCTCAACTGCGCCGAGGTGAGGGGCCTGGTGCACCAGTCCGTGTAGGACTCGCCCTTCTCGAGATGAACGCCGAGCACTTCAGACACCAGCCGGCCGTAGGGAAGAGAAGCTCCCAGACCCGCGAACCCCGCCGCGATCTGCACATCGAACACATTGCGAGGTAGGACTCCGTAAGCATCATGGAAGATCTGAAGGTCTTGCTTACCGGCGTGCACCACGACCTCCACACCGGGATCGGAAAGCAGCTCCGATACTGCCGTCAGGTCGTCCTGAACTGCCGCATCTATCAGCCAGATGTCATCTCTGGTGGCAACCTGCACCAGGCAGAGGCGCGCGCGGTACGTGCGCTCCCGGAGAAATTCCGTATCCAGAGCCACCACACCTGAAGCGCGAACCGCGTCAACCGTGGCGCGTATGTCTTGGGGAGACGAGATGAGCGAGGCTTGCGCAACCGAGGTCACGATAGCTAGTTTGGAAGCCCGAGCTCCCGCCCGATCAGTATCCTCATCACTTCGGAAGTGCCTTCGCCTATCTCGAGGATCTTCGCATCGCGGAAGTGCCGGCATACCGGAAAATCCTCGATGTAACCGTAGCCTCCATGGATCTGAACGGCGTCCCGCGCCACATCGACCGCGACCTCAGAGGTGAACAACTTGGCCATCGCAGCCTCCTTCTTGTAGGGCCGACCCACCTCCTTGAGCCACGCGGCCCTGTAGTAGGCCTGCCGCGCGAGGTCTGTCCTTGTCGCCATGTCGGCGATCTTGAACTGAAGAGCCTGGAAGCTGCCTATCGGTTTGCCGAACGCGCTTCTCTCGTGCGCGTACTTCACACTTTCATCCAGACATCCCTGCGCCAGGCCCACCGCCAGAGCTGCGATAGCGATGCGACCGTCATCGAGGATCCTCAGGAAGTTTCGGTATCCCTCGCCCCGCTCGCCCAGGAGGTTGTCTTCGGATACCTTGCAGTCGTTGAACGACAACTCGTGGGTATCCGAATGCCACCATCCCATCTTTCGGTACGGCGGAGCCACAGTGAAGCCCGGAGTTCCAGACGGGATGACTATCGCGGAGATCTCCTTGTGACCGTCTTGCTGTCCGGTTATCGCCGTAACCGTCACGAACGATGTGATCGGCGTGCCGGAATTCGTGATGAACGACTTTGAGCCGTTGACCACCCAGCTTCCGCTTTCGAGTCGCGCCGAGGTCCGCGAGCTCCCCGCGTCCGACCCGCCGCCGGGTTCGGTCAGGCCGAAACCTGCGAGCGTCTCACCTGCCGCGAGCGGGGGGAGCCACTTCTCTTTCTGCTCCCGGCTTCCGAAGCGGAAGATCGGCATGGCGCCGAGGCCCACCGCCGCCTCGAGCGTGATGGCAAGAGAGGAATCGACGCGAGCGATCTCTTCGATGGCCAGGCACAGCGTCAGGAAACCTGCGTCCGAGCCCCCGTACTCCTCCGGGAAGGGAAGCCCGAACAGCCCCAGATCGGCCATCTGAGCGACCGCGTCCATGGGCAACTCGTGGTCCTGGTCCCACCGCTCCGCGTGGGGGCGGATGGCATCGTCGACGAACGACCGAACCGTCTTCTGGAAATCCTGTTGCTCGACGCTGAGGTCTAGATCCACGCGCTCAGAGTAATTGGCTCTCGGCGCGCACGCTGTCTTAGCCGAAGAGCTTGGGAAGCTTCGTCCGCGTCGACAGGGGGCCGTGGACCCGCAGCTTGCGCTTCAACAGAGCCCACCGGGGATCGGTCCGGCCCACCGCGATCTTGGCGAATTCAGGAGAGGCGCACTCGAGGCGGAGGGCGGGGTTTCCCGATCCGCCGAGCTTCGCTTCCACATGTCCGTTCGTGACCACCAGATGCCAGGGCTCGGCGTCCGAGAAATCCCACTCGATGGGACCGCCGATAGACCGAGCGACCTCGATGTTGATCGACCGGGCCATGTCTTCGAACAGGATCTCGAACGCTTCTCGGGAGAGCTCGGGCTCCTGAGAGTCGTCCCCGACCACACGCGACTCCACGAGCACGAGAGCGCGTCGCGCTCTCTCCTCGTAAGACAGCTCCTGGTCTTCGTGTGCGAGGAGAGGGATCTCCGTCCTGGTTATCCCCATCATCTTCAGGTTCGTGTCGAGTGCCCGCATGGCCGAAGCGAAGACGTCGTTCGGTGACGCGTCGAAGCATTCGACGTACGAGAAATCAGCGTTGGGCGGCACCAGGAATCCCACCGACCATCGCAGGGCACGGTCCACCGCTTCGATAGTCGCCTGCCGGCACTCCTTCGAAGAGCGGATCAGGTCGCTGAGCAATTTCACCCCGAATGCAACGTGCCGAACCTCGTCTCGAGAGACGTTCCTGAGGCCTTCGCTGAATCCGGGCAGCAGACTGTGCTTGCTGATGTACCGGGGAACGAACTGACGCTCGGGAACCGCCAGCGAACCTTCGATCATCACGTGGTAGAGGACCACGGTTTGCGCCAGGAGGGCGCGGTCTTTGGGTTTCTTTCGCAACGCTTCGACGACTCTGTCGAGCTCTTCCACGACCTGCCTGAATCCCCAGCAGAGATGGCGGTCGATCGCTTCGAGCGTGGACGCGGTGTCATAGCCGAAACCTGCGACCTCGCGCATGAAACGATCGAAGAACACGTGATGGCGCGCTTCGTCCACGATCTGAGTGCTGAGGAAGATCCTTTCGGCGAAGGCAGCTTCGCTGTCGAGTGCAGTAGTCAACGCCCTGATGCCGGCGTCTTCGCCCACAAGGAACATGCCGTAGTTCCACAGGATCGCGTCACGCTGACGGATCGTCAGCGCATCGTTCCAATCGTTGTCGTCGGCGGCGAGGTCGATCTCAGTGGCGCTCCACGGGTTCTGCTCCCACTGCCGGTAGAGCCGGTCGTAGGACACGAGCTCACCCGCTCGCCCACTCTGCCCCGTCATCTGTCCCCTCTCGTCACCGGACCGGGGGCCGTCCACCTCCCGAGTCCCAGCCCCGCCATTCAAGCTACCCTTCCCGGCCGCGATATGACGTAAGCGAGAGAGATCTGATCTTTCCGCGTGCCCTAGCGATCCTTTACCAGGACGTATTCGCCCCCCTGGTAGAGGCCTCGAGCCACCACCCGGGCGGGGCCCACCTCATCCGCCCGGGCCACCGTGAAGTCCGGCCGGAACCCTCCGAGAGCCATCTGCCGGTCCCACTTCGCGGCGAGGTCTGGGAACCGGATGCGGAGATCGTTGTGGCTCAGCGTGGGGTCCTCGTAGGTGGCGAGGCGCGCGCCCGAGAAAGAGAACATCGCGAGCCCCAGGATGGTCGAGCCATGCACGAGGACGACGTCGGACGGTCCGAGGTGGGATGCGGCTTGCCGGACGAATCCGTCCGCCGAGTAGTTGGGAGACCCGAAGATGAATCCTTCGTCGTGGGTCCGAAGGAGGCGGGATAGGCGGACCGAGGCAAGCGCCGGTGAGGCCGCTCCGACGAGGGTCAGTGCCACCGCAAGGACCGGCGCCAGCAGGCGTGCCCTCTCCCGCACCCACCAGAATCCTGCCGCGATTGCGGCCCCCGCCAGGGCCGCGCCGAGCAGGTGCGCGGGCGGCCACACGCGGCCCTGGTACAGCAGCGTGCGGTTGCCCGCGAGATGCCAGTGCAGCACTGGCCGCGCGAGCGCTACCGCCATCAGCACCGCGCTGGCAGCAGCAAATGCCAGCAGGGTCCTGGAACCCGAGTTGCGCCGGAGCCACATCAGCACTACTCCCAGCGCGGCTGCAGGGCCGAGCAAACCCCATGAGGCGAGGCCCTGACCGAGGGGCCACTCCGTGCCTACGTGAGGGGTCACGTTCGTAAACCCGCCGAAGCGGAAGTAATCCGCCGCCACCGGTCCAGCCCACAGGGCAAACACGCCGATCGCTGCTGCGATGAACGCCAGTAGCAGCCGGAGCTTGGAACCGTGCGGCGCCACGATCGCCGCCGCGATCAGCCACACCAGCACGGTTACGAACAGCGGGACCGAGATCAATCCGGTTATGCCCGCAGCTATCCCGGCAGCGACCGCCAGCCTCAACGTGGCTCCGCCGGGCCTCGTTCCGTCCGCACCCACCCGCGTGGCAGAGCCAGCAGCGAGCACCGCGAGCCAGGCCGCGACCGCCAGTGTGATCAGGCCCACCTCGCGCGGAAGCGCTGGCGGGAACAGCTCGTAAACCGCGTTCGGTGACGCGACGACCAGGTCGGCTCCGTGATGCGCCTGCGACGGGGTGGCCGCGAAGGCCGCACCGTGAGAGGAGATCCAACCGAATCCGCCGATCAGGCTCACGGCCACCGCCGCGAACCATCCTGCGTCGGGCCTCAACCGGCGGGCAAGAGTGGCAGCCGCCAAGGGGAGTCCCATAAGGAACAGCACGTGGGTGGTGTCGAGCGCCACCAGGGTCGACGAGCCGGGAACCAAACGGACGATGGTCGCAAGAAGAGCGTGATAGCCCCACGGGTATGCATTCCGCGCGAATTCGGGGGCCGGCCCCGTGGGGATCGCCTCGCCGTGGAGCAACTGCTCGGTCCAGCCGAGGTGCCACTGTGGATCTCCCAGCCGCGCCCCCGAACCGCCCGCGATCACCGGCCGCATGTAGATCGCCACGAGCACAACCGCGAACAAGAGGAGAGGTTTCCACGGGACCTGCCTCGGCCAGGTGCGGCGGTGCGCGCCGAGCAGTACGACGACAGCCCCCGCCAGCGTCACGATGCCGGGAAGGCCGAAGACGGCTCCTCCCGTAACCAGATTGACCACCATCGCCGCGATGGCGAAGCCGAACAGCCCGGCGAGCCCGATGAGAGCGCGTTCCGGCAAGCCGAAGTACTCAGACAGCTCGGGGAAGGAGCGCAGGAAGAATCGCTGAAGGACCCAATCGCCAACCACCCATCCGACCGCGACGGCAGCGATCACTTGCAGGATGAGCTCTGCAATCACGCCATCGCTCATTCGATCACCGCAAGCAGTTGACCGGCGCTGACGGAGGTACCGGTGTCGACGTGCAATCTCACATTGCCGTCACGGGCGGCGTCGATCGTCGATTCCATCTTCATCGCCTCCAGCACGATCATCGGATCGCCGGTCTTCACGGCGTCGCCTTCACTCACCCAGAGTTTGAGCACCGTGCCCTGCATCGGCGCGATCACATCGCCCATCGACAAGCCTCGAGGCACCGCTGCGGTAGCAGATGCAGCCATCGCAGGATTCCACAGTGACGCCGGCCGACCCTCGACGAGCACGACACCCTCCGCCGGCGCTGCATCCGCGCCAGCCGCGATAAGCGAGTCCAGAACACCGGAAGCCTCGACGGTGGTCGTCGAATGCGATCCGTCGACGAACGAAGGCTCTTGCAGGAGAAGCCGCTGCGCCGCGACGGTCGAGGCGACGCCCTCGATCTCCATCTCGTCCAGAGCCCGCAACATCCGCGCTCGCGCTTGGTCGCGGTTGGATCCCGTGCAGATGACCTTTGCCAGCAGGGAGTCGTAGGCGCCGGAGATCTCATCCCCGGGCCCAAACCCGGAGTCGACGCGAACACCCGGGCCGGAGGGCTCGATGTAATGGGTCAACCATCCGGGAGTCGGGATGAAACCGCGCGCGGGATCCTCGGCGTTGATCCGGCACTCGATCGCATGCCCGCGCTCTTCGAGGTCAGACTGGGTGAAGCCGAGCTGGTCGCCGGCGGCGATGCGCAGCTGAGCGGCGACGAGGTCGACACCGAAGATTTCTTCAGTGACGGTGTGCTCGACCTGCAGGCGCGCGTTCACCTCGAGGAAGTAGAAGCCGGACTGATCGACAAGCATCTCTACTGTGCCCGCGTTCACGTAGCCGACCGCGCTCGATAGAGCCACCGCGGCACGACCCAGCTCGGCGGCCGGCACCGCGAGCCGCGCGGGCGGGGTCTCCTCTATCAACTTCTGGTGACGGCGTTGCAGCGAGCAATCGCGTACGCCAAGCCAGAGCGCCTGATCAGGGGCCGGCGCAACGATCTGCACCTCCAGATGCTTCGGGGAGGTTAGGTACCGCTCGACGTAAACCCTGTCGTCGTCGAAGTAAGCGAGGGCCTCCCGCCGGGCCCCGGTGAACGCCTCCTCTATCTCGTCGGGGTCGTGAGCCACCTTCAGCCCTCGGCCCCCGCCGCCGCCGGCGGCTTTCACCGCCACCGGGAAACCGTGCTCGGCGGCGAAGTCGGCCACCAGTGCGGGCGCGCCCACCGGCTCGAGGAGCCCGGGAACGATGGGTACGCCCGCCGACTCAGCGATGCGCCGGGCCGAGATCTTGTCGCCAACCGCTCTCAGAGCATCCGGGGGAGGGCCCACCCACACCAGCCCCGCGCCCATCACCGCGGCCGCGAAGGCGGCGTTCTCCGATAGGAATCCATATCCGGGATGTACGGCGCTCGCTCCCACGGACTCCGCCGCGCCAACGAGGGCCGGGATGTTCAGGTAGGTGGCCGACGATGCGGTGCCGGGCAGATGAACTGCCTCGTCACAGATCCGGGTGTGACGCGCCCCCTCGTCGGCGTCGGAATAGACCGCTACCGTTGCAACGCCGAGGTCTTTGCAGGTGCGCGCCACGCGCACCGCTATTTCCCCGCGGTTCGCTATGAGGAGCTTGGAGAACACGGTTCACTCCATCTCAGCCGCAGGGGCGGTGCGCACGCGGGGGCCGGCTTTGAGCAGCTTGCTGGGCAGGTCGGTTCCCACGATCTCCTGTGCGAGCCGCGCGGCATCCAACAGAGCGTCCAGGTCGACGCCGGTCGCGATATCCATGTCCTCGAGCATGTACACGACATCCTCCGTGACGATGTTGCCGGTCGCGCCGGCTGCGAAAGGGCTGCCGCCCATCCCCCCGACGGAGGCGTCGAAGTAATCGATGCCGAGCCCCAGGGCGGTGACGACGTTCGCCAGGCCGGTGCCGCGGGTGTCGTGGAAATGCATGTTCAGGACGAGCTTGGGGAAGGTCGCGCGCACCCTCTGCACCACCTCGACCACGCGCCGGGGGGTGGCCATCCCCGTAGTGTCGCCGTAGGAGATCGCATCGATCCCCGCCTCGACCATCCAGCCCGTGACTTCAACCACCCGCGCCGGCGGCACGTCGCCCTCGTAGGGACAGCCGAAGGCGGTGGAGATCGTGCCCTCAACGGGGATGCCGGCGCCCGCTGCCGCCTGAACCACCTCGACTACGTCTGCGATCGAGTCGCGGACCTTCTTCTTCACGTTCTTGAGGTTGTAGGAGTCGCTGGCGGCGATGAATACCTGCATCCCATCCACGCGGCACTCGGCCGCGACCTCGGCCCCCTTGCGGTTGGGAACCAGCGCCGAGTAGAAGACGCCGGCGTTGCGATCGATCTGCTCCCACACCGCGCGGGCATCGGCCATCTGCGGAACCGCCTTTGGTGACACGAAGGACACAGCTTCGATACGGCGGAGCCCCGTCCGGCTAAGAGCGTTGATCAGCCGCACTTTCTGGTCGGTGGGAACCTGCACCTTCTCCGACTGGATCCCGTCCCGCGGCCCTACCTCACGGATCGTGACCGCCGTGGGGGTCAGCGGTTCTTCCACTCCGGCTCCCGCTTCTCGTTGAACGCGGCTATCCCCTCGCTCCGGTCGGCGCTCGCGATCACGACCTGCCACGCATCGTTCTCGAGCTCGATCGCCTCTTCGAGGGTCATCCCGAATCCTTGGTCCATGGCTCGTTTGGCCTCCCGCAACGCTATCGGCGACGACCGGCATAGCTCGTTCGCAAGATCCATGCTCCGCCGATCGAGTTCGTCCCGGCGGGTGACCTCTGCCACCACTCCGAGCCGCTGGGCTTCGGATGCGTCGATCCGGCGGGAGCGAAGTATCAGTTCCTTGGCTCGCCCGGCGCCCACCTTGCGCGCGAGTAGCTGAGTGCCTCCCCCGGCCGGGAGGAGGCCCACCCTCGGCTCCGGCAGCGAGAACTTCGTTCCCTCTGCTGCGACCACGAGGTCGCATGACAGCACGAGCTCAAATCCTCCGCCCAGCGCGAACCCGAACGCGCTCGCGATCGAGGGCTGGGGAACGTCGCGAATGGCTTGAAACATCTCACGCACGTGCGTGCGGTTGGCGTAGAAGTCATCGAGCGAGAAGCCACCTCGCTCCTTGAGGTCGGCGCCCACGCAGAAGGCTTTGGGACCCGAGGCCGCGAGAAGGACCACCCAGACGTCGTTATCCGCCGCCACTTCGCGGAACGCCCGTGCAACCTCCTGGACCATGGCATCGGAGAGCGCGTTCAGGGCGTCGGGGCGGTCGAGGGTGATGACCTCGACCCGGCCCTCGCGTCGCCGCCCGACATGTCCTGCGACTGCTTCCGTCAAACGGGCGGAACCCCGTGGCGGCGATGGGAGAAATGACGGTCTTTCCCGGCGGCGAAATCCAACCTGCGAACCAACTCGGCGCGCAGATCGTCGGGTGCGATCACTGCGTCGACGACATTCTCGGAGGCGAGATGAACGATATCGATGTCCTTTTCGAATTCGGCACGGCGTTCATCGACGAACCGTTGGCGCTCAGCCGGGTCCTCGATCGCTTCGATCTTGTTGAAGTAAACCGCGTTCACCGCCGGTTCGGGCCCCATCACCGCGATCCGAGCGGTCGGCAGGGCGATCGTTGCATCGGGTTCGAAGCCCGGGCCCGCCATCGCATAGAGACCGGCGCCGTACGCCTTGCGCACGATCACGCAGATCTTGGGAACGGTCGCCTCGGAGACTGCAGTGATCATCTTGGCGCCGTGCCGGATGATCCCCTGGCGCTCGACCGCGGAGCCGATCATGAACCCCGGCACATCGGACAGGAACACAAGCGGGATGTTGAAGGCATCACAGAGCCAGATGAAGCGCGCCGCCTTGTCGGCCGAGTCGACGAATAGAACGCCGCCCTTGTGAGCGGGTTGATTGGCGAGAACGCCGACAGCGCGGCCCTCGATCCGTGCCAATCCGACGATCAACTCGGGCGCAAAGCTTGGCTTGATCTCGAACAGAGACGCTTCGTCCACCACGCCTGCGACCAGGCCGTACATATCGAACGCCCGGCTCTCGTCCTCCGGAACGAGAGAAGTGAGCGAACCCGTGAAGCCGGGCCGGCGCGCCTCCATCCGCGGAGGGTGATCGCGCCAGCTCTGACCGAAGTATCCAAGGTAGGCCTTGGCAGCCTCGATCGCAGCTTTGTCATCGGGAACCAGCAGATCACCGCATCCGGATACCTCGCAATGCATCCGCGCTCCGCCCATCTCTTCGAGCGTGACCTTCTCGCCGATGACCTCCTCGGCCATGCGAGGCGAGCCGAGATACATCGATGCATTTCCTTCGACCATGAACACCACATCACAGAAGGCAGGTATGTAGGCGCCGCCGGCAGCGGAAGGGCCGAACAGGCAACAAACCTGTGGCACTTTGCCCGACGCCTGCACCTGGTTGTAGAAGATCTTCCCCGCGCCGCGACGGCCCGGAAAGAGATCTACCTGATCGGTTATGCGCGCTCCGGCCGAATCGACGAGATACACGAGGGGATGCTCGTGGCGCCGCGCAAGCTCGATGATGCGGATGATCTTTTCAACCGTTCGCGCCCCCCACGATCCTGCCTTGACGGTGGAGTCGTTGGCCATCACCGCAACGGGACGGCCGTCGATGGTCCCGACACCCGTCACCACGCCGTCCGCGGGGAGATCGCCGGCCAGCGCGTTCACCAGCAGTCCGTCCTCCGCGAACCCCTCCGCCGAGTCGAGCAACAACGAGAGCCTGTCGCGAACGAATAGCTTGCCTTGCGCCGCGAGCTTCTCGTGATATGTGGGGGCGCCACCACCACGGGCGCGTTGCAACAACGAACCGAGGTCTGCCGGCCCGGTTTCTGGCGAGGTCATCGTCCTTGGTTGAAGACGATCGAGCGGGCCTCGAAGACCCGTCCGGCCTCGCTGCCCCGGCCGCCGCGTACCATCTGCCACAACGACCTGCGGCTCTTGCTTCGCTGGAGCTGCGCGACCCGCAGCTTCTCGACCTGGCCGGCCACTCAGGCCATGTGGGAGATGTAGTTCATCTGCACCATCTCGATCTCCCTCCGGTAGCCCGGCGCACCTGCATCTACCTCTCCACGGTACTTGAATCGGGAGTGTCGTTGGGCCCTTCGGGAGTAGGAGGGACGGACGTGGGCCGCAGGTGCTCTATCTCGCCCACCTGTAGCGAGAGGTAGCTGCCTCCGGTATGCACCTCGAGGGCGCCAGAAGGAAGCAGCCTGGTGGCCACCCCCGTTACGGTGGTCCCGTCCGGCCGGGACACCACCACCTCATCCCCGAGGATCGCGGAGCGCTGGGTCGCGCGGCGGAGGACGTCGGCCGCTCCCCGGCCCGTCTCGACGGACACATACACGCTCTCGATCCTCTCCAGCAACCCTGCTAGGAGCTCAGCGCGATCGACGACCGGGTCGCGACCCACCCGCGACAGCTCGCCCCCGATCGTGGTCGCGGCAACACCGGGCGGCCAGTCCTCGGGGGGCGACACATTGATGCCGATGCCGGCCACCGCCACGTCCACTTGATGGCCCCCCACGCGGGTCTCGACGAGGATCCCGGCGAGCTTGCGGCCCTCCACGGTCACGTCGTTGGGCCATTTCAGCGTCACCGGGAGCTGCGTGAGCTCTTCGATCGCCTCGGCGCATGCGAGCCCGAGAGCCGTCGAGATCAACCCGAACACGTCCAGGGGCACAACCGGGCGAAGGATCAGGGAGAGCTGCAAGGCAGTGCCCGGCTGCGAGAACCAGGCTCGCCCATGGCGGCCCCGGCCTTCGGTCTGATGATCGGTGACGACCATCGCACCATGCGGCGCCCCCTCGCGCGACCACTCCAAGGCTTCGGCGTTGGTCGAGCCCACCTCGTCGAGGTACTTGAAGGGTCGTCCGAACCGGCCCCGCAGAGCCAGCTCGATCACATACTTGTTCAGATCGACCGGCACCCCCCTAGGATACGAAGCGATGTTCAAGAAGCTTCTCGTGGCCAATCGTGGAGAGATCGCCGTCCGGGTGATGCGCGGGTGCCGGGACCTTGGGATCGCCACCGTCGCCGTCTATTCCGACCTGGATGTTGAAGCCGTCCACACCCGTTTCGCCGATGAGGCCTACAACGTGGGACCCGGACCGGCGGCACAGTCCTACCTCAATATCGAAGCCATCTTGGAGGCAGCAAAGAGGTCCAGAGCGGAGGCGGTCCACCCCGGCTACGGCTTCCTCGCGGAGAATGCTGGCTTCGCTCGGGCGGTGACCGACGCCGGTCTGACCTGGGTGGGCCCTGCGGCGGACGTGATCGACGCGATGGGCGACAAGGTCGCCGCTCGCAGAGCAGCGACCGACGCCGGCGTTGCGACGGTTCCGGGGACGCCCCAGCCCGTCACGACCGCCGAGCAGGTCGAGGAATTCGCCGGGAAGCATGGCCTTCCGGTGGCGATAAAAGCCTCCGCAGGTGGCGGCGGCAAAGGTTTCCGCGTCGTCACCGATATCACCGATGCGAACGAAGCGCTCTCCGGCGCGGCCCGCGAGGCGCTCGCCTACTTCTCGTCACCAGACGTATATCTCGAGCGTTACCTGCAACGACCTCGCCATATCGAGATCCAGGTCCTTGGCGACGCGTCGGGTGCGATCGTGTCGTTCCCGGAGAGAGATTGCTCCCTCCAGCGGCGTCATCAGAAGCTGATCGAGGAGTCGCCGTCTCCGGCCCTGGAACCACAGGTCCGCGAAGCGATCATGGAAGCCGCCGCGCGCGTTTCCAAACAGGTGGGATACCGCAACGCTGGAACTTGCGAATTCCTTCTCGATGCCGATGGCACCACGTTCTACTTCCTCGAGATGAATACCCGGCTGCAGGTCGAGCATCCGGTGACCGAGCTCGTGACGGCGATCGATCTCGTGGTCGCCCAACTGTTGATCGCCGCTAATGAACCGCTGAACTTCTCCCAGGACGACATCGAACTGCACGGACACGCGATCGAATGCCGCATCAACGCCGAGGACGCGGCGAGGGGGTTCATGCCGTCTCCGGGGACGATCGGACAGTACAGGGAGCCCGGGGGGCCGGGGGTGCGGGTCGACTCTGGGATGGCCGCCGGAGCCACCGTGTCACAGGCGTACGACCCGTTGGTCTCGAAACTGATCACGTTTGGCGGCAACCGGGAAGAGGCTCGCCGCAGGATGCTTCGAGCGCTCAGCGAATACTCGATCGAAGGTCTCCGAACCTCGATCCCATTCCATCGATTGATGCTGCAGGACGACGCTTTCGTCTCCGGCAACTACCACACCGGAACGGTCGAGCAGGAGTTGGACCTGTCGGTCCTGGCGGATACAGCGGACGACCTTGCTGATGTCCAGGAACAGACCGCGCAGCGTCGCCTCGACCTCGAGCTCGAGGGCAAGCGGTTCTCCGTGGTGGTGCGAGAGGAAGTGACCGGCGCCCGGAACCGGAAGCCCGCTCCTCCGCAGCGGTCGGGGAAAGGCCACGCAGGCAGCGGCGAGGTCCTGTCGGCTCCGATGCAAGGCACGATCGTGAAGGTTTCCGTGGCGGTGGGCGATGCCGTAAAAGCCGGGGATGCAGTGTGCGTCCTCGAGGCAATGAAGATGGAGAACTCGATCGTTGCGCACTCCGATGGAACGATCGCAGAGCTGCCGGTGCAGCCCGGTCAGTCGGTAGAGGCCGGAGCGACCGTGGCGGTGATCCGCTAGCTCATTCCGGGAGGTTCGTAATGTGGACCCCCGCCCTGTCGATCCCATAACGGCGATTGATGCCTATCAACAGAGCGGTGATGGTTTCGACGATGCGCGCGTTCTCGAGGGGGCCGGCGTCGACGAAACGGAGCTCTGGGATGGCCCCGGTCAACGCCTTGACCGCCTCCTTGCCCTCCTTGTGGCCACACCCAAGGACGTCGCCGTGCAGCACGGCATCACGATCGGACAGCGCGGCCGCCGAGAGCGAATGGAACGCGGCGCACATCTTTATGTGGGCCGGGAGCAAGCTCCGGCCCAGCTGGGCGGCCGAGCCTTCCCACACCCCGAATACGTGCGTGGGCCTGCCGCCTATCGACGCCTGCACCGGAACCGTCGTATCGATAACGACTGCGCCGTCGGGGAGATGCTCCGCGATCGATCTATAGATCGTCGGCACGCCGGAGAACGGGATGGTGACAACGACGATCTGCGCATCGGCCGCGGCACGGGGATTCTCGGCTCCGCTCACGTTGCCGGCGGGAACCAGCTCCGCCAGTCGTGCGGCCGCCTTCTCGGCTTTCGCCGTCTCCCGCGACCCGATCACGACTTCGATCCCGGCTGCCGCCCATCTGGTGGCGAGACCGAACCCTTCGTCACCGGTACCGCCGATCACCGCCACCCGCTCGATCGTCATCAGCCACCGGCCCCAGGTTCGTACTCACCGAACACCTCTCGGAGCGCGTCGGATACCTCCCCCAGGGTTGCGTGCACGGCCAGCGCTTCCCGCATGCTGGGGAGCAAGTTGCCCGTTCCTCGCGCGGTCTCTTCCACCGACTTGAGGGCCGCGGCGACGGCCTGCTGATCGCGTTCCTTGCGTAAGCGTTCCAGGCGGTCCCATTGCTGGGCCTGAAGCTCGGGATCGAGCTCGAGGATCTCGGCCCCCGGACCGGGCTCGTCGGTGAACCGATTGACACCTACGACAACGCGCTCGCCGGATTCTGTGGTCTTGGCGATCCGGTAGGCCGACTCCTCGATCTCTCGCTTCATCCATCCGGTCTCGATCGCGGCCACCGCTCCACCCAGCTCGTCGACCTGATCCAACAGAGCCTGTGCGAGTCCCTCCAGCTCGTCCGTCAGGGACTCGATGAACCACGATCCTCCGAGGGGGTCGGCAGTATCAGCGACCCCCGACTCGTACCCGAGCACCTGCTGGGTCCGCAGCGCGATCCGCGCCGCCCTCTCGCTGGGCAGCGACACCGCCTCATCGAATGAGTTCGTATGCAGCGATTGCGTCCCTCCGAGCACCGCGGAGAGCGCCTCGAGCGTGGTCCGGACGATGTTGTTCTCAGGTTGTTGCGCAGTCAGCGTGGCGCCGCCCGTCTGCGTGTGGAAGCGAAGCATCATCGACCTCGGATCGGCTGCCTTGAAGCGCTCCTTCATCAGACGGGCCCATAACCTCCGCGCGGCCCTGAACTTGGCCACCTCTTCGAAGAAGTTCATGTGACATGCGAAGAAGAACGAGAGCCGCGGGGCAAAATCGTCAACCCCCAGCCCGGCGGCCACAGCCGCTTCGACGTAGGCGATGCCGTCGGCGAGCGTGAACGCGATCTCCTGGGCTGCGGTGCAACCCGCCTCGCGCATGTGATAGCCGGAGATGGAGATCGTGTTCCAGCGCGGCATCCGGTCTCGGCAGTAAGCGAAGAGGTCGGTAACGATACGCATCGAAGGCTTCGGAGGGTAGATGTACGTCCCGCGGGCCGTGTACTCCTTCAGGATGTCGTTCTGGGTCGTCCCGGTGATGTGCTCGGGCGACACTCCTTGGCCCTCGGCGACCAGCTCGTAGAGGAGGAGCAGGATCGCGGCAGTCGCGTTGATGGTCATCGACGTGGACACCTCTCCCAGCGGAATGTCCGCCAGCAGGGCTTCCATGTCGGCCAGGGAGTCGATGGCGACACCGACACGGCCCACCTCTCCCTCGGCCTTGGGATGGTCGGAGTCCAGACCCATCTGGGTCGGAAGGTCAAAGGCGGTGGACAAGCCGGTCTGCCCGGCGGTCAGGAGATAGTGGAAGCGAGCGTTCGTTTCCGACGCGCTGCCGAACCCCGCGTACTGCCGCATCGTCCACAGCCGGCCTCGATACATGTCCGGATAGATGCCGCGCGTGTACGGATACTCGCCGGGAGTCCCTAGGTCGGTGGCGACGTCGATCTTGACTTCGTCTGGTGTATACACGGCCTGTACGTCGATGCCGGAATCGGTGCGGCGTTCCTGTCTCACGAGGCCATGCTAAGTGGATGGCGTCAGGAAGGCACCGATAGCCGACGGAAAGCGAACCTCCGTGCCATTAGGATTCCGGTCGTCCATGGCGACTGTCGAAGACGTCTACCGAAAGCACAAGCCCCAGGCATTCAGCCCTGAGCGGCGGCCGTCTTCGTTCGAGGTGTGGTCGTGGTTCTTCATGAGGATCTCGGGAGTGATCCTGCTTTTCCTCGTCCTCATCCACCTCTACATCATGCATCTGATGGGCAAGGGGGTTGAAAGGGTCGACTACGCGTTCGTCGCCAGTCGCTGGGCCTCGGTGGGATGGAAGACCTTCGACTGGGCGATGTTGTTCCTGGCGCTGCTTCACGGAACCAACGGCCTTCGGGTGATCATCGAGGACTACGTTCACGCTCCGGCACTGCGAACGACGATCAAGACGGTGCTGTACACGCTGACCTTTGTGTTGATGATCATGGGCACCGCCGTCGTGGTGACTTTCAAAGCTCCTGCATGACCCGGTTCCACGAGTACGACGCCGTCATCGTGGGCGCGGGCGGCGCAGGACTCAGAGCCGCCCTCGAAGCAGGCACCCGGGTCAGGACCGCAGTCGTTTCCAAGCTCTATCCGACGCGTTCACATACGGGGGCCGCCCAGGGAGGAATGTGTGCGGCCCTTGCCAACGTCGAGGAGGACTCGTGGGAGTGGCACGCGTTCGACACCGTCAAGGGCTCGGACTTCCTTGCCGATCAGGACGCGGTCGACATCATGTGCAAGGAAGCCGTGGAGTCGGTCCTGGAGCTCGAGCGCATGGGGCTTCCCTTCAACCGAACACCTGACGGCAAGATCGACCAGCGCCGCTTCGGGGGCCACACGCGCAATCACGGTGAATCGGCGGTGAGGCGTGCGTGCTACGCGGCCGACCGCACGGGTCACATGATCCTGCAGACTCTCTACCAGCAGTGCAACAAGCAAGGGGTCGAGTTCTTCAACGAGTACTTCGTTCTGGATCTCCTGATGGAGGAAGGAGCGTGCGCGGGCATCGTCGCCTACGAGCTGGCGACCGGCGAGCTTCATGTGTTCCATGCGACCTCAGTGCTGTTCGCGACCGGTGGTTACGGAAAGATGTTCAAGATCACGTCGAACGCTCATACGCTGACCGGCGACGGTCCCGGGGTTGTCTATCGCAGCGGGCTCCCACTGGAAGATATGGAGTTCTTCCAGTTCCATCCCACCGGCCTGTATGGGTTGGGGATCCTGTTATCCGAGGCCGCCCGCGGTGAGGGGGCGATCCTGCGCAACAGCGATGGAGAACGCTTCATGGAGCGTTACGCGCCCACGATCAAGGACCTGGCTCCCCGCGACATGGTCTCGCGAGCTGAGTTCTTCGAGATCAAAGAGGGCAGGGGGGCCGGACCGGACAAGGACTACATACTCCTGGACCTGACCGACGTGGACCCCGAGGTGATCGAGAAGAAGCTGCCCGACATCACCGAGTTTGCACGGACCTACTTGAACGTCGATCCGATCAAGGAGCCCGTCCCCATCGTCCCAACCGCCCACTATGCGATGGGCGGGATCCCTACCAACGTCGAGGCCGAGGTTCTGCGCAACAGCACGGGAGAGGTAGTACCGGGTTTCTACGCTGCCGGCGAGTGTGCATGCGTATCGGTCCACGGCGCGAACCGGCTGGGGACCAACTCGCTCCTCGACATCGTGGTGTTCGGTAGGCGCGGAGGCCTGGCGATGAGTGAATATTCCTCGACCCACAAAAAGCCGGCGCTGCGAGAGGACCCAGAGGCGCCGAGCCGCGACTGGATCGCATCGCTGTACGAGGGCCCGGGGCGCGACTCGCCCGCCGAGATCCGTACGACGCTCCAGGACGAGATGATGGACAAAGCGTCGGTGGTGCGGACCGAGGAGTCTTTGAGTTCTGTATTGGACAGCCTCCATCGTCTGCGACAACGGTACGCGGGGACCAAGGTGAAGGACCGCAGCAAGGTCTTCAACACCGAGCTCACCGAGCACCTGGAGCTTGGCTTCCTGCTCGAGATGGCAGAGGCGTTGGTGGTTTCCGCCCGTGCCCGGACCGAGAGCCGGGGCGGGCACTATCGTGAGGATCACCAGCTTCGTGAGGACGAGCACTGGCTAAAGCACACCTTCATCACGAGGACCGAAGACGGTACGCATGAGCTCTCTTACAAGGACGTGACGATGGGACGCTACATACCGGTCGAGCGGAAGTACTGACGGCCGTGGACGTCCGGCTGGAGATCCTGAGATTCGACCCGGAGAAGGACCGCGAGCCTCACTTCGAGGGCTACACGGTCCAGGCGGAGCCGATGAACACCCTGCTCGCATGCCTTCACAGCATCAAGTGGTACCAGGACTCTTCACTTGCCCTGCGCCGGTCATGCGCGCACGGCGTCTGCGGCTCCGACGCGATGCTGATAAACGGCGAGAACGCCCTTGCATGCAAGGCTCTGATCAGGGACCTCAAGCAGCCCATCCGGGTGGAACCCATCCGTGGTCTTCCGATGGTCAAGGACCTCGTAGTCGACATGGATCCGTTCTTCGATGGTTACCTGGCGGTCAAGCCGTGGTTGATCACGGATGAGAAGGAGCGAGAGCCTGAGCGCGAGAGGATCCAATCCCCCGAAGACCGCCGGCGCTTCGACGACACGACCAAGTGCATCCTGTGCGCGGCCTGCACGACTTCCTGTCCCATCTATTGGGCGGACGAGCAATACGTGGGCCCAGCGGCCATCGTCAACGCGCATCGCTTCATCTTCGACTCGCGCGATGCAGGAAGCCGCGAGCGACTCGAGATCCTGTCCCAAAAAGACGGCGCTTTCAAATGCCGGACTACCTTCAACTGCACGACAGCCTGTCCCCGCGGTATCAAAGTCACGAAAGCCATCCAAGAAGTCAAGCAAGCTGCATTGTTCCAATCCTTCTAGAGGAACCAGGCCGTCGTGAGGATGATCAGGTACCTCCTCGTAGTGGTTCTGCTCATCGCGGCCTACCCCGCGTGGCTGGCGTTTACCATCTGGCGACAATCACACCGGGACGAGCTGCATCGCGCCGACGCGATCGTGGTGCTGGGAGCAGCCCAGTACAACGGTGTCCCCTCACCGGTGTTCAAGGCGCGTCTCGATCACGCGAGATTCCTCTATCAGAACGGCTACTCCCACACGGTGATCGTCACCGGGGGTAAAGAACCCGGTGACAACTTCACCGAGGCGGAGGCGGCCAGGAAGTACCTGGAGAGCCAGGGCATCCCCGCCGACCACATCCTGGGTCAGAACGTCGGCCGCAACACGCTCCAGAGCATGAAGAGCGTGCACCAGGTAGCCGTCAGGCACCACATCGAGTCGGTGCTTCTGGTCTCCGATCCGCTCCACAGCGAACGGATCAAGACTGAAGCTTCAGACCTCGGCTTCCAGCCGGTCTACACCAGCCCGGACTCCTACGTAGAGCTAAACCGCAGCCGGGCCACGAAGGCCGGCGAACTTCTCCACGAGACTGCCTCACTGCTGCTTTACAAGCTCCTGAAACGCTGAGGAGTTGACGTCCCACTGAGGGAGTCAAGCGGAAGACTTGTGTTGTCGCTCGAAGCGGAAACTCTCGAGCACACGTTGGACTGGGGATCCCCCGAGATCCCCCCCGAAGCGGCCCAGATTCCACACCCATAGCACCGCCGTCACTCGACGGGGTCCGGTGAAGAAGATGAGCCTGGCAGCCTTGCCGTCGAGAGGAGCGACCGCGGCCTGTCCATAGAGGCTCTGGCGATCTCGAAAGAGGGGTACGCATCTTGCACTCGGCTGCCAGGGCTTCCATTCCCTCGAGCCTGGTTCGCCGATGCGGCAATGAAAGGTCGTGGGAGCTCCTTCGCGGACGCGGACATCAACCGCCCAGGCCGGCATCCCCGCGAACGTAGTCTGAGTCGGAACCGACGCATCGAGCGATGGTCTGCGGGTTACCGAATCGGCGAGGGTCTGTGGCCCCGAGTCATTCGCCGGGTTTCCATCGGCGGCATGCGGAAAGACGAGCAGTGAGGCACCTACTCTTTTGCTGTCGATCAGATCCAGGCCGCGCCCTTCCGGGAGAGCGTTCACCTTCCAGCCCGAGGGAAGCGTGAACCTGAACGGCCATTCCGTGCCGAGGCTCCGTAGCGCCGAGCGGTAGTCACCTGCTGGTGTCGTCGTGGGGCAAGCAGGCTGCCCCCCGTTGACATCGCCGCACAGTGGGGCCAGCAGGGTGGGTCCCCCTGTGTCTCTCTGAGAGTGGTGCGCGGGAGCCACATGGGAGGCAAGCCTTGGGATCAGAGTTATCCCCCCCAGAGCCAGGCCAACGACCGCTACCCCGGCGACAGTTGCCGTCGCTGCACGGCGCCGCCACGCTCGCCAGACCAGCTTGCGGGTGGCAAGTGGCTTCTGGTTCAATCCTTCGGCGTGCCGATGCATCATGTCGCTTAGCTCTCGCTCGAAATCAGTCACGTTGACCCCCTTGAAGTCGCATCGCATGTAAACCGCGCGCGACCAATGACTTCACCGTTCGCACGGAGCAGCCAAGTACGTCGGCCGTCTGCTGCTCGGATAGATCGTCGTAGTAACGAAGGACGAGTGCTGCCCGTTGGCGAGGCGCGATGAGGTGAAGGCGGTTCCACAACTCGTCGCGCTCCTCAACGTCGGGGAACTCGGTCGACGTTCTCGTGAGTGTTTGAACTCTTACGGAGTAGGCACGCTCCACTCGCCGCCGCCGAAAGTGGCCGTAGGCAAGATTGACGATCGTGCGTTTTAGGTACGCGTCGAACGATTGCGCTCGGATCAGGTCGGTGAAGTGACCAACCAATTTCACAAACGCTTCCTGGACGAGATCCTGAGCGAGCTCGACGTCGCCAGTTAAGAGATAAGCAAGCCGGATAGCTTCAGGGGAATGCAGTTCGTACAACTCAGCGAGCCGTCCCGACGCTCGCCCCCGTTGGATGCTCTCGGTCACGGCCGTCCCGCCTGCATCGAGCTTCCGCATCATGCTCTATAGACGCGCATTGCGCCCCCCAGGCTCCGGTCCTCGACCGAGATTCAGAAACGTCCCGAGTCTTAACCGTTGGGCCCTTCATCGCGCTCGCGTCCCAGCGTGGTCACGGCGGCGAAAGATCCTCCTTGCACCCGGCTTCCCCGGTCGAGAGATCCGGGAGCAGGCTGGCAAGCTGCCGTTGCCTGTCAGAACAGAGCGAGAAGGAGGTCGCGGGGCCCAGCAGGGCTGTCTAGTTCGAGGTGATTATCGGTTGCGTCGTCGGGTGATCGGAGCCGCCGGCGGGTTCGACGGTGACTGCCGCCTGGTCGTATCCGTCCAGGGCCAGTTGCGACTCGAGGACGGCCAGACCGCCTTTCATCGTGAACGTGCCCGCGCTTACGGGAGTGCCGTTCCGGAGCAGCCACAGCTGATAAGTGTGGTCGGCGGGCGGTTCATGCAGCCCTGAGGCTACGAAGATCGAGCCGTTCGTCGTCGGGATGACCTTCGCCACCATCCCGGACGGTCCCCGGAGAACCATCCCATCTCCTTCGTGGCGCAGAAGGGCGGTAAGCACCTTCTGCCGCTGCTGGAGGTTCGCGTGCTGATTGATCAGGAACCCTCCGAGGATCAGTGCAAGAACGAGAAGTCCCGAAGTGGCCACCACCTGGACGCCCGTCCACCGGCGGTAGCCGCGCTCACGGGCCCCCGCAGTCGCCGATCTGGTCGCGGGGCGCGCATCGTGCACTTGAGCCACGACCCGGTCCACGAAGCCCGGAGGCAACTCGACGGGATCGGCAAGCAGGGGCAACGCCGAGGTGGCGATCGAGAGGCTCTCAGCCTCTTGCATGCACTCATCGCACGACATGATGTGATCCCGGATCGAGGCCTCTTCCTCGGGCGAGACCGCGCCGAGAACGTATGGAGCGATGAGGTCCTTGGCGGCCTCGTGGCTCAATTCCATCCTCGACTCTCCTCCGACGCGCTTAGCAGCGTCCTCAATCTCACCAGTGCATCTCGCAGGCGGGTCTTGGCGGTGCCCTCTGGGATCTCCAGGTCGCGAGCGACCTCCCGGTAGGTCCGGCCCCCGAAATAGGCCAGGACGATGGCCTCTCGCTGGACCGATGACAGCTGGGCAAGCGCCCTGCGGATCTCTTCTCTCTCCTCTATACGTTCGTCGTCGGGAGCGATATCGGATGGCAACGCTGCCTCCTGAAGCAGGCTCTCGGTGGCTCGCTTCCGGGCCTCTTCCCGCCGCACCAGGTCGACCGCCTTGTTCCGGGCCACGACCAGTAGGAACGCCCTCAGGCTCCCGCGCTCCGGATCGAAGGCCCCGGGTCGCCGCCACAGCGCAACGAACGTGTCCTGTGCAACCTCTTCGGCGAGGTTGGGATCCGCGAGGACGCGCCGGGCGATCCCCAACACAGCGGCGCCGTAACTCTCGACAACGGCACGGAAAGTGTTTTCGTCGCGCGCTAAGAGACGTTCGAGGATGTCCCCATTGGGTGCAGCCGGCACGGGGGCATAGTAGCGGCCGTCCCTCTCGCCAGAGCCCTCCCAGGCGACGCATGTGGGCGCGTGACGCTGGAGGACTGCCATGCTTCAGGTTCGCAGGTGCCCGGCCGGTTGGATGTGCCCGTTTTATCCTGCGATCGATGCGGCTAGGGGGCGATGAGGACCCATGACAGGGATCGGAGCCTTCGCTCGAGAAACGCCCGATGTTCCCGCGATAGTGGCCCTGGGCAGCACCATCTCATTCGGCGAGCTCGACTCGAGACAACGGCGCCTCGCCGGGGCTCTGCACGCAGGAGGCGTGAGCGAGGGGGATCGCATCGCGGTGCTGTCCGCCAATCGTCCAGAGTCTCTCGAGGTAACGGCCGGGGCACTGCGGGCAGGGATAGTTCCAGTTCCCATCAACCCCCTGCTCACGCCGGCCGAGATCGCTTTCCTGTTGGAGGACTCCGGGACGCGCTGGCTTCTCACCGATCGCGCCATCGAGCGTGATCCCGACGTGGAGCGAGTCATCACTTTCGGGGATGCCTACGAGCGATGCTTGCACGAGGCGGCGCCGGCCGAGGTGGCCGACGTGACCCGCGGGCGGCCGATGCACTACACGTCGGGAACCACGGGGCAACCGAAGGGCGTCTGGGCCCCACTGCAGAGCGTGCCCGACGCAACGAGCGTGGCGGATGACTTCATCGACCAATGGGGACTGCGTCCGGACGATCTGCATCTGGTGTGCTCTCCGTTACCGCACTCGGCTCCCCACCGCTTCGCGCTCCGCACCCTTGAGGCCGGCGGAACGGTGGTCTTGCAGCCGCGGTTCGAGGCCGAGGAAGCACTGGCAACCATCGACCTCCTCGGCATCACCACCACATTCATGGTGCCCACGCACCTGGAACGGATCCTGGCGCTCGGATACAAGCTGGCGCGCTACGACCTGTCGTCGGTGCGACTCCTGGCGCACGCGGGGGCCCCCATCCGTGAAGAGACCAAGCGCAAAGTCATCGATCTCTTTCCGCCGGGCTCGGTGTGGGAGTTCTACGGGTCGACCGAGGGAGTTGCCACGCGCATCTCATCCGACGAATGGCTGAGGAAGCCGGGGAGCGTCGGCGTTGGCACCTCGCCGGCTAAGGTGGTGATCACGGACGAACATGGCAATGAGATGCCCACCGGCGAGGTCGGCGAGGTATGGGCAAGCGCTCCGGACACGGGGCTGTTCGAGTACTGGAGAGATCCGCAGAAGACCGAGGCCGCGTGGAGCGGCTCCGCGTTCACGGTGGGCGATCTCGGTTACCTGGACCGCGACGGTTATCTGTTCCTGACCGGCCGCAAGCACGACATGATCATCACCGGTGGGATCAACGTGCACCCGCAAGAGATAGAAGCGGTCCTCGAAAGTCATCCCGCGGTGAAAGAAGCGATGGTGCATGCCGCGCCCCACCCGGAGTGGGGGCAAGAGGTGGTGGCGAAGGTGGTCCGCGAGCCCCAGCAGCCCCTCGATCCCGAACTCTTGCGGAGTTGGGCGAGAGAGCGGCTGGCGGGATTCAAGTGCCCCCGTCGGATCGAGATCGTGGCTTCTCTCCCCCGCACCGCGACCGGAAAGCTGCAACGCTCCGCGAGGCCTTTGCCGGACGGCGACGGCTGACTGGTCGCAAGCCGAGTGCCTACTTGTTGCGGAGGCTGGCGAGCTCCTTGCACTTGTCCCGGATCGCTTCGGCAGCGTCGCGAAGTTGGGTCAGCTCATCTTCGTTCAGGTCGAGCTCGACGATCCCGGTGACGCCACCCTTGCCCAGTGAGGCCGGGACGCCCAGGTAAACGTCGGAGATCCCATACTGACCCGACGTCCATGCGCACGTCGGCAGGACCTCGCCGGTGTCGCCGAGGATCGCGTTGACCATGCGAGCCGCCGACGACGACGGTGCATAGAACGCGCTCCCCTTCTGCAGGTATTTGACGATCTCGGCCCCCGCATCCTTCGTCCTCTGGAACAGCTGCTCGAGGGTGGGCTCGTCCACGAGCTCCGGCAGAGGCTTGCCCTGGACGGTGGCGTGGCGGGGCAAGGCAACCATCTGGTCGCCATGCGAGCCGAGGGTGAGCGCCTCGACCGAGGCCGGCGGCACATCCAGCTTCTCGGCGATGAAGAATCGCAATCTCGACGAGTCGAGGACCCCCGCCATACCCATCACACGCTCCTTGGGGAAGTCGGACACGATCGAGGCGAGGTAGGTCATCTCGTCGAGCGGGTTCGACACGACGATGATCGTCGTATCCGGTGAGTTCGCGGCGATCTGCTCGGTGACGCCACCGACGATCTTCGTGTTGGTGTCGAGAAGGTCCATCCGGCTCATGCCCGGCTTGCGCGGGAGCCCCGCAGTGATCACCACGACATCGGACTCCGCGGTGTCCGCATAGTCGTTGGTCCCCACCACACGGCACTCAAACTCCTCGACCGCGGCGGACTGGTTGATATCGAGGGCCAGCCCCTGAGGCAGCCCCTCGACGATGTCGATCATGACCACCTCGTCGGCAAGGTCCTTTTCGGCGATCCGCCGGGCGGTGTTCGACCCGACATTCCCGGCCCCCACCACCGTCACCCTGCTACCCATGACCACCTCCCGTTCGGTGCGAGCTTAGCCACCCATAGCGTGGGCGGCCTCGGCTAGAACGCGCTGGCGTCGAGCTTCTCCAGGATCGCGTCGGCCACTCCCGAAGTGCCCACCGCAGTGGGATCGTCCCGGCTCGGCTTCATGTCGTAGGTGACGTGCGTGCCCTCCCTGATAACCGCTGAGATCGCGGACTCGAGACGGTCGGCCGCGCCCGGCTCGTCGAGGTGACGCAGCATCAGAACGCCCGAGAGCATCATCGCCATGGGGTTCACCTTGTCCTGACCCGCGTATTTGGGAGCCGATCCGTGGGTGGGCTCGAACACTGCAGCGTCATCTCCTATGTTGCCCCCCGGCGCCACGCCGAGGCCCCCGATCAGACCTGCTCCCAGATCGGACACAACGTCCCCGTAGAGGTTCGGCAGCACCAGCACGTCGTAGAGCTCTGGCTTCTGGACGAGCTGCATGCACATGTTGTCCACGATGCGGTCCTCGAACTCGACGCCGGAATCCGCATATTCGTTCGCCGCCACTTCGCGTGCGGTCTTCAGGAACAAACCGTCGGAGAACTTCATGATGTTGGCTTTGTGAACCGCGGTGACCTTTTTCCGTCCGTTCTTGATCGCGTAGTCAAACGCAGCCCGGACTATTCGCTGCGTCCCGAACACCGAGATCGGCTTTATCGAGATCCCGCTGTCCTCACGGATGCGCCGGGTGCCGAGGTCGGCGAGGAAATCGATCAGTTTCTTGGCGTCCGAGGAGCCCTGTTCGAACTCGATCCCCGCGTAGAGGTCCTCGTGGTTCTCGCGCACGACGACCAGGTCGATGTTCTCGTACCGGGACCGGACGCCCGGATACGACTTGCACGGCCGCAGGCACATGTACAGATCCAGTTCCTTGCGGAGGGCCACGTTCACACTCCGAAATCCAGTCCCCACCGGCGTCGTGATCGGACCCTTGATGGCCACCTTGTTGGTCCGGATCGACTCGAGCACCTGTTCTGGGAGCGGGGTGCCGAACTCCTCCATCACGTCCACGCCGGCCAGCTGCACCTCCCACTCGAACTTGACCCCAGTCCCCTCGAGGACGCGGCGGGTGGCTTCGGTGATCTCAGGGCCGGTCCCGTCTCCCGGGATCAGCGTGACGCGATGGACCTGTGGTGACATTTGCGCAGCTCCTGTCGGTAAGCGGGTGTCTAAGGTAAGGCATCCTTTCGCGGGCCGCCCAACGTCCTTTCGACGGTCGAGAGGGTCGCCTGGCTGATAGCCTTGCTCTTCGCACACCGGTCTCCCAGGAAGGCGCAGGGGATGGCTACTTCAGGCAAGGGACTCGAAGGCGTTGTTGCCGCCGAAACCGCACTCAGCGACATCGACGGCAAGGAGGGCCGGCTGTGGTACGTCGGCTACGACATCCATGACCTTGCCGATCATTCGACGTTCGAAGAGATCATCTATCTGCTCCAGAACCTAGAGCTCCCGAACGCTTCCCAGCTCGAGCAGCTGCGAGTCGAGCTCGGTGGCGAGCGCGAGCCCAACGCATTCGCGATGCAATTGATCCCGCCGCTGGCGAACAACTCATCGCCGATGTCGATGCTGCGCACCACTTGCTCGGCATCATCGGCACGGGACCCTGACGGTTGGGAGACATCACCCGATGCCAATCTCCGCAAGGCCATCCGATTGTGTGCGGTATTCCCGACGTTCGTGGCCTACTACGACAGGCTCCGCAACGGACTCGATCTCATCCCGCCCGATCCGAGCCTGTCGCAGGCGGCCAACTTCCTCTACATGCTGAAGGGCGAAAAGGCCGACGATGACGTCGCCAGGATCTTCGACGTCTGTCTCATCCTTCACGCCGATCACACCATGAACGCGTCTACCTTCGCCGCGCGAGTGTGTGCGGCGACGTTGTCGGATATGCACTCTGCCGTGACGGCCGCGATCGCGGCACTCAAAGGTCCGCTACACGGCGGCGCCAACGAAGCGGTGATGAAGATGATCAAGGAGATCAAGGAGCCGTCGAAGGCGCGTTCCTACATCCAGGACAAGCTGAAGAACAAAGAGAAGGTGATGGGCTTCGGCCACCGCGTTTACAAGACCGAGGACCCCAGGGCGACGCATCTTCGCCAGATGGCGAAGGACCTTGCGGAAAAGACCGGCAACCCGACGAACTGGGAGATCTCACAGGAGATCGAGAAGACCGTGATGGACGAGAAGGGCCTGTACCCCAACGTCGACTTCTACGCGGCCTCCGTATATGGGTACCTGCGGATCCCCACCGACCTCTTCACGCCGATCTTCGCTTGCAGCCGCGTCGCGGGATGGACCGCACATGTCCGGGAGCAGTACGCGGACAACCGGCTCATCCGCCCCGACAGCAACTACGTGGGGCCGGCCCCCCGAAAGTGGGTTCCGCAGTCCGAACGCTGACCCGGCTACGAAGCTAGGGTTACTACGTTCTTTAGCAGCATCGCTATCGTCATCGGGCCCACGCCGCCCGGAACCGGGGTGATTGCCGAGACGACCTCGCTCACGGCGTCGAAGTCGACATCGCCCGACAGGCCCGCCTCGGTGCGGTTCATGCCGACGTCGATGACGACGGCACCCGGAGCAACCATGGGGGCCGTGATCGCTTTCGGACGGCCGATCGCAGCGATGAGGATGTCCGCCCGCCTGGTATGCGCGGCGAGATCTTTCGTGGCGGTGTGACACACCGTTACGGTGGCGTTACCTCCGGGTCTCTTCTGCATCAACATGGCTGCCACTGGTTTGCCCACGATGTTGGAGCGGCCCACGACCACCACCTCGGCCCCTGTGGTTTCCACACCGGTACGGAGTAGCAGCTCCTGGATGCCGGCCGGCGTCGCCGGAGCCACCACCGGATTGCCCGCCAGTAGCCGGCCAAGATTGTAGGGATGGAATCCGTCCGCATCCTTGTGCGGCGGCACGGCGTCCAGAACCAGCTCCTCATCGATGTGGCCGGGAAGAGGCAGCTGCACGAGGATGCCGTGCACCCGGTCGTCGGCGGCAAGCCGGCCCAACAGCTCGAGGAGCTCGGCCTGCGGAGTGCTCGCATCGAGATCGTGATCCCACGAGGCGATGCCGGCTTGCGCACATGCCTTACGTTTGCTCGCAACGTAGATGCGCGAGGCGGGGTCGTCGCCGACAACCACCGTCGCCAGCCCTGGAGTCACGCCCCGATCGGTGAGCACCTTGGTCTCGGTGGCAACCTCTGCTCGGATCTCCGCTGCGATCGCCTTGCCGTCGATGATCGTGGCCGTCATGGCGCGGACCCTATCAAGACGCCTTCTGGCACAGGCAACAGGTCGGCGGGTGCAGGGCGACGAGGCAGTCCCCGCGGAGGAGCCTCAGCAGCGCTCCCACCCGAAGGGTGGGGCCGCCTGCGAAACCGGCGACGGAGCGGGCGGCTGCCCCCGCAGCGAACCAAGCCGGGAAGAGGGGCGAAGAGGAGGCTGTTCCCGGAGCCCGCGAGCCCGAGTTCGGCTCAGTGGCGGAAGTGACGCCTGCCGGTGAAGATCATGGGGATCCCGTGCTCGTTGGCGGCGGCGATGACCTCTTCATCCCGTATCGATCCCCCGGGCTGGATGACCGCCACGGCCCCCGCGGCCACCGCCGCATCAAGCCCATCGCGGAACGGGAAGTACGCGTCCGACGCGCACACCGTCCCGCGCGCCCTGTCGCCGGCGCGGCGCGCCGCCAGCTCCGTCGATTCAACGCGGCTCATCTGGCCGGCCCCCACTCCGACCGCAGCTCCGTCCTTGGCAAGAACTATCGCGTTCGACTTCACATGCTTGGCTACCGTCCACGCAAACCTCAGATCGGCCCGCTGCTGCTCGGTGGGCTGGGCCTCCGTCACGACCTTGCCCTCCTCGTCTCCCTCGCCCCGGTCGGGGGACTGCAGCAGAAGGCCGCCCGACACGCGACGCATATCCATCTCGGGCTCGAGCCGCCCGTCGGCACGAAGCACACGCAGGTTCTTCTTGCCCGACAGGAGCTTGAGCGCGCCGTCCTCGAAATCAGGCGCGATCACGACCTCGGTGAAGATCTCGGTGATCTGTTCTGCCGTCGCCTCGTTGCAAGGCCGGTTCAAGGCGACGATGCTCCCAAAGGCAGACGTGCGGTCGCAGTCGAGCGCTTTCTCGTAAGCAGTCTCGATCGAATCGGCAAGCGCCACCCCGCACGGATTCGAGTGTTTGATGATCGCGCACCCGATCCCTTCGAGCTCGAGCACGAGCTTCCACGCGGCATCCGCGTCGAGAAGGTTGTTGTAGGAGAGCTCCTTGCCGTGTAGCTGAGTCGCAGCAGCCAAGCCGGTAACCGGACCGCTGCTGCGGTAGAGAGCGGCATGCTGGTGCGGATTCTCGCCGTAGCGGAGATCCATCACCTTGTCTGCCACAACTACTAGACGGTCCGGGAACGGCCTGCCTCGTCCCAGATAGGCAGCGATCGCCGCGTCGTAGGAAGCGGTGTGCCCGAACGCCTCGAGCGCCAGGGTGCGCCGCGTGTCGAGCGAGATCTCGCCGCGCTCTCGAAGCTCACCCAGAATGGCCTCGTACTCCGACGGGCGCACGACGACGGCCACCGAGTGGAAGTTCTTGGCCGCCGCCCGCACCATCGCCGGCCCCCCGATGTCTATCTGTTCGATCGCGTCGCGCTCCTTAACACTGGGATGCGCAACCGCGTGCTCGAAGGGATAGAGGTTGCACACCACAAGGTCGATCGGCTCGATCCCCTGCTGGGCGAGCTCGGCGAGATGCTTGGGGTCGGCGCGATCGGCCAGGATCGCCCCGTGGATCTTGGGATGGAGCGTCTTCACGCGCCCGCCGAGGATCTCCTGGAATCCGGTCACGGCGGACACGAGCGTCACGGCCACACCGGCGTCCGCGATGGCCGCAGCGGTTCCACCCGAGGACACCACCTCGACTCCCAGTTCGGTCAAGCCTCGGGCAAAGTCGGCGATCCCCGTCTTGTCCGAAACGCTGAGCAGCGCGCGGCTAATCATCTACATGGGTCCTTCCGTTTTCGATCCGAACCTTCCCCTCGAGGATCAGTTTGCAAGCGACGGGCAGCATCCGGTGCTCCACTTTCTTGATGCGCTCGTGCAGGGAGTCTTCGTCGTCGCCTTGCTCGATCGGAACCGGCTCCTGCATCAGGATCGGACCGTGATCCACCTGGTAGTCGACGAAGTGGACCGTCGAGCCGGTCACCTTCACGCCGGCAATAAGCGCATCCCTTACCCCGTGGGCACCCGGGAAGCTGGGGAGCAGCGCGGGGTGCAGGTTGATGTACCGGCCGGCGAAGGCGTCGACGAACACGGGCGAGGTCACTCGCATAAAGCCTGCCGACACGACAAGATTGGGCTGGTAACGCTCGACGGTTATTCGAAGGGCGTCGCTCCACTCCTCGCGCGAACCGAAACTTCCGAAGTCCACGACCGCCGCGTCGATGCCGCGCCGTTCCGCAGCCTTCAAGCCGATGCACTCTCGGTCCGAGACCACGGCCACTACCCGCCCGGGCACTTCGCCTCGCGCGCACGCATCCGCCAGCTCCTCCATGTTAGTGCCGGACCCCGAGATAAGCACGACGATCCTCCCGGTCACCGCACCGGCCGCCCTTTGAGCAGAGGCTTACGCAAGGCTCTCCATCCGGTCCGAGCACGTGGCGCTCAGCGCTTCAGGCTCTTGCACGCGCGACGATCTCCGCTACCTCGGTCGGGTTCGCGCCCACCTCGATGCCCGCTGCCTTCAGCGCATCGATCTTCGCGGCCGCGGTCCCCTTCGAGCCCGAGATGATCGCTCCGGCGTGCCCCATGCGCTTTCCCGGAGGCGCGGTGAGCCCCGCGATGTACGCGACCACGGGCTTGGACATATTGGCCTTCGCCCATGCCGCGGCGCGCTCTTCGGCGTCGCCGCCGATCTCGCCGACGAGAACCACCAGCTCGGTTTCGGGATCCGCTTCGAACCAGGTAAGAACATCGATAAAGTCCGAGCCCGGGATCGGATCACCGCCGATCCCCACACACGTCGACTGTCCGATGCCGCGTTGGGTGAGCTCGTGAATGATCTGGTACGTCAGCGTGCCTGATCGCGACACCAGGCCGACCGGCCCCCGCATGCAGATCTCGCCCGGGATGATGCCAACATTCGCCATGCCCGGAGAGATGAGCCCGGGGCAGTTCGGTCCGATCAGCGCTACTGAGCGGTCGCCATGGGCCAGGTACGGCACCGCCCTCGCCATATCCATCGCAGGGATGTTCTCGGTGATGGCGACGATGACATCGATGCCGGCGTCGTAAGCCTCCAGGATGGCATCGGAGGCGAATCTCGCGGGAACGAAGATCAGCGACGTGTTGGCCCCGGTGGTGTGAACCGACTCGCGAACGGTGTCGAAGATGGGTGTCCCATCCACGTCGTCGCCGCCCTTGCCGGGAGTGACTCCTGCCACGAGGTTCGTGCCGTAGGCCTTGTTGCGCTGCGCGTGGAACGATCCCTCCCGACCGGTCAGACCTTGCACTACCAGGCGAGTGTCGGAATCGACGAGTATCGCCATCAGGCGCCCTCTCCGTGAGCGAGCTCCACCGCAGTGCGAGCGGCGCCGAGCATCGTCTCGGCTGGCACGAGCTTCGGGTGCGGTGCGTCGACCAGCATCTTGCGGCCCTGCTCCGCGTTCGTGCCGTCGAGACGCACCACGATGGGAACCTTCACGTCCAGCCTGCCGAGCGCGTCGATGATCCCTTCGGCCACCAAGTCGCAGCGCGTGATCCCGCCGAAGATATTAACGAGAACGCTCTTGACCTCCGGGTTCGAGGTGATGACCTCGAGCGCGCTCGATAGCAGATCGGCCCCCGCACCGCCACCGACGTCGAGAAAGTTTGCAGGCTCGCCTCCGGCGGCTTTGACCACGTCCAGGGTCGCCATGACAAGGCCCGCGCCGTTGCCGATGATCCCGATGTCGCCGTCGAGCTTGATGAAGTTGAGACCCTTCTCCTTGGCCTCCCGTTCCTGCTCGGGTACCTCGTGGACCGCCTTGAGGTCGTCGAAGTTTGGATGGCGGTAGGCAGCGGAGTCATCAAGAGAGACCTTGGCGTCGAGTGCTACTACCCTGCCGTCTCCGGTCAGAACGAGAGGGTTGACCTCGATAAGCGAGGCGTCCAGCCCCACGAACGCGCCGTACAACTTCGGTAGCAGCGCGATCGCTTCACGGCGCGCGTCTGGATCGAGGCGGGCGCCGAAAACCAGCTCGCGCGCGTGGAAGTCGGACATGCCGAGCAAAGGATCGATGTGCACGAGCGCTATCGCGTCCGGATCGGAGACCGCAACCTCCTCTATGTCCATGCCGCCTTTGGCGCTCATCATTCCAAGGAAGTTGCGCTCCGAGCGATCCAACAGGAACGAGCAGTAGTACTCCGCCTTTATGTCGCCTGCACGCTCGACGAGAACCCGTTTCACGACGTGGCCCTTGATGTCCATGCCGAGGATCTGCTCCGCGACCGCTCTGGCTTCCTCGGGGGAGCTCGCCAGCTTGATCCCTCCGGCTTTCCCCCGTCCACCGACCTGCACCTGAGCCTTGACGATCACCTTGCCGCCGAGTCCATGAGCGGCGTTGGCGGCCTCCTCCGGAGACGAGGCGACACGCCCCTCGGGCACCGGGACCTCGAACTTGCGCAACAGCTCCTTCCCCTGGTACTCGAAGAGATCCACGCCTACTTCTCACCGTTCGTGGCGATGTTTGCGTTCACCCATTCGATGATCGTCTTGGTGGTGGTGCCGGGGGTGAAGATCTCGGCGATCCCCGCGGCCTTGAGCTTTGGGATATCAGAATCCGGGATGATCCCGCCCCCGAATACGACGATCTCGTCACCGCGCTCCTTGCGGATCAGCTCGACGATGCGGGGGAACAACGTCATGTGAGCACCCGACAGACAGGACAGGCCGACGCCGTCGACGTCCTCCTGGATGGCAGCAGACGCGATCTGCTCGGGAGTTTGGTGAAGGCCCGTGTAGATCACCTCGACCCCGGCGTCGCGCAGTGCCCGCGCCACTACCTTGATGCCCCTGTCGTGCCCATCGAGCCCGGGCTTTGCGACAAGGATGCGGGGTCGACCGCGTGGCACGAAGCTGATTCTCTCCTTCAACCGAGTCCGAGGGATTGCTCGCCCTAGCAGGGATTGGCGACACTACCAGGGCATATGGACCATCCCTGTCCTGATGAACGGCTCCGGCGTCACCTATCATCTGCGGCGCAACGCCAGGCTAGACCGCGGCCGGTGACGCGCCTTCGAGCGCCCCGGACCTGCGAGAGGGAGAGGCTGCGGTTGTCCCGCACTCAAGCACCGGACGGCCGACCAGAGTCGTCCCAGGGCAGGCTCGCCACGCTCCGGCGACGACGGATCGCGCGCCTGGCCGCGGTCGTAGTCGTGGTGGGCGCGACATTCACGGGAGCGGCGATCGTGAACCGATCACCGTCGCACGCGGGTAAGTCGCACCACTCGCACCATCCGGGAGGCCGGGCCGTGGCGGCGTGCGGCGCGCAACCGCCTTCGCCAACCACCCCAGGTCACTGGAGCCACCCGCCTCGCCTTAACGTTCCGCCCGGGGTGAACTTCCGCGCCGTCATCCATACGTCTTGCGGGGACATCAAGTTGGATCTGCTCGAGCACTCGGCGCCGCACACCGTGGCGAACTTCGTTTTCCTGGCGCGCCACGGCTTCTACAACGGCCGCCGCTGGTTCCGGGTGGAGAACAACTCGGTGATCCAAACCGGCGATCCGAACGACCGCAATGGCGTCCCGCCCGATGGTCCCGGCTACACGATCCCCGATGAGCTCCCTAACAAATCACGCGACTATGTGTTCGGTGTGGTCGCGATGGCAAACACCGGCCAACCCAACTCCGGGGGAAGCCAGTTCTTCATTGTCATCCATCATTCCGAGCCCGCCGGATACGATCCCAGGTACTCGATCTTCGGGCAGGTCGATCCCTCGTCCACTGGCGTCCTCGTCCGGATCGGTAAGCAGAAGACCCACGGCGGAAGCGACCCGATAAAGAGCGTGACGCCGATCACGCCGATCTATATCGATTCGGTACAGATCCTCGAGCACTGACCTCCGGGCATGCCGGCGACCGATCGCTTCGACCGAGGGCGACGCCGTTACCCGACGTGGTCGAGGAGCGTGAGCGTGCGCTCGATCACCAGGTCCGTCGACGCAGCGTCATACTCCTCCCACGAGCTGTCGGTGAACAGGTGGCCCGAGCCCGGGTAGAGGAACAACTCGGCGCCGGGCACTTCGCCGACGAGCTGTTCGCCGCCTTCGCGGTTGAACCACTTGTCGCCTTCGCTGACGTGAACCTGCAGCCCCACGCCGGCCGGCCACGGAGCCTCGAACTCCGCAGGCGCGATGTCACCGGCGTGGTACAGGAGGACGCCTAGCGCGCCGGCGCGCTTCTGCGCGAGCCGCTGTCCGTACACGGCTCCCAAAGAGAATCCGCCGATCACGATCTCTTGTGGGAGCGGTGCGATCGCCGCCTCGCTCCGCGCGATCATCTCCTCCCACCCAAGCTCCTCCTCGAATGCGACGCCTTCCTCGATCGTGTCGAACGTCTTGCCGCCGAACAGATCACCCACCGTCACCCGGTGCCCGCCGTCACGCAACCGGTCGGCGAACGCTTCCATCCCGTCGGTCACTCCGAGCGCGTGGTGGAAGAGGATCACGTCAGCCATAGGTTCACTCCTTCTCTGGTCGTCGATGTTTGTCAGCGCGCGTTGCGGCTGGACATTTTTACCTATGACGCGCCGGGCTAGAGCGGCTTCAGGGGGGCAAGGCTCAGATCCAGCCGTTTCTCACCGCCGGCCTCGGGGAAGTTCACCGTCGCTTCCAGGCCGACCGAGGAACGGCCGATCTCGAGGATCACGCCGCGGCCCCAGCGGTCGTGCTCGACCTCCTGTCCTACGCGGAACACCGATGCATCCCGCTCGACGCCGACGACGCGCCGCTTCGGCGACACGCCTTCTTGCTGCGCCATCCCCACCAGAGCCTCCGGTATCTCCGACAGGAAGCGCGATGCCGGGTTGTAGTTCAGGCCCCCCCACAGGCTCCGGGACCATGCGTTGAGAAGATAGAGACGTTCCTTGGCGCGCGTGATGCCCACATAGCAGAGGCGCCGCTCCTCCTCGAGCTGATCGGGGTCTCCGAGACTTCGGATGTGGGGAAAGATCCCCTCCTCCATCCCCAGGATGAACACGACCGGAAACTCGAGCCCCTTGGCGTTGTGCAGCGTCATCAACGTGACCCCGACCTCATCTCCCTCGACCGTGTCGGTGTCGGTGATCAGCGAGATCTGCTCGAGGAAGCCCGTGAGCGTGGCATCGTCGTTGGACGACTCGTACTCTCGCGCGACGCCTGCGAGCTCGCGGAGGTTCTCCTGCCGGGATAGCGCCTCGAAGGTGCGCTCCGAAGCCACTTCATCCATGTAGCCGGTGATCTCCCAGGTCATCTGGACGATGTCGGGAAGCGGGACGCGGCGTTCGGCGGCCTCTTGGATGCGCTCCAGGAGCCGCGCCATCTCGAGCATGCCTCCAAGCACTCTTTTCGAGATCCCCGGGACCTCTTCGGCGCGTGCGAATGCCTCTCCCAGGCCGATGCCCTCGCGCTGAGCGAACGTGGTCAGCTTGCCGATCGAGGTATCTCCGATCCCCCGTCGCGGCGCCGTCGACGCTCTGGTTGCGCTCACCGGATCGGATGGGTTCATCGCGGTCCGCAACCACGCGAGAAGGTCCTTGATCTCCCGGCGCTCATAGAAGCGAACGCCGCCGATCACGCGGTATGAAACCTCCTCTTTAGAGAACACCTCTTCCAGAACCCGCGATTGGGCGTTCGTCCGATAGAAGACGGCCATGTCTGCAAGCGCCAGTCCTTGATCGACCAGACGTCTGATCTCGTCGGCGGTCCATGCGGCTTCGTCGTGCTCGTTCTGGGCGTGGTAGCGCGTGATCGGATGGCCGGCAGCAGACTGCGTCCACAGCGCTTTCGGCCGCCGCATCAGATTGTTCTCGATCACCGCATTCGCAGCGTTCAAGATCGTGGAAGTCGAACGATAGTTCTGCTCGAGCGTGATGACGTGGGCCTCGGGCCAGTCCCGCTCGAAGTCGAGCATGTTCTTGATCGTCGCTCCACGGAACGCATAGATGCCTTGGTCTGCGTCCCCCACCACGAAGATGTTGCGCCACTTGCCGGCCAGGAGCGTCGCCAGCCGGGCCTGGGCGTGGTTGGTGTCCTGGAACTCGTCGACCAGGACGTGCTGAAAACGGCTCTGGTAGTGATCGAGCGCATCGGGAAAGCGATCGAAGATCTCGACGCAGCGCATGATCAGATCGTCGAAATCGAAAGCCGACGACTCCATCAACCGGCGCTGATACTCGCCATAGACCTCGCCAACAGTCCGCTCCCACGGGTTCGAGGCGAAGTCCTGGAACAATCCTGCATCTACCAGCCGGTTCTTCGCATCCGAGATGGTCCCGGCCACCGACCGAGGAGGAACCCGTTTGGGATCGAGGCCGAGCTCCTTCAGGCACGCCTTGATCAGACGCTCGGTATCGGAGGCGTCGTAGATCGAGAACGAGGACCGGACCCCGAGGCGCGGCGCTTCGCGTCTCAGGATCCGGACGCATGCGGAGTGAAAGGTCGATACCCACATCTTCTCGGCCACGCTGCCCACGAGCGACGCGACGCGGCGCTTCATCTCGTCCGCGGCCTTGTTCGTGAACGTGATCGAGATGATCTCGAACGGCGAGACCCCCTGCTGGATCAGATACGCGATCCGGTAAGTGAGGATCCGGGTCTTGCCCGATCCGGCCCCCGCCACGACGAGCACCGGGCCGGCGGGATGCTCCACCGCCGCCCGCTGCACGTCGTTCAGCTCGGAGAGGAAATCGCGGCTCACGCTCATGATTATCGGCCGCGGATGCGACTCACTATCCCAAGAGCCGCACTCCGCTCCCCCGGCGTGACCCCGATCGCGAGATATACGAGCCCATAGGCGATAGCGCCGGTAAGCCCGGTCGCGGCAAGGTTGATAACCCACCCCCCGGAGATGAGCTGGTGCACCAGTGCCATCGCAAAGAGCGCGACCGCGGCCGGCCCGAGGAGGCGCCCGTACTGCCGATCGTAAGGCTGGATCCCCACGAATCGCTTGACCAGGAACAGCCTGGTGAGATTAGACGCCGCGAAGGTGCAGGCGTTGGCGACGGCTGCTCCCTCGATCCCGTAGCGGGGGCACAGGATGAAGGCAAGGACCAGGTCGAGAGTAAGCGCGCCCGCGTAGACCACGAGGTCCCAGCCCGTGTAGCCCGCCATGATCAACACGAACCCCGAGCTCCCAGTGAGGATGTTGATGAACTGCCCGGCCAAGAGGATGAGTAGAGCGGTTTCTCCTCCTGCGAATGCCCCTCCGAATATGCGCAGCACCGACGAGGGTGCGATCACCAACAACAGGAATGCCGGCATCGTGGCCGCCACCGTCCACCGCGTCAGGGTCTTGAACAACCGATCCAGGCGCTCGGTCTCGCCACGGTTGTGCAGGTCCGCTACGAAGGGGCTGAACATGAGGTTCACCGACGTCAAGAACAGCACCACTATCTGACCCACGCGCAGCGCGGCCGAGTACACCCCAACTGCGGAGTGAGACACGTAATTCGTCA
The DNA here is from genome assembly GCA_036265345.1 of Actinomycetota bacterium. Taxonomy (GTDB): domain Bacteria; phylum Actinomycetota; class CADDZG01; order CADDZG01; family WHSQ01; genus DATAPE01. The sequence goes on from DATAPE010000184.1 coordinate 44,912, forward strand.
GGACGAACAGGTCCGTCCAGAACAGCAGTTGCGAGGCGAGGGCCGCGGGTGCGCGGGGGCCGGCGTAACGAACCAGCCGCGAGAGATCGCCCGGCCCCATCGGATCTGCCCTCCATCTCCGGCTCTCTCTGCGCCAGGACACGAACGCCCCCGCACTCGCCAGCACCCAGGACAGCGAGTAGGCGAGAACCATGGCCGATGGCGTCTTCGAGATACGCAGCATGATCGTCATCAGCACCAACCACGCGATGGGCTGGCCCGCCCAGAACACGTACAGCGTGTATCGCATCAACTTGAGGCCTCTCGTGG
>DATAPE010000185.1:0-4922 GCA_036265345.1 Actinomycetota bacterium
ATCCCGATCACTGCGCCGTCGGCGTCGAGCACCTCGTGTCGGCCGCGGAACTCGAAGACCGACTTCGACTTGATCATGAACAGGTGATCGCCGTCGTCGGGCGCGACGCGGAAGCGGATGTCCTCCTTGATCTTCATCTTCTTCTGCGTCACGTAGAGCAGCGGCCGCCCCTCCTCGGTTGAGCCTGGAGGGGCCACGCTGATCCGGTACTCGTTCGCGATCGGCTTGAAGACCTGCTGGACGAGCAGCAGGTTCGACTCCTCGAGTTCGGCAAGGACGGTCCGAGCCTCAGGCACGGCAGACGTCACCCCGCCATCATAGGACTGCAAGACCTCCTCGACCGATAACGGCGCAGCTGATCTGGTCGCGAGTCTGGTACCAGCCGATCCCGCCAAACGTCGTTCTCGGAGGGAACGAAGACGCAGACTGAATCGCGTTTTTAAGCCTGTCGCGGACCCAGTACCGCGCAGTCAAATTTCTCTCACCGATGGGTGTAGGCGGACAAGGATCTCGCGCTCATACTCCGACGTATGCGCAGGTTCATCGCGGTGGCCGCGATGGTCGCGGCTCTCGTCGGTGCCGACGTGGCGGTAGCCAAGGCCCCGCCGCTTTGCAAGAACTGCACCAACCTGAACAAGAAGTACCGGCACGGAATCGGCAAGGCCCACGCGAGAGACCACACCCCCGGAGGACCCGTGACGACGTTCCTCCGCAGTGACCGGCTTTACCGAATCGCGATGTCGTACAACCGTGGGCTTGATCGCGACCACGACGGCATCGCATGCGAGTCGGCGTAGCCGGGGCCGGAGCGCGGTGCGGACTGGTCTGCGAACCCCGGTCATTTGGGGCCTCGTCGTCGGCGTAGCGCAGGCGGCATCGCCGCTGGCGTTCTGGTGGCTTGACGCTCCGACCGTCTACGCGTTGGGTCTGGGTGTCATCGCTTCGGTGTATATCGGCTTCGCCGTTGCTGACGGACGCCCACGCGTCGTCGTTGCCGAGAGTGCGGTCGCGTCTGCGTCGTTGTGATCGCCGCCGTCGGCGTGACTGTGTCTCCGTGGCTGCTGGTCGCTGGGCTTGCGGGCCACGGGTTCAAGGATCTGTGGCAACACCGCCACCAGTTCGTCGCCAACACTCGCTGGTGGCCGCCGTTCTGCCTCGTTGTCGATTGGACAGTCTCGGCGATCATCGCAGTCGCCCTCGTTGCCGGTGTTCAGTTCCACAACTACATGGGACTCGGGCAATGAGCGGCGACCGCGCACCGTTTCAACCTTCGATGGCGCTCTACCGCTCGTTTCGGAGAGGGCTGTCCGGGAACGCACAAGTCCCATGAGCGAGTCGTCAACGGAGCGTCCCGGTTCGAGCTTTGAGATTGTGGTGATCGGAGCAGGCCAAGCCGGTCTGGCTATCGGCTCCTTCATCAAGAAGGAAGGGCGGCGGTTTGTGAACCTCGATTCGGCTGACTCGATTGCTGCCGCTTGGCGTACTCGTTGGGAGTCCCTCACTCTCTTCACGCCCCGCCGGTACAGCGGCCTTCCGGGGCTGCCCTTTCCGGGTGATCCCGAGGGCTACCCAAGTCGGGATGAGGTGATTGCCTATCTGGGGCAGTACGCGCAGACATTCGATCTTCCGATCGAGCTGAACAGCAGAGTGCGGAGACTCAGCTCCGAGGGTGGTCGCTTTCTCCTTGAGGTGGACGACAGGATGATCACGGCCGATCAGGTCGTGGTTGCGACAGGGCCTTTTCAGATGCCTTTCGTCCCTGAGTTCGCGAGCAGGCTTGCGCCAGAGGTGTTCCAGGTGCACAGCACCGGGTACCGCAAACCCAGCGATGTCCCCGACGGAACCGTCCTGGTTGTGGGTGGGGGCAACACCGGATTCCAGATCGCAAAGGAGCTGGCCACAGCGCACGAGGTTTGTCTTGCGGTCGGTTCGCGCCAGACTCCTCTTCCCCAGCGATTCCTCGGCCGCGATCTGTTTTGGTGGCTGACGAAGACAGGGGTGCTCAACAAGACGGTCGAGTCACGGCTTGGGCGCAAGCTGCGACATCGGGATACGCTCATCGGATCGAGCCCGCGGGAGCTGCGGCGGCGATACGGGGTCGAGTTGAAGCCGAGGGCGGTGGATGCCTCGGGGCGGGTGGTGCGCTTCGAGGATGGAAGCGAACTTGAGGTCGACGCGCTGATCTGGGCCACCGGCTACCGGCCCGACTACTCGTGGATCGAGCTTCCCGTGCTCGATCCCGACGGTCGGCTAAATCACCGGCGCGGAATGACGGGCGTGTCAGGGCTTTATTTTCTCGGCTTGACCTGGCAGCACACGCGAGGTTCCGCGTTGATCGGATGGGTGAAAGACGATGCTGCCTTCATCGCAGAGCAGATCAACACCTTCTACGATCGACGGAACAAGCCCACGGTCGACACTCGCGAGAGCGGAGAAGCAGCTCAGCGCGCCGGGGCACATGCAGGCACAAGGGAAGGATCGAGTGATGCGCACAACTGACGACGCTCAGACGATTGGCCCGTTCCCGACAGAGACCGAGGGTCTCCCGGAGGCAGTTCTCACAGAAGTCGTGGAGCTGTCAGACGGGGATGAGTTCTCCCTTGAAATCATTCCTGTCGCGAAACGGCTGGGCGACACGACCGTGCGGATGCTCGCCTACAACGGGTCGATTCCCGGCCCAACCCTCAAAGTTCCAGAGGCCTCGACCGTGACCGTCCAGGTAACAAACCACGGCGACCTCGACGCGACGGTGCACTGGCACGGTCTCCGCCTCGAAAACCGATACGACGGAACGCACGAGACACAGGCCGCGATCCCTGTCGGAGAGACCTTCACCTACCAAGTGCAATCTCCTGATCCCGGCGCTTACTGGTACCACCCTCACATCCGCGAGGACTACGGGCAGGAGATGGGCCTGTACGGAAACATCCTCGTCGTCCCGGCCGAGACCGACTACTGGCCGCCAGCCAATAGAGAGCTGCTACTCACGCTGGACGACATCTTCATCGAGGAAGGAAAGGTGTCGCCGTTCAGCCCCACAGAGACGACCTTCGTCGCCATGGGCCGCTTCGGCAACGTCATGCTCATCTCAGGCGAGCCTGACCTCTCGCTAGAAGCGAAGCGTGACGAGGTCGTCCGCTTCTACTTCACGAACACCGCGAACACCAGAGTCTTCAACGTTGCCCTGCCGGGTGCTCGGATGAAGCTGGTCGGCGCGGATAGTGGCCACTATGAGCAGGACGAGTTTGTCGAGGAGGTGCTGTTGGCTCCGTCGGAGCGCGTGGTAGTCGACGTTCTCTTCGGCGAACCCGGAGAGCTGACGTTGGAGCACCGCACGCCCGAGCACACCTACCAACTCGCCTCAATCACCGTTACCGACGACTCCGCGCCGCCCAACCACGCTAAGCAGTTCGACGGTCTCCGAACCAACCCCGACATGGTCGCAGAGCGGAAGCGGATACAGCCCTACCTGGACGCACCTCCTGAAAAGACCCTCGCCTTCGTCGCCGAGATGGAGATGGACGCACCGGAAGGTGTGGCCGTGGTCTACGTCTGTCCAATGCACCCGGAAGTGGTCAGCGAGGAGCCGGGAAGCTGCCCGAAGTGCGGGATGAAGCTGCTCGCGCAAGCGGTAGAAGAGGCGGAGTACGTCTGCCCGATGCACCCGGAAGTGGTCAGCAGCACGGCCGACAAGTGCCCGAAGTGCGGCATGAAGCTCGTGCCGGTCAGCCTGGTCGGAGAAAGCGCCGATCACGAGCACCACGAGCATCACGAGCATGACCACGAGCACAGTCACCACGGCGAAGGCCATGCCCACGAGACGCCTCAAGGGATCGAGTGGGAGGACGACATGCTGGAGGTCAACCGGATGACGACACCCGCCAACATGCGGTGGAAGCTGGTCGACCGGGAGACAGGCGCGGAAAATGCCGCGATCGACTGGCGCTTCCGCGTCGGCGATGAGGTGAAGATCCGCCTCATCAACGAGATGGACTCTGACCATCCCATGCCCCACCCCTTCCACGTGCACGGGGCTGGCCGCTTTCTCATCCTCGCCCGCGACGAAATCGTCGAGCCCAATCTCGTCTGGAAAGACACGGTGCTCGTGCGGACAGGCGAAACGGTCGACATCCTCCTGAGCGTCACGAATCCCGGAAGCTGGATGGCCCACTGCCACATCGCCGAGCACCACGAAAGCGGCATGATGTTCAGCTTCAACGTATCGGCTTAGCCCCTCGACGTAACGGGACTGAGGCGCCTGATCCGTCCGGCCCGATCGGGAGACTGCCGACCTCGTGTGCGGCCGGTTCACATCAAGTCAGCGGCGGGAGGCAATTGGGGAGCGGTTCGAGGTCGCCGTCCCCGAGGCCTACCAGTCAGGAGCCCAGTAGCAAGCCCGACGGCGGCGCCGACCCTCCGCCCTTGCTCCGTCGCTGCCTCACTACTTGACCCCGGCCGTCCCGTACTTGGGCCCGGTCGCCAACATCTGCAAGTACCCGCACCGCCGCAACAACGCGAAGCGGCCGTGGGGCACCGCCTTCGACTCCGCCCCGATCATCGCCACCACCGCCTTGATCACGGCGTCGCGCGGGTGCTCCTCGATCACCTCCTGTACCCACGGCTTCGGCAGATCCCACAGGCGGAAACCCCCCAGGTCGCATAGCGCGCCCGCCTGGATCCAGGCTCCCGTCAGGTCGAGCTCCGGGTCGACGCTCGGATGCGCGTGGATGGCGATCGCGTCGGCGGCCAACTCGGAGCGGAAGTCGTCGACACCCGCTTCGCGCGCGCACGCGACGACCCTGTCGGCGCTGCGGATCGTGAAGTCCTCGCCCGGGCACCGGGTGCTCGAGGCCGAAGTCGTGGACGAGCGCGGCCGTGTAGAGCAGCTCGACATCGACGTCCGCGCCGTCGAGCGCCGCCAG
>DATAPE010000186.1:0-5289 GCA_036265345.1 Actinomycetota bacterium
GGGCACACGCGGTCGCCGTCGGTTTCCGACGCGGCCTGATCGCCTAGCTCTGCCCCGATAGTCCCCGGTTTTCCACCCTTCTGTGGAAATCCCTCAACAGGGGGATGTCCACACTCTGTGGAAAACGGAAGCTACGCGAGCCTTACCAAGCCTTGAGTTGTCCGGCGACAGTTGCCACTGAGACGGCGGCACTGAGCGCGGCGATCACGCGAGGCGCGATACGCATGAGGAACTCCCTCTTTTGGGGGACTGACGGCACTGCGAGTTTACGCACATACGAACAGACTTTTCAAGGTTCCGGGGAGCTTTAAGACCGGATTTTCGAGCCTTGGGATCTATGCCGGGCTTCTGGGGATCGTCAGCCTGGTCCTCGTGGGGGGGCTTGCCACGACCATCGGATTCCTCCCCTATGCCCGTTCTGCTTGGCCACTCCCGGCGATCGCGGTCCTTGCGATCGTGGCCGAGAGGCAGACCGTACGACTTTCTGCCAACCTGCAGTTGTCAGTTGTCTTCTTGCCTTTGCTTTTTGCGGCGGTAGTTTTCGGTCCGTTCGCAGCAGCACTGATCGGAGCGATCACCGTTCTGCCCGACTTTGGCCGGCCTTTCACCCGGTGGGTGGTCTGGACTGGGAACCGCACGATTGTGGGAGGGCTTGCCGGCGTTGCCGCCTACCAAGTCATGCAGTCCGGGGGGAACAGCTTCGCTCGAATTCTCGCCGCAACATCAGCGGCCGCTGTTGTTGATTTCGGGCTTGACTTTCTGCTCAACGGGACAACCCTTGTGCTTCGTGGAACCGGATCCATCCGCGACTTAGCTCGGACGACGGGCCCCGTTGCCTTGGCTGGATTCCCTCTATACACGGCGCTGGTGGGGATCTTGGCCTACAGCTACATCGCGTTCACACCTTGGAGTGCCGCTCTCTTCTTCATCCCAGCCCTCGCCGCCCAGCGGTTGCATGTCATGTATCGGGAACAGCAAGAAGCGCTCTCTCACCTGGGCGATGCAAACGCGCGACTAGAACGCGCAAGTCTGTCGTTCGCAAGTGCTCTGGTCGCCACGTTGGACGCCCGAGACCGCTATACGGCTGGTCATTCGGCTGCGGTCGCGATCTACTCGCGCGACATCGCTGTCCGGCTCGGTCTCCCCGCCGAGGAACAACAACTCGTCCATCTTTGTGGCCTCGTCCACGACATTGGGAAAGTTGGCCTTCCTGCCGGATTGTTGGAAAAGCCAGGCGCTCTTACCCTTGAGGAGCGACGCCAAATGGAAGAGCACGCAGCGATTGGGGAACGGATCCTGTCCAAAGTTGAGGACTACGCTGAGATTGCTCGGATTGTGCGTCACCACCATGAGCGAGTCGATGGTTTGGGATATCCGGACGGTCTCGCTGACAATGAAATACCACTTCTCGCCCGAATAATTTCTGTGGCGGACGCCTATAACGCAATGACGTCCGATCGCCCATATCGAGACGCGATGCCGAGTCGTGTTGCTCGACTACGACTAGCGCAAGCTGTGGAGAGCCAGTTCGACACATCTGTAGTTGCGGCATTCGAGGCTATCTTGGCCAGTTCGAGTGAGGAGTATCGCGCGGGGATCCGCGACGATTTCACTCTCGAGACTCAGCACGCACAGCAACCAGTGCTTGAGGCAGCTACGGCCTAGTTCCCGATTCGTCGCGAAAGAGCGCCGCGGCCGTCCTAGTTCGAACTCCCAGTTTGTCGAAGATATGACGCACGTGGACCTTCACCGTCGACTCCGCGATCCATAGCGACCCTGCGATTTGTCGATTGGAGAGCCCGCTGCGCAAAAGCATGAGGACCTCATTCTCGCGTTCGGTGAGAGGGTCGGCCGCAGGCGGTTTGGCGCGCCTGATTCCGAGTCCTGCTTTCGTGCCGAGCATCGAGTCATACGTGGCGATTGGGTGGAGCAAAAACTCATCCAGGAAGAGTGCGGAATCGTTGATTGCCTTAAGAAGCATCGGCGTCGCGCGGTACGCGGTAACAAACGAATCGGCATTACCGGTCTGGCTCGATTGATCAAGAGCGATCGCGAGTTGCTCTCCGGAATCGGTCTCGTCCTCAGCAACCGAGAGAATTGCACCCGCGAAGGATCTGAGACAACGAGCCTCGAGATGGCCAGTTAGCGACGCCGAGGCGGAAATCTCCAGCCGGGCCTCGTCTTGGATCCCCATCGCTGCCAAAATCAGCGCCCGAATTGAGCGAATCTCGCCTTCCATCCCCGGGCTTGCGAGTCGCGAACGAGCGGGTTCTATGAGGCGAAGCGCATCGGCGGGATCACCTCGCGCGAGACTGAGGCGCGCCATCAGCGCCAAGGCGTTGATCTTGGCGTGATAGTCGTCGTTCTCCTCCGCCAGGCGATAAGCCTCCGTAAGGGCTTTCTCAGCGCGCTCGAACTCCCGTAGTCCGAGTTGCGCCAACCCCATTAATTGGAGTCCATGAGAGCGAACCCAGTCGAGACCTGATCGCTCGGCTTCTCCGATCTGTCGGCTTGCAACTTCATATGCCTCCTGGTAGCGAGCCACCAGGGCCAAAGCAGTTCCGTACGACTGGATGAAGCCAGTCCGGATTAGGGGATCGATCGTCTTGTCAAGCAGGGTAAGCGCGGTGCTATGACGCTCGAGCGCCTCTCGCAACCCGCCCCATCTCACCGCGAAGTGGATTGGCGCCTGACTAATCCGCACGCTGTCTTCGATTGACGATGGAGGCAGGTTTTCAAGTTCATGAAGGGCCGAGGTGGCAAGTTCGGGCTCCTCGGAATCGGCCAATGTGATGAAACGACTCCAGAGAGCGCGTCGAAGATCGGCGGTCGTGGTTGACCGATTCCTTGCCTCGTTAAGGAGCGACAGAGACTCGTCTTGACGGTCATCGAGTTGTGCAACCAGTGCCGCTCTGAACAAGGCCTTCGACGCGAATGGGTGCTTTTGCGGTAGCCGGCGCGCCAGGTGCCTCGCTTTGTCATCGGCCTCCATCCACCTGCCCTTTCGGAAGGCCAACTCGATCTCGGCGAGTGGAACGATGTCGTCGCTTGGAGTCCATCTGCGCGCGTGGTCCAGCCATTGCTCCAGCGTCGCGAGGCGCCCTTTGCCCAAGAGGTCATCTAATGCGCGGGTAAGAATTTCGGCAAAGACTTCGCCGAGTTCGAACTCCTCCGCAAGAGAAAAGGCTTCGTCCCACGCTGAACGCTTGAGCAAACACAGCGCGAGGGTGTGGACAGTTTCTTCTACTTTGTCCTCATCTATATCGACGAGCTTCGTCCGGAGGAACTGGCGTAGGAGCGGATGCAGGTCAAAAGAATCGCCGTCCTTATTGAGAAAACCGCGCTCGTACGCCGCTTCGAGTACAGCCTTGGCTCGTCCCGCGAACAGTAGGTTCGCGAGCTCGAGATCCACGGTTGCCACCAGCGATAGCTGGATGAGGCTCCACTGAAGCTCGGGATCGATGCCTTGATAGAGCTCCTCCGCAAAATATGAGTGCAATGCATCAGGCATCTCGCCACCGGAGAGATGCACCGGTGCCTGAACGAGTGAGGCGAGACCGATCACCGCGGGCCAACCCTCAGCGAGCGCAACCAATCCTGCTAACGCACCGGGTTCATTGTCCCGAGGAACAGCTAGTGCGGCCTCTTCGTGCGTCATCGCAAGTACGTTTCTTCCGAACTCTGCGACCTCTCCATATAGGAGGCTCTTGGCAGAAGCCCAGCTCGGGCGGGTTCTGCTCGTAATCAACACCGGGATATCTGCGCGACCAACCAGCGCCTCAATGAAGGACTCAGCGGCCGGTTCCCCGATCAGGTGGTGATAATCGTCTATCACCAGCCAAGCGTCCGAAGGCCAATCCCGGAGGTCCTCGCCGAGCACACTGCCCAACTGCTTTGCCTCAGCTCTCGGCGATGGCGACATGGCAAGGCGTTCTTGGAGTCGACCGCTTGCTCCGTCGAGAATCTGCTCGAACGTTTCTCCGAGACCAAGCGCAAGAGCAGCAACGTCAGTTGATGCCGGTAATGCGCGAAACCAAACACCAACGCGTGGCTGAGAGACCCACTGTCGTGCGAGCGTCGTCTTTCCGAAGCCCGCTGGCGCGACGAGCATGATGCGTCGGCTTGCCGTCTCGTTCAGGAGACGCATCAACCTTGGCCGCCGTATGAGGCGTTGGTTCGTTACTTGAGCTTCGCCTGCGGTTTCCTCTTTCACCGCGCTCCCCTCGGGCGGTGTTGTTGTTCTTCGACCTTAGCTTCGGTCTGGCGCGATTTCGACCCCAGGGCTGAACCGTGCCCGCGGCCCATTAGGGGTCGCAGGCACGGTGCCGTCAGCCCCCGCTGTCGGCCGCAGCCGACTCGAGGCTTCGTGCGAGCGGGTCGTCGCCGGTGATCGCGCGGTACGCCACTGGGATCTGCCTGCGTCGCGTGACGCCGAGCTTCTGTCGCAGCACGTCCGAGTGCGCCTTGGCTGTTCGAGGGGAGATGCCAAGGCGCTCGCCGACCTCATCATTCGAGCACCCTGCGGCGATCAGCTCGATGACCTCGCGTTGGCGTTCAGTGATCGTTGGGATGGAGTCGCGCAGCGCTTCGTACATGCCGCGAAACTAGACGCCCCGGCTCGCCTTGACCATTGGCCGAAAGGCGTATCTCGCGGAACTACACCCTCGCCGCCCGGGGGCCTTTCCGCAGGAACGTGGCCTCATGACCGTGTCTGTTGGCCTCTGCCAACTCCTTTTCATCCAGTGCCCCGATCCGAAGCAGCAGCTCGAGCTCATCCCGCAAATGTGTCCGCATCATCTCGGGCCCGTCCGTTGCGATGGTGAACGGCACGCCGGCATCCACGAACGAGCGGAACGTCTCGCGCACCGCCTCCTCGTTCGCCAGCGCCTTGGTCAGAAGGTTCGAGGTCGGGCAGATCTCGAGCACGATCTCCGCGTCGCGGAGCGCGGCCATCAGGTCTTCGTCGCCGGCGGCGAGGATCCCGTGGCCGATCCGGTCGGGGCGTAACGACTCGACGACCTCGGCGATTTCCTCGCGGCCCATGTCGCCGCCTTCCTCGCCGACATGGATCGTGACGCCGAGGCCGGCTGCTCGCGCTTCCTCGACCATCGGCGCGACCTGTCCGTAGTCGTACCGGCCGCCGCCGGGACGCGGGCCGGCGATGTCCACGCCGACGACACCGCGGGGCGCCCAGCGGATCGCCTTCTCGACGATGATCGTGTTCTGCTCGGCGGTGAACGTGCGGTCCATCATCAGGATCAGGCCCGCGCGCACCTGGGGGTACTCGAG
>DATAPE010000187.1:0-4807 GCA_036265345.1 Actinomycetota bacterium
ACACGTCTGCGACTAGCGAGAGGGCGAGCGGGTGGCCGTGGGTGAAATCCAGGATGTCCTTGTGCTGGTCGGCGGGAACCTCCCGCCTGGAGAGGTAGGTCTGGCTCTCCTCCCGGCTCAGGTTTTGCAGATGCAACGGGCGTACGAGCCGCTGCCAGCCAGGATCTATGCGCCAGCTCGGATCAGGCGCGTTGCGGCCCGCGAGGACGAGGAGCAACTTTTCCGGAAGTTGGGGCAGGAAAACCTCGCTAATCCACGCGTTCAGGGGTGCGAGGTTCTCGTAGGTGTCCACCATGACGACCCGAAATTCGCTCCGGGACGCTAGGGCCTCGAAGGGAGAATCTTGCTCGGCGATACCCAGAGCCGACCACAAGGCGCCCATGAAAGAGTCGGGTGAGGGGTCGAGGTTGCGCGCGTCCACGTAGCTGGCCTGGAGACCCTCTCCTCTACATATGCCAGCGAACTCGCGGAGCAGGGTCGTCTTGCCCACGCCACCGGGACCGAAAATGTACAGCACGTTGAAAGGCGGTTCGTCTGCGGCGAGCGTGGATTGGAAAAAAGCCCGTTCGGCAGTCCGTCCAACGAATCTGCGGTGGCGCTCCGCGTTGAGGCGATCCGCCAAGTCAGGCGACACAGGACACTCCCCACAAGCCGCAAGCTATAACGGTTGCAACTGGATTATGCTGCAGTCCGGTACCCAAATCAACGACCCGGAGATGGGCCTCCAGTCGGTAGCACAAGCTAGCGGTGTTGCGCCAAAGTTTGTGTACACCAGTAGTACACCAACCCACACGAACGATGACGAACAACCGCGAAACGTGCTAGAGGTGAATTGGCTACTTTGCAGGCATTTTTGAACAACCGTCAACGCCCACGACAATAGTGCCCTGACTTTGCACGGCGGAGGGGTAGGGGGTTCGAATCCCCTCGGCTCCACTCTAAAAGGTTGTTGATTTGCAGACAAAATATGCGAATTGTGGAGACAAATTAGAAAAGTCGCGGCTCCCCCTACGCCAGTACTACACGAATAACGGCGAACTCGACGTGGTTATCGAGATGGACGTCAACTCCGAGGTCACTCAGGCAATCATACGGGGGAATGCCGGATTACGGCTCGTAGCACTTGTTATTGGGATCTGATACTATGCCAAGTCCTTGGGGAAAGGTGTCGCCGGTGAGCGCCTATTGACGTGAGGTCTTGACGGCTCGGAATGTGCTAGACGCTGCCTTGAAGCTGGCCGAGCGCGAAACCTCGCGTGGCTAAGGCTGCCAGCCAGTGACACGCGCTAGAGGAGAAGGAGGACGAGGCCATGCTGCATGTGGGCGTGGACATAGGGGGTACCTTTACGGACCTGTTTGCCTGGGACGACAATGCCTCTGACCGGGAGCGGGTTCGCGAGGCTAAGGTCCTATCGACGCCCGCGGATCTATCAGTCGGCGTCATGCGTGCGTTGGAAACTGCGGGGATCGATCCACGGGAGATCGGCGTGATGATTCACGGAACAACGATCGCGACCAACGCGCTGATTGAAAGGAAGTATCCCGAGCCGGCCCTGGTGACGACGAAGGGTTTCCGAGATGTCCTGGAGATAGGTCGACAGCGCCGCCGGCACCTTTACCATCCGTACCAGGTAAAGCCGCATCCGCTGATCAGCCGCAGCCAGCGCTTCACGGTTACCGAAAAATTGGGCGCCGACGGTTCTACAGTCAAGCCCCTCGATCGCGACGAGGCCCGACGCGTAGCTGAGCGCATCGCGGAACTGGGGATCAAGAACGTGGCGGTCGCTTTCATCAACTCTTATCAGGACGGGCGTCATGAAGAAGAGATGCGCGAGGTGATCCTCGAGGTAATGCCCGATGCTCAGGTGGCGCTGTCTTCAAAGACCCGACCGAAGGTACGAGAATTGGGGCGGTTCGTCACCACCGCGGTCCGCGCTGCGCTGCTCCCGGTGGTCGGCGACTACCTTTCTCGTCTGGAGAGCCAGTTGTCGAAAGCCGGTTCGACCGCGCCCCTCTACATCATCAAGTCCAACGGAGGGATGATGAGCAGCTCCACAGCCAAGGAGCGCCCCGAAGAGCTCATCGCTTCGGGGCCCGCCGGCGGTGTTGCTGCGGGTAGCTACCTGAGCGCGCTCCTCGACTCGCCCAGCCTCATCGTCACGGACGTCGGCGGAACGAGCTTCGAGGCGAGCCTGCTCGAAGACGGAATCGGCTTAGTCACCGACGAGCGCGAGATCGAGTGGGAGAGGCCGGTAATCACGCCGATGCTGGACATCCGGAGCATCGGTGCGGGAGGAGGCTCGATCGCCTGGATCGACGAGGGCGGTTCTTTGCGCGTCGGACCACATAGTGCCGGAGCAGACCCCGGGCCAGCATGCTACGGTCGCGGCGGCACCCGTCCCACCGTCACAGACGCGAACCTCGTGCTCGGGCGCATCGATCCCACCCTCGGCGGGAAATTTGATCTTGATCTCGAAGCGGCAACGGAGGCGATCCGCACTCTCGCGGACCCCCTCAGGATGTCGGTGCTTGATTGCGCCGAAGGAATCACTGAGATCGTGAGCGAGAACATGGCCGCCGCAATCCGGATGGTCTCGACGGACCGTGGCCGCGACCCCCGCGACCATACGCTGGTCGCATTTGGCGGCGCTGGTGGAATGCACGCCCACACCATCGCACAGGTCGTTGGCATCAACGACGTTGTTGTGCCGCCCTTTTCCGGCGTGGCTTCCGCCTTCGGTGGCACCACGATGGACGTCCGTCACGACCTGGAGACCACCTTCTACGCGCCGACCGAGGATGTGGATCTCAACGACCTGAACCGAGCTTACTCCAAGCTCGAGGCGGACGTGACCAATCTCCTCGAGGAAGAAGGGGTTGCCCCTGACGATGTCACGCTCGAACGGAGCGCTGAAATGCGCTACGTCGGCCAATCATACGAGGTCACGACCCCGGTACCGAGTGGAGATTTCAACGAGAGAACAATCGCCGACATCGCTAAGGCGTTCAGCGAGGTGCACAAGCTCGAGTATGGGGTGTCCTCGGAAGCCTTCCCCGTGGCGTTTGTCACCCTGCGCGTCACGGGCATCGGACGCACTCGTAAGCCAAACCCCGAAGATCTCGCGGCGGCGCTGGGTTCGGATGGCGAGCGCAATGGCAGCTCCGTCAAGGACCGGCGAAAGGCGTATTTCGGCGGCGAGCACCACGAGGTGGATGTGCACGACGCGACGAAACTGATGGTAGACCAGCATATTTCGGGCCCTGCGATCATCGAACAGCCCGACGGAGTGATCGTCTTACCTCCTGGCTCGGTCGCTCAGGTCGACCGGTACGACAATGTAACGATCACCACGGAGGAGGAAACGGCATGAGCCAAGCGCAGCAACCCCAGGTCGAGCGGCAACTAGATCCCATCACCTTCGAAGTCTTGCGCCGCTCTTTCGAGTACGCTCCCGAGCGCATGAGCCAGGTGCTCCAGAAGGCGTCTTTCTCGCCGATCATCTACGATATGGTGGACTACTCGAACGCGATCTTCGACCCCAATGTGGAGCTGATCGGCCAGACGGCTAACTGCCCAGTTCACATCGCAGCTATGCACTTCAGTGCACGGGCCTCTCTCGAGCGGTTCCCGCTTAACGAACTCGCACCCGACGATGTGGTCGTCCTCAACGACCCTTACCGTGGCGGGACCCACACCCCCGATGTCACGTTGACGATGCCGATATTTTACGACGGGGACCTGCTCGCGTTCGCGGTGAGCCGCGCCCACTGGACCGATGTGGGCGGCAACTTGGACACGCACATCGGTGGCGAGGGGCTTCGGCTGCCGCCGTTGATGCTGTACAAAGAGGGGGAATTCAACGTCGACCTGATCGAGATCATCAAGAATTGCACGCGCACGCCGCAGTACGTGGAGGGTGACATCCAGGCGCAGCTTGGTGCTCTGCGCGTCGGCCGCGACGAGCTTGTGCGACTGGCCGACAAGTACGGGCCCGAGGTAGTGCGGGAAGGCATGACCGAGATTCTCGATTACACCCAGACGATGACGGCAGCAGCGATCAGGCGGATCCCCGACGGGGTCTACGAGGCGAGTGACTACGTGGACAGCGACGGATTCTCCGACGATCCGGTTTACGTGCGGGTGAAGCTCATCGTGAAGGGTGATCGCATCGAGGTAGACCTTAGCGATAGCGACCCCGTGACTGTGGGGCCGATCAACTCGCCTTACGGCAACACGGCCTCGGCGGTCTACTACTCGCTCAAGTTCTTTCTCAACCCGGACGCGCCGCCCAACGCCGGCCTCTATCGCCAGATTGACCTCAACATCCCCGAGGGCACGTGGCTCAATCCCAAGTGGCCCGCACCGACCTTCGGATGCACGACGGCGAGCTCGTCGAAGATCACGGCTGCCATCTGGAAGGCGCTGGAGAAGGCCATCCCTGATGAGATCATCGCCCCAACCTGCTCCGAATGTAATTGGTTCGTGGCTAGCGCGACGGATCCGCAGTCGG
Organism: Actinomycetota bacterium; assembly: GCA_036265345.1. Taxonomy (GTDB): domain Bacteria; phylum Actinomycetota; class CADDZG01; order CADDZG01; family WHSQ01; genus DATAPE01. The sequence continues at coordinate 4,512 of DATAPE010000187.1, forward strand.
GGGATCTGTCCGTTCTTTCAGACTTGCCCGCGGGCGGTTGGGGAGGAACACCCTTCCACGACGGGATGCATGTGACGATGGATCCGCTAGGCAACTGCCAGAACCTCCCTGCGGAGACGGCGGAGCTCCTCTTCCCGGTGCGCTACAACTCCTACGAAATGATCACCGACTCAGCTGGTCCCGGTCAGTACCGAGGAGGATCTGGGGTGCGCCTGGAGGTGGAGTTCCTCGGTCGCGGGCAGATCATAACCATGGAGACCTCTCGGACACGGGAAGGATCACCCGGTGTTAACGGC
>DATAPE010000188.1:0-2506 GCA_036265345.1 Actinomycetota bacterium
ATCGGGTGAGATACATCGGCATCGATTCTCCTCCTCCGTTGCGTAGCGTTCAGAGGACTAAACGCCACCGGGATCAAGGACTGCTACCCTGGGGGAGGGACTCGAACCCCCGACCCGGTGATTAACCGCCATCCATCTGAGCTTGCAGGACAATGACTTACGGGGATCATGTTATCCCTGTGTTAACCAGTGTCGGGGAGTCATCTTTGCGCTGCGCCGCCCACTCAAGCCCTCACGCCCTCGACCAGCGAAAGGTGGGTTTCGGTGGGGACGACGCGCCGAAGCCGGAACCCTGACCGCTTCAGCAAGTCCTGGAACTCCACCCGAGTGCGCTCTCGGCCCCGTGGCGTCAGCACCAGCATTTCGAGATCGAGGAGCTTGCCAAAGTGCGCCGAGTTACCGGGCGGAATCACCGCGTCCACGATTAGCACTTTCCCGCCGGGCCGCATCGCACGGTGACAGTTGGTCAGGATCTGTATTGCTCGCTCGTCATCCCAGTCGTGAATGATGTGTTTCATGATGTAGGCGTCGCCCCCCTCCGGAACCGACGCGAAGAAGTCGCCGCTGACGATCTGGCAACGGTCGGCGATGCCGCGCCTCTGGAGCAGCGCCGGCGCTCCGGCAGTCACGTGCGGTAGGTCGAAGAGGATGCCCTCCAACTTCCGGTTGGCCTTGAGAATGGTCATGATCAGGAGACCGTGGCCGCCGGCGACGTCCACTAGAGTACCGATCCCCGAGAAGTCGTAGGCTGCGAGCACCGCCTTGGACTCGAAGGTGCTGATCGATGTCATCGCCGCGTCGAAAATCGCAGCGGCTTCCGGCATCTTCGCGAAGTATTCGAAGATCGGCATGGCGAAGACCTGGTCGAACGCGGGCTCGCCGCTGTGGACGCTGTGGCGAAGCTCCCCCCACGGCCGCCACGTGCTGTCGTGCCCTACGAATCGCGCATAGCCGCCGAGCGCTTCGGGCGAGTCGGTCCGGAGCAGCTCGCCGAGCGGAGTGAGCCGGAATCTCCGTTCTCCGGTCTCGGCAAAGAGCCCCACGCTCGCCAAGGCGCGGAGCAGCCGATAGACGCCGTCTTCCGAAGCGTTCGCCGCGCGTGCAATCGTGGCGACGGACTTGGTCCCGTCCTTCAAGAGGTCGGCGATGCCGAGCTCGGCGGCGACGGCAAGCGCCTGACTCACGATTTTGCCGGCAGTCAGGTTCATCAGGACCATCGTGCTGGGAGCCTGCTTCGCTCGTGCCGGTCTCGGTTTCGTCATGTCGTCTCCTCCTCGGCTCAGAACCAAGGGCGCTATCGCCAGTGCACGCGAGCGTAGCGCTAGCCACTAGGCTGACTGTTAATGCCCCGACGCGGAAAATATGTCAGCGCCTGATTTGGGTGGTGTTGCTGACCTAGGGCGGGCGGGGTCACTCTCAACACTACAGTCAAACACGGACTCAGCCAGGCCGGCCGCCGGAGGTGCGCAAGTCTTTACCTGGGGGCTGCCTAGAGTTTATCGCTGGCTTGGTTCCTGCAGCTGCTTGCGACTCCGCACGTTAGCCGAGGAAAGCGATATGGAGCCGCCCGCGCTGCTTGACAGCCCCCGTACCACTCTGTAACTCACAGTTGCCAATCCCACGACAAAGGCACCCCCGGCGAAAGCCGGGGTCGCAAAGCCACGGGTCCTCGCCTCCTCCGCGACGCCGGCCGCCCAGCCAGCCACTGACGCCCGAAGAATCCACGACCGCCGAGCCGCCCCAACCAAGTTCTTGGGCTGCGTTTGTGGCACGGCTGCCAACAGAATCGGGCCCTCACAAACCAGGGATCCACCCCTGTGTCCGTCGGCCCGCTCGGAGACCCAGCTGCGTGCCACGAGCTGAACCACGCTGCCTCACATGAACCATGGTTAGTGCTAAGAATGAGATGGACGAAAGGGAGCAGAACAATGACGCGACACGAGGGATATGGTTTCAGGCACGTGCAAGGCCTGATTGTGCATCTTTACACTGAATGCCCGGGAGGGCACATGGTCGCGACCGCCAAGCGGGATTCGGTGCGAACCGACGATCCATTCGCGATTCAGGATCTCGCCTTCTGCGAATGGTGCCGTGCAAGGGAGCTGGAGTTGAACTCGCGCCCTACGGCCGCCCCCACGGGTTAAGCCGCGACTCGAGCGCGCATCGGTACTTCAAGTAATCAGACACAATGAAAGCAGGGTGAGGGTAGCCGGGATGCCCGCGCACTTCCTCGCCTTCGCCGGTGCGCTCGACCTGACCCAGATCGACCTGCTCGGCTTCTCGCGGGGTTATGGTTGTGCGCAGAAGGTCGCCCTCGATCGCTCATGGTTCGCCCGCAAGATGCTGTGGTCGGCACCGCGACCGCAGGCGGTGAGGACATCATGCACCTTGAGAACCGGAGCTCAGGAGAATACGTGAGGTGAGCAAGACGCTGTCCACGTGCCCACCTGCTCCGCGCCACCCATCGCTATTAAAAGTCTCACCCCGTAGAGTTGTTGATGTGCGG
>DATAPE010000189.1:0-8845 GCA_036265345.1 Actinomycetota bacterium
GAGCAGGTCGGTCTCGAGGGCAAGGATCTGCTGGGCCCGGAGTGACCACTGCTGATCCCACGAGCGCGGCAGCCCGAGAGCTTCGTTCCATGCGGGAAGCTGCACGGCCCTCGCGCGCGCGGACTTGGACTGGGTGACCGAGAGCATCTCCAGCAGGATCCGGTAGACGTTGTTCTCGGGCTGTTGCGCGGTGAGTCCCAGGGAGTTGACTTGGACGCCGTAGCGGAACCGCCGGAACTTCGGGTCGGTCACGCCATATCGTTCCTTACCGATGCGGTCCCACAGCTGATTGAATGCGCGCATCTTGCACGTTTCCTCTATGAACCTGATCCCCGCATTGCAGAAGAAAGAGATCCGTCCCACCAACCGGGGGATGTCATCGTCTGTGACGCGGCCCGTCGCTCGGACGGCATCGAGAACTGCGATTGCGTTCGCGAGCGCATACGCGACCTCGAGCACGGGATCGGCCCCGGCTTCTTGGAGGTGATAAGAGCAAACGTTGATCGGGTTCCAACGCGGGACCTCCTGTAGCACCCATGTGATGAGGTCCGCGGTTAGACGGATCGATGCGGCCGGGGGAAAGATGTAGGTCCCTCGGGACAGGTACTCCTTCAGGATGTCGTTCTGCGTCGTGCCCGCAAGCGCTGTTCGTGTGGTTCCCTGTTCGTCTGCCACCGCCACGTACAGAGCGAGCAGCCACATCGCGGTCGCGTTGATCGTCATCGAAGTGTTCATCTCGTCCATGGGGATCCCCTCGAACACCGAGCGCATGTCGCCCAGGTGACAGATCGGAACCCCCACCTTTCCGACCTCGCCACGCGCCATGGGATGGTCGGAGTCGTAGCCCGTTTGGGTGGGCAGGTCGAAGGCCACCGATAAGCCGGTCTGGCCCTTGGCGAGGTTAGCCTTGAAACGCAGATTGGTGGCGATCGGCGACGCATAACCCGCGTAGGTGCGAAAGATCCAGGGTTCGTCTTTGGGCCTAGGGTCCATCAGGATTCAATCGTAGAGGCACCCTCTCTGGTTAATCTCTGTGCTCATCTGGCAAAGGAGCTTCTAAGTGGGTCTAGAGATCAAGAAGGTCGGCGTCGTTGGATGCGGGACGATGGGCTCCGGCATTTGCGAGATATGCGCACGGTCCGGGTTCGAGGTCTTCTTCTCCGAAGCGAACTCGGAAGCTGTTGATGCGGGCAAAGAGAGGATCGGACGCAGCCTGGGACGGGTCGTGGAACGGGGGCGACTGAGTCAGGGCGAGGCCGATGCCATTCTCGGCCGCATCTCCGGGAGCACCAGCTTCGAGGGGCTGAGCGCCTGCGACCTCGTCTTCGAAGCCGTACCCGAGCACCTCGATCTCAAGAAGCAGGTTTTCGCCAGGCTGGACGACATCCTCGGGGCCGAGGCGATCCTTGCGACCAACACGTCGTCTCTGCCGGTGATCGACATGGCGGTGGCAACCTCACGGCCCGAGCGCGTGATCGGCTTCCACTTCTTCAACCCGGCTCAGATCATGAAGCTGGTCGAGCTCGTCCATACGGTCGCTACCGACGGGGAGGTCATCCAGTCGGCACGCGCTTTCGCCGAGCGCCTGGGGAAGGTTCCCGTCGCCTGCCGCGATCGCGCCGGTTTCATCGCAAACGTGTTGCTGTTCCCGTATCTGAACGAAGCGGTTCGTATGTTCGAACAGGGCTACGCGACGCGCGAGGACATCGATGCGTCGATGCAGCTCGGCTGCGGGCATCCGCTCGGCCCCCTGTCGTTGCTGGACCTGATCGGCCTGGACTCCGGCTATGAGATCTGCGAGGCGCTGTGGCGTCAGTTCCGTGACGCCACCGACGCGCCGGCGCCGCTGATAAAGCAGTACGTGGTAGCCGGATATCTCGGACGGAAGACCGGCCGCGGCTTCTACCGGTATGAGGCGCCGGAGTCGCCGAAGGTGGTCGATCTCGCCCCCGACTCGTCTGATGGCGTGGTCTCGGATGTGGATGTCGTGGGTGTAGTGGGCACCGGGCTGATGGCGGCGGGCATCGCAGAAGTAGTCGCGAGAGCCGGCCACCGCGTCATCCTGCGCGGCCGGACGGAACGATCTCTGGCCGGCGCCATCGATGCCGTGACCCAGAGCCTCGCCCGATCGGTCGAGGGCGGAAAGGCCGACCAGGGTGCCGCCGATGAGTCGCTCGCGCGGATCTCGACGACTACGGACGTAGCCGATCTGGCGGAGTGCGACCTCGTGATCGAAGCGGTGGCGGAAAACCTGGAGCTAAAGACCGCCATCTTCGAGGAGCTGGATCGGGCGGTGAAACCAGAGGCGATCCTTGCCACGTCGACGTCATCGCTTTCGGTGGTCGATCTGGGAGCCGCGACCGATCACCCCGAGCGCGTCATCGGCCTGCACTTCTTCAACCCGGCCCCCGTGATGCAGCTGGTCGAGGTAGTGCGAACGGTGGCTAGCTCTCTCGATGTCGAGGGCCGGGCGTCGGCATGGGTCCGCAGCGTCGGTAAGCACCCGGTCCACTGCCGCGACCGTGCCGGCTTCATCGTGAACTTCCTGTTGTTCCCGTATCTGAACGACGCGGTCAGGATGCACGAGGAGGGTTACAGCACGCCCAAGGAGATCGACACCGCGATGAAGCTCGGGTGCGCGCATCCGATGGGGCCGTTCGAGCTTATGGACATCATCGGGCTCGACGTGACGTATTCGATCCTCACCGCGCTGCATCAGGAATTCAGGGAGCGCCGCCTGGCCCCCGCCCCCCTGCTGGAGCACATGGTGCGGGCAGGCTTCCTGGGCCGCAAAACGGGCCGGGGCTTCTATGAACACTAGTTATTGCGAGCCCTGCCTCAGGTGTGAGCAGGTTCGACAGATCGTCTGGGCCAGGAAAGGTGTCCGAAACCATAAACACTTCCGGCCGTGAACCTTCCGCCGGCGAGAAAGTGGCTAACGCGTTAAGCCATTGCGCACCCTACGTATGTCAGAGCTGTGCCCCGAGTGCCTACTGATAGCTAGTTAAGTGGCGAAAAGTCATGAATCAACGCTTCAGAGCTCCGTAGAGCGGCGAGCGCTACGTATAGGTACGGATGCGGAAACAGCCTCCCGAAACCGATAGCAAGTCCATGAGATACGAAGATGAAGTAGTTGATCGGGGGAAGGGTTGTCCTGTGTGGGGTGATCCCGCCGCTGATGGCGATGTATTCGTACAAGCCTTTAAGAGTCGGGGGCCAAGGCCCAAGCCGAAACGGCAGGGCATCGGCACGGCCCTGCGTCTAGTAGTCGTGGTCCTGATGGTTGTGATTCCCTTGGCTCTCTGGCTCTCGACCACAATCGCGTCGAACCCTGCGAGCACTGCCTTGACCCACTATTAGCCGCAATGCGGTCACTCCACGACGACGAGATCGCGTTACTTGGCGTCCCCCCGTCCGTTGCGGCCGGGGTACTCCCGGCCCCCGAACGGCATCCGCACCGATAGCCGCCACGCGTCCTCCTGGCTGAAGCGATCGCGGTAGTCGAACATACCGAGCCGGCGGCTCTGCGCCCGGCCCGAACGCGCCCACAGAGAGGGCGTGCCCTCTTGCTGCTCGGTACGGATCAGCTTGGTGACCACTGCTTCGATCTCCCCCCGCTCTTCGGGAGTGGGATCGCCATCGATGCGAACTATGTGGAGCCGGCCACGAGAGGTCACAGCGCGATGTTGCCGTGCTTGCGCTGGGGGATCGTTTCACGCTTGGACCGAAGCATCTCGAGCGACTGCACCAGCCGCTTCCGGGTCTCCTGCGGTTCGATGACATCGTCTACGTAGCCACGCTCGGCGGCGATGTATGGGGTCGAGAACCTCTCCTGGTAGTCGTCGATGAGCTCGGCTCGAGTCGCTTGCGGATCGTCGGAGCCCTCGATCTCCCGGCGATGGATCACGTTTACCGCGCCTTCCGCCCCCATGACCGCAATCTCTGCGGTGGGCCAGGCGAAGGAGATGTCGGCTCGGATGTGCTTGGAGTTCATAACGAGGTAGGCGCCCCCGTACGCCTTGCGCGTGATGACGGTGAGGCGCGGCACGGTGGCTTCGCTGAAAGCGTAGAGCAGTTTGGACCCGTGCCGGATGATGCCGCCGTACTCCTGCTCGGTTCCCGGCAGAAAACCGGGCACGTCGACGAACGTCACCAGTGGGACGTTGAACCCATCGCAGAAACGAACGAACCGCGCCGCCTTGGTAGAAGAAGTGATGTCGAGGGTTCCGGCCAGCACCTCAGGTTGGTTCGCGACCACACCCACGGGATGGCCTGCCAGCCTGGCGAACCCGCACAGGATGTTCTTTGCCCAGTACTGGTGCACCTCGAAGAACTCGCCGTCGTCGAACACCGACGCGATCACCTGGTGCATGTCGTAGGGCTCGCGGGGGGAGTCGGGGATGAGATCGAGCAGCTCGTCGCAAGATCGCATCCCATCGTCGGTGGGCGGGAAGTAGGGGGGGGACTCGAAGTTGTTCGAGGGGATGAAGGAAAGCAGATAGCGCAACTGTTCCAGGCAGTCCTGGTCGTCATCGGCGACGAAGTGTGCAACGCCGGATTTGGAGGCATGCGTCATTGCGCCTCCGAGTTCCTCCTGGGTGACCTCCTCGCCGGTAACAGCCTTGATGACCTCCGGACCGGTGATGAACATGTGTGAGGTGTTGCTGACCATGAAGGTGAAGTCGGTCATCGCAGGCGAGTACACCGCTCCGCCCGCGCACGGCCCCATGATCGCGGAGATCTGCGGGATGACGCCGGAGCAGCGCACGTTGCGGTCGAAGATGTAGCCGTAACCCGCGAGGGAGGCGGCCCCCTCTTGGATCCTGGCTCCGCCGGAATCGTTCAAGCCGATCACGGGAGCTCCTGTTTCGAGAGCGAGGTCCATGATCTTGCAGATCTTCTCGGCGACGACCTCGCCCAGCGAGCCTCCGAAGACCGTGAAGTCCTGCGCGTAAACGAAGACCTTGCGTCCATCGATGGTGCCCCAGCCCGTGACCACGGCATCACCGAAAGGCCGTCGGCTTTCGATGCCGAATCCATACGATCGATGACGAACGAGCATGTCCGTCTCCACGAACGATCCGGTGTCGAGCAGGGTCTCGATCCGTTCCCTGGCGGTCAGCTTGCCCCGCTCGTGCTGGCGGTTGATGACCCCCTGCCCGCCCGCGGACCGGGCCTCCTCCTTGTGTCCTTGCAGCTCCTCGACCCGGTGCTCGATCGGCCGTTCGGGGAGCCGGGAAGTCTTCTCGATCGCCATCTCGAGGAGTCTAGCGGCGCGCCTGAAGCGACCGGCGCGTTTCCACAGGCAGACCCGAGGGAGGGAACAGCATTCGGGTACCGTCCCCCTGATGGATGCCTACAGGTCCGCAGGGGTCGATTACGACGCTCTGGACGCGGCGAAACGGGAAGCGCTGGCTGCAGCATTGAGCACCAGCGGCCTACTTGCGGCACGCGGGGCCCGAGCCATAGACGAGTCAAGAGGCGAACCGGCCTTCGTGCTGACCCTCGGTGACACGACTCTTGCAATGGTGCTCGAGTGTCTCGGCACTAAGTCGATCATTGCCCGGGAGTTCGAAGAATCAGGAGGATCGGGTCATTACGCCGACATCGCTTATGACACCGTGGCGGCGGTCGTGAACGATCTGTGCTGCGTCGGCGCTCTGCCTCTCGTTGTCAACGCTTACTTCGCCACCGGCAACTCCGAGTGGTACGGACAGGGCGACCGGTTGTCGTCCCTGGTCGAGGGGTGGCGCCGAGGGTGCTTCGACGCGGGGGCGACGTGGGGCGGAGGCGAGTCACCAACACTCAAGTCGTTGATCTCCGACAACGACATCGAGCTGGCCGGAAGCGGGATAGGCCATGTGCCGAACGAGAGCGGTCCGATCCTCGGAGACCGATTGGCAGCCGGAGACGAGATCATCTTTCTCGCCAGCTCAGGGCTGCACGCCAACGGCGCGTCGATCGCGCGCCGGGTCGCTCACGATATGGCAGATGGATTCCACACCCGGCTGCCCAGCGGCAGCCTGTTGGGAGATGCGATCCTGACCCCGAGCCGCATCTACGCGCCTTTGATAGCGGATCTGCTCGGGCGCGGGATAGTTCCCACCTACGCAACCCACATCACCGGGCACGGCTGGCGAAAGCTCATGCGAGCGAACCGGGACTTCGTCTATCGGATCGGAACCCTCCCGAAGGTTCCGGAGGTGCTTTCCTTCCTCGCGCAGAGGTCGGGGATGGACGAGCGCGAGTCGTACGCGACCTTCAACATGGGGGCCGGGTTCGCTCTCTTCTGCCGGCCCGAGGACTCCGAACGCATCGTGGAGCGGGCCAAGGCGTGCGGTTTGCAGCCGCTACGTGGGGGGGAGCTCGACCGCGGCCCCCGGAGCGTGCGGCTCGAGCCCCTCGATATCACTTTCACCAGCGACGATCTGAGTCTCCGCTAGGGCGGCCGGCGCGGGCCGGGCTCCCTTCCGGGCGCGAGGGCGGGCACCTGGCAGTCTCAGCGCGACTCCCAGCACCAGCACCGCGGGCACCGCCGCGACGAGGTAGGCGGTGGCGAAGCTGGTCGCTTCGGCAAGTGCCCCCACGGCTGCCGGCGACAACAGGTAGCCGAGGTCTCCCGCCATCTGGTTCAAGCCGACCGCGGCGCCGGATCCGCCCTTGGGGATCGAATCTGCAAGCAATCCTCCCGCGGCCGTGGCTCCTGCGGCGATGCTGCCGCCGATCAACACGAGGAGCGCGTAGAAGGCGATCGGCGAGTGCGTGGTGCCACCCATCCCCGCGGTGGCGGCGGCACTGACGACGAGAGCCGGGACGACCACCGCCCGCCGCCCGTAGCGGTCGGCCAGCCGGCCGGCGACCAGCAGGACCAGCAGCTCCCCGACGGAAAGGAGCGTCAACGCAACGCCGATCTCCGGCTTCGTTAGGTGTAGTTGGTCGCGTGCGAAGACGACGCCGACGACCTGAGCCGGTCCGGAGACGGTCCACCACCCCACGCCGGTGGCCAGCAGCGCGACCACATAACGCAGGTCTCGGAACAAGGGCACCGCCATGCGTACGGCCTCGAGGGGCGAGCGCCGCTCGGCCGCCGTTCCCCGCTCGTCGCCTGCCATGACGAACCACGCGATCACTGTGGCGACCAGCAATCCGGCTCCGTAGAACAACAGCGGAGCGGCAAGTCCGAAGTGCTGGGCAACGACCCCGCCGAGAGCGGGGCCGGCTCCGATCCCCACCAGGAACGACGACCGGAACGCTCCCGTGGCCCGTCCCATCGCCTCCGGTTCGATCGTGCGGATGATCCTGTTCATCAGTCCGTTGATGAACAGAGCTGATCCCACGCCCCCGAAGCCGCGCGCCAGCACGAACTGGGCGAAGGTTGTCGAGAGCCCCGCGGCAAAGGAAGAGGCGGCCACTATCAGGAGACCCGCAACCGTCGAGGCGCGCTCTCCGAAGCGATCCACGACCAGGCCCCCGACCAGCCCAAAGCCGAACCGGGTGGTGCCAAAGACGAGTTGCACCAAGCCGATCGCAGCGAGGCCCACTCCGAACGACTTGGCGTAAAGCGGGAGGACGGGGATGACCATCCCAAAGCCGATGGCGACGGTGAAGGAGATCGCCATGAGCCTGCGGAACTCCGGCCGCCGGAACGGAGATGGGGCTATGTCGCCGGCCACGGCTCTATGGCGCAGGCGTCTGTCGCTGGATCAGCTCGACCAGGAGGCCGTGGTTGCTCTTGGGGTCGATGAAGGCGACCAGCTGGTCCCTGGCCCCTTGTCTGGGGGTCTCGTCGATGAGGCGGACTCCCCGCTCTTTCAGTGTGGCCAGCGCGCCCGTCAGATCATCGACCTCGTACGCGACATGGTGGAGGCCTTCGCCGCGCCTCTTCAGGAATCGGGCGACGATGGTGTCGGGTCCCGTCGCGCCCAGCAACTGAAGGTAGGAGTCGCCGACCGGAAGCATCACTTCTTCGACGCCTTGATCCTCAACGCACTCACGGTGGGTCGCCTCTATCCCCCAGACGTCCCGGTAGTGAGCTATGGCTGCCTCGAGATCCTCGACGGCCAGCCCGATGTGCTCGATCTTGTCCAGCATCCGGCCGAATCCTAGCCTTCGAGTTTGCGCAGCCTGAGGGGAGGATAGGGTCACGACGTCCATTCAGCAATGCAAGGAGGGGACCATGCCTGGTGGAGAGGTCGAAGGCGGAGTAGTAAAGGTCATCGAGCTGGTGGGAAGCTCACCCAGGTCATTCAGCGACGCGGTGCGCAACGCCGTGCGCATCGCCGGAGAGACGATCCGCAACATCCGGGGCGTCGAGGTTCTGCAGAGCAGCGCAACCGTGGGCGACGACGGCGAGATCGTCAACTACAAGGTGAACGTCAAGATCGCCTTCCTCATCGATCGAGGCAGCAAGGTCAGCTAGACGACGACGTAAAATGGAGCGGCCCTGGAGGCATCGCCCCGGCGGCGCTTCAGGGTCCTCGTTCTTTACGGAAAGGAAATCCATGGCTTCCTCGGTCGTCGTCTCTGCGGCACGCACCGCGATCGGTAAGTTCGGTGGCGCCCTCGCAGGTACCCCCGCGGTCGATCTGGGCGGAGCCGCCGTCAAGGCGGCCCTCGACCGCGCAGGCATCGCCGGTGAGCAGGTCGATTACGTCATCATGGGCCACGTCCTCCAGGCGGGGACGGGCCAGATAACCGCACGCCAGGCTGCCATGAAGGCCGGTATTCCCGAGACCACCCCTGCGGTCACGATCAACAAGGTCTGTCTGTCCGGTCTGAACGCCATCGCTCTGGCCGACCAACTGATCCGAGCGGGCGAGGTGTCCGTCGTGGTTGCGGGGGGCAT
>DATAPE010000190.1:0-11047 GCA_036265345.1 Actinomycetota bacterium
ACTGATTTGAGTCGGTTTGCCGAAGGGTCCAGAGGATGACCTGCCGCTGCGGCCGATTCCGCGCTGTCACATCGTGTCCACTCTCATCGACGAAGTGAAGGTCATAGCGCAGGACCTGTCGTATCTCGACGCTCGATGCAGAGTTTTGTGTAACCGCCAACCTCTTCGTCAGAAAGTGAGGCTTGGGAATGACCGAATCAGCCTTCAACCGGCGGATCTCGTGACTAGCGGAGCGCGCCGCCGGACTGTCCGGAACCGTAATAAGAGGGATCAGCGTTAGATCTCTTCGAACGTAGGCGCGGATCCGAAGGCGGTCTAGCTCTTTAAATTTCGCTATTGCCTGGGAGTCGGTTAGGGCGAAAGTTCCAGATTGCTGATGGTTTGTTGTGGGTGGTGTTGTTCGGTCGGGGTTGCGGGTTAGCAGCACGATTCCCAGCAGCAGCGCCGCCAACACGAGGAAGGCGCCGATGGCCCGGCCCCCGGAGATCAGGCGGGGAGAAGCCGCGGCGGCATCTGCAGACGGCGCTGAAGCCTCGGGGAGGCTATCCATCTCGACCTCCATAGCAGAGCAAGCCCCACTCATATACAGCAGCGTTTCGAAACGAGTCAAGGCCGAGATCCAGGGCCTCACCCTCACCTTTAGGCTGGACGGGATCGGGTCGTCCAAAGGAGCACACCCGCATGCCAGAAGCTGTGATCGTCGCCACTGCGCGGACACCGATAGGGCGCGCCCGCAAGGGGTCGCTCGTCGATGTTCGGCCGGACGACCTGGTTGCGTTCGCCATCCAGAAAGTGATGGAGAAGGCCCCCCAGGTCGACCACGGCGAGATCGTCGACGTCATGGTGGGGTGCGGTTTTCCGGAGCAACGCCAGGGGATGAACCTCGGCCGACGGGCGGCGCTACTCGCCGGACTCCCGGAACACGTCCCCGGCACCACCGTGAACCGCTTCTGCGCCTCGAGCTTGCAGACGATCAGGATGGCTTTCCATGCGATCAAAGCAGGTGAGGGAGACGTGTTCGTGGCGGCGGGGGTCGAGTCGATCTCGCAGGTGGACGGCTACCCCAAGGACGCCGATGAACTTCACCCCAAGTTGTTCGGAGACAACGCTCCCATCGCCAACGTTTACATCCCCATGGGTCTAACGGCGGAGAACGTCGCCGATAGATACGACATCTCGCGCCGGGAGATGGACGAGTTCGCGCAACGGTCTCAAGAGCGCGCGGTCGCGGCCCAACGATCAGGCTTCTTCGCGCGAGAGATCTCCCCCTATACCAAGGAAGACGGAACCGTAGTCGAGAAAGATGATGGTCCCCGTGCGGGGTCGACGCTCGAGGGCCTCAGCGCTCTCGCCCCCGTCTTTAGACCGGATGGAAGGGTGACGGCCGGCAACTCCTGTCCGCTAAACGATGGAGCGGCCGCCGTGCTGGTCATGAGCGCGGAACGTTGCCGGCAACTGGAGATCACGCCGGTGGCGCGCATCATTGCCTCGTCCGTGTCGGCAGTTGCCCCGGAGATCATGGGGATCGGACCCATAGAGGCGGTTCGCAAAGTCTTGAAGCAGGCGCAGACGTCGATCGATGACTTCGACGCCATCGAGCTCAACGAGGCTTTCGCCGCTCAGGTGCTTCCCGTGTGCCGGGAACTGGGCATCGATCCCTTCGGAGACAAGCTGAATCCTCATGGCGGCGCGATCGCACTGGGACACCCCTACGGCATGACGGGCGCGCGCATCATGACCACGCTATTGAACGATCTGGATGAACGCGGTGGCACGCTCGGTCTCGAGACCATGTGCGTCGGCGGAGGCCAGGGCATGGCGATGATCGTCGAACGCCTCGGCCCCCGCGGCTAGCCCGATCCCCCCGAAGCCAAGACATCACGAACCCCGAACGGCCATTCTCAATGTCGGAACGAAGGTCAGCCCGACAGCACCGCAAATATGCGCCACGAGCCCGGAACTCCTTTCAGCTGGTGGACGTCACGGTCCTCGAACTCGATGCCTGAACCCGCGACCAGGTCCTTCACCGTGCTCGACACCAGGACCTCATCCGGCCCCGCCATAGCACCAACGCGGGCGCCGGTGTGGACTGCGATGCCCGCGATGTTGCTTCCGTGCACCTCACATTCTCCGGTATGAAGCCCCGCACGGATCTGTATCCCTATCGAGTGGACGCCGTCTCTGATAGCCAGCGCACAGCGGATCGCTCGCGCGGGGCCGTCGAAAGTCGCGAGGAAGCTGTCGCCGGCAGTGTCGACCTCCACGCCGCGGAACCGTTCTAGCTCTCGCCGGACGACCGCTTCATGAGCCGCCAAGAGCGCGTGCCAGCGGCGGTCCCCCAGCTCCACCGCCCTCTGCGTCGAGCCGACTATGTCGGTGAACAGGACGGTCGCAAGCACGCGGTCGGGCTCGGGACCGCGGCGCATCCCGGTGAGGAACTCTTCGATCTCGTCGAGGATCGCGTCCTGGTCGCCGACCCACGGCAGGTGGTCGTCGGACACCATCTCCACATAGCGCGCACCCTCGATGTGCTCGGCCAAGTAGCGGCCGTGTTCCACACTCAGGCTGAGGTCACCGGTGCGGTGAAGGATAAGCGTCGGCACCCGCACGGTGGGAAGCACGTGACGGACATCGATGAGGCTGTTCATGGCAGTCAGCGCCTCGGCTGCCCCCGGGCTCGCGCTCATGCGCAGATACGTCGCCCACCAGCGGCTGAACGCCTCGTTATCGACCGCACTGGGGGCACGCGCCGCGAGGCCGACGGGACCGCCCCACTCGCGCGCTATCTCCTGGAGGAATGCCTCCGACCGCTCGGGCCGCTCCGCCCAGTCGTGGTCGGGGGCCCACGATCGCCGCGCGTAACCGCCGATCAGGATCAAGCCGGTCGTCCGCTCGGGATACGTGGCGGCAAAGAGCAGACACATCGGGCCCCCCTCCGAGATACCCATCACCGCGGCCTGCTCCGATCCCGCCGCGTCCATCACCGCTCTGACATCGTCCATCCGCTGCTCCAGCGTCGGCAACTCGCTCCTGGGCACGCGATCCGAGAGGCCGGTACCGCGCTTGTCGAACAGGATCAGCCGCGAGAACGATGCAAGCCGTTTGAGGAATGCGGCCGCGTTCGGTTCCTCCCAGATGTACTCCACATGCGAGACCCATCCGAGGACGAGCACGAGATCGCGCGGCCCGTCGCCGACCACCTGATAGGCGATATTGACGTCGCCGCTCCTCGTGTAGCTCGTGTCCGGCACGTGCCGGAGTTTCATTCATGACTTGCCCTCGCGCAACTCGACCCGGACAATTGGCGTCATGAAGGCGGCACGATTGCATGCTTATGGCGAGGCGCTGGCACTCGAGGAAGTGCGGGAACCGGCGATCAACGGACCCTTCGAGGTCATCGTGCGCGTAGGCGGGGCCGGTCTGTGCCGGACCGATCTACACATCCTCGACGGCCAACTCGAGGGCCGGGTCGACGTCGAGCTCCCTTATACGCTCGGCCACGAGAACGCCGGCTGGGTCGCAGAGATCGGCTCGGCGGTCACCACCGTCGCTGTCGGTGATCCCGTGATCGTGCACCCACTCATGACCTGCGGGTTCTGTCGCGCCTGTCGAGCCGGTGACGACATGCATTGCGAGAAAAGTGAGTTCCCGGGCCTGACGACCGATGGCGGGTTCGCAGAGCTCCTCAAGACGAGTGCGCGCGCCGTGGTCAAGCTGGATCCCACGCTCGATCCGAAGGACGTCGCCGCGCTCTCCGACGCCGGCCTCGCTGCGTACCACACCGTTAAGAAGGCGGCGCAGGTCCTTCACCCCGGCACCCGAGTTGTCGTCATCGGTGCAGGGGGTCTGGGACACATCGGGATCCAGTGCCTCAAGGTGGTGACGTCCGCCGAGATCATCGTTGTGGACTCCTCGCCGGCGGCGCTCGAGCTCGCTCGCGAGCTGGGCGCCGATCACGTCTTGCTCTTCGACGGCGCTCACGTTGCCGCGGTCAAAGACTTTACCGACGGCAACGGTGCGGAGGCGGTGATCGACTTCGTAGGCGAGGGCGACGCGATCGGCGAGGCGGCCGGGATGCTTCGGCGCTCGGGCACCTACTACGCGGTCGGCTACGGCGGGACTCTCGAGATCCCCACGATCGACCTCACCTCGACCGAGCTCTCATTCGTTGGAAATCTGGTCGGCACCTACAACGAGCTCGCCGAGCTGATGACGCTTGCGGCGCAGGGACGGGTCCGTGCGCACACCACTACCTATCCTCTCGACGCGATCGCCGCTGCCGTCGAGGATCTTCGAGCGGGCCGGCTCCGCGGGCGAGGGATCCTGCTCCCGAGCTAAGGCGCGGTTACGGGTGCCGGGTCGTCAGGAGGAATAGGCCGAGGCGCGCTCGGGGTCCAACTCGTAGCGCTTGATGGCTTCGGTAACCACCTCGGGCTTGAGATCGCCGAACTCTGCAAGCGCGGCGAGGGTCGCAACAACGATCGATTCTGCGTCGACCTCGAAGAAACGTCTCAGGGCCTCGCGGGTATCGCTCCGTCCGAACCCGTCGGTGCCGAGCGGGATGAACGGCGCCGGCATCCATCTGGCGACCTGATCGGGCACCGCCTTGATCGAGTCACTCACACCAACGACCGGGCCTTCGGCGCCCTCCAGGCTCTTGGTGACGAACGGTTGGCGGCGCGCCTCTTCGGGATGGAACCGGTTCCACCTTTCCGCTTCCAACGCGTCGACCCGCAACTGCTGATACGAGGTTGCGCTCCACACGTCGGCGGCGACATCGTGCTCTTCGGCCAGCATCTCCTGCGCCCGCAGAGCTTGCTGAAGGATGCTCCCGGACCCCAGGATCTGGGCCTTGTGAGTGCGCTCCTCCGGCGCCTCCCGGAACCGGTAGAGGCCCTTGATGATGTCCTGCTCTATCCCTTCCGGCATCGCCGGTTGCGGATAGGGCTCGTTGTAAACGGTGAGGTAGTAGAGGACGTCCTCGCTCTCGTCGACCATCCGGCGCAAGCCATCGCGCACGATCACGGCGATCTCATACGCGAATGCGGGGTCGTAAGCCATCACCGCCGGATTCGTCGACGCGACCAGCAGCGAGTGCCCGTCCTGGTGTTGCAGGCCCTCGCCGGTCAGCGTCGTACGGCCATAAGTGGCCCCCAGCAGGAAGCCGCGAGCCCGCTGGTCCCCCGCCGACCAGATCAGGTCGCCGATGCGCTGGAAGCCGAACATCGAATAGAAGATGAAGAACGGGATCATCGGCTCGCCGTGTGTGGCGTAGGAGGTTCCGGCCGCGTTGAAGGACGCCATCGACCCTGCCTCGGTGATCCCCTCCTCGAGGATCTGTCCTTCGCGCGATTCCCGGTATGCAAGCAGATGCTGAGCGTCGACAGGCTCGTAGAGCTGCCCTTGCGCGGCGTAGATCTTGAAGTCGGGGAACAACGACTCCATGCCGAAGGTCCTGGCCTCGTCGGGAATGATCGGAACCACGCGCTCGCCGATGTTCTTGTCGCGTAGGAGCTTCCTTAGCACCCGGACGAAAGCCATGGTCGTTGCGACCGGCTGGCCCTTCGACCCAGTCGCGAACTCGTCGTAGAGAGCATCCTGAGGAAGTTCGAGCTTGACCTTGGGCTTGCTGCGCCGCTGCGGTAGATATCCGCCGAGAGCGTCTCTGCGCGCCAGCATGTACTGGACCTCGTCCGAGTTCTTGCCCGGGTGGTAGTAAGGCGCCTCGCCCTCGGCGATCTCCGCGTCCTTGATCGGCAGGCCGAGCCGGTCGCGGAAAGCTTTCAGTTCAACCTCCGACAGCTTCTTGGCCTGGTGGGTGACGTTGCGGCCTTCGATCCCTTCACCCAGGGCCCACCCCTTGACCGTCTTGGCCAAGATCGCGACCGGGGCATCCTTTAGTTGGATGGCGGTGGCGTAGGCGGCGTACAGCTTCCGGTAGTCGTGGCCCCCGCGCCGCAGACGCTTCAAGTCGTCGTCGGAGAGGTGCTCGACCACCTTGCGCAAGCGGGGATCCGGGCCGAAGAAGTGATCCCTGATGTAAGCGCCGGATTCGACCGCGTACTTCTGGAACTGCCCATCGACCGTGGTGTTCATCTGGTTGACGAGCACGCCATCGGCGTCGCGCGCCAGAAGCTCGTCCCATTCCCGACCCCAGACGACCTTTATTACGTGCCAACCGGCGCCTCGGAAGATCGATTCGAGCTCCTGGATGATCTTCCCGTTGCCACGCACCGGCCCATCGAGCCGCTGCAGGTTGCAGTTCACGACGAAGATCAGGTTGTCGAGACGTTCGCGTGCGGCGATCGACAGGGCGGCCATCGATTCCGGCTCGTCCATCTCGCCGTCGCCGACGAAACCCCAGACCCGCTGATCGGACGTGTCCTTGATCCCGCGATGCTGCAGATAACGATTGAAGCGCGCTTGGTAGATGGCGTTCAGTGGCGACAGACCCATCGAAACCGTCGGGAATTCCCAGAAGTCAGGCATGAGCCGTGGGTGCGGATAGGAAGAGAGGCCGTTGCCGAACGCTTCGGCGCGGAAGTTCTCCAGTTGGTCCTCCGAGATACGGCCCTCGAGGAACGCCCGCGCGTAGATGCCCGGTGAACCGTGACCCTGGATGAATACCTGGTCGCCGCCGCCCGGCATATCGTGGCCCCGGAAGAAGTGGTTGAAGCCCACTTCGTAAAGGGAAGCAGCCGATGCATAGGTCGCAAGGTGCCCGCCGATGCCGGTGTGCTTCTTGTTGGCACGCATGACCATGACAACCGCGTTCCAGCGGATGATCCGTCTGATGCGCGACTCGATCTCCTCGTTGCCGGGGAAGTAGGGCTCTTCCTCGGGAGAGATCGTGTTGATGTAGTCGGTTGACACCATCGACGGCAGCCCGATCTGCCGGGCGCGCGCGTGGTGCATGATCCGATGCAGAAGGAAGCGCGCGCGTGCGGGCGAAGCATCGATCACCTCGTCGAGCGCTTCTATCCACTCGGCGGTTTCGCTGGGATCGATGTCCGGCAGCTGGTCCTTGAAGGCGTCGTACATGACTACAAGCGTAGGACAGCGGGAGCTTTTGGCAAGCTCATGCAGACGGCGAGCGGGCGCGCTGCGCCGCCAGCCGCAGGGCCAGGCCCCCGACGACGAAACCGAACACCGTGGTCAAGAAAATGCCGGCCCTGGCATCATCCATCAGAGCGGGGCTCTCGAAGGCAAGAGTGGTCACGAACAAGGGGATGGTGAAGCCGACGCTGGCCACGCAACCGAGAGCCACGACATGACGCCACCGGACGTCCTCCGGAAGCACACCGATGCCCAGCCGGACGGCGATCCACGCGCCGAGGCTGATGCCGGCGAGCTTGCCGGCGATGCGAGCAGTGAGCACCGCGAGCGAGACCTCCGATCCTGCGATCGCTCCGATCTTCCCCACCACGATCGGGAGCCCAGCGTTCGCGAGTGCGAATAGCGGAAGGACGACGAAGCTCGTCCATGGGTGCAGCGAATGTTCGATGCGCTCGATGATCGCGACGCCGGCCGGCACGAGAAGTCCCAGCGCGACGCCGGCAATCGTCGGAGGCACGCCAGACCGGAACGTCAGCCACCACAGACCGGCGCCGCAGGCGATGTACAGAGCCGCCGACCCACGCCGCCGGAGGGCCAGGAAGCCGACCGCCGTCAACAGCAGGATCGCGGCGACCACGAACAGCCATCGCAAGCTCGCGGCGTAAAAGATCGTTATCACGGCGAGAGTGCCGACATCGTCCGCGACCGCAAGGGTGAGCAGGAGCACGCGAAGTCCCCGCGGCAGACCGCGCCCGAACATTGTCAGCACGCCCAGGGCGAACGCGATATCGGTCGCCATAGGGATGCCCCATCCATGGCCCGCAGCGTCGCGCGTCATCACCAGATAGATCGCCGCCGGCAGAAACATGCCGCCCAGGGCCGCGAGCACGGGGAGGGCCGCGGCACGGCGGTCTCGAAGCTCCCCACTGACGAGCTCGCGTTTGATCTCGAGGCCGACCACGAAGAAGAACAGCGTCATCAGGCCCTGGTTGATCAGTCCCCGTGGGTTCGTGGGCAGGCCGACGCGCGCCGGATGCCCCGGGAAATGAGCCGTCCATATCGAGTCGTAGGAGCCGAACGCTACGCTGGCCCAAAGGAGAGCCAACGCAGCAGCACTCAGGAGAAGGACGCCACCTGCGATCTCGGTGTCGAGGAAGTCACGCAGCGCGCTGGGGAAACGAGCGCCGGACGGCTGATCTGAGGAGTCTTGACCCTGGTTCGCCGGTGACACCATGTGACCTCCTGGTGGCGCGTATCAACACTGCCGACCAGGCTTCCCGGCTCTCCCCCGCTTACTCTATGACGACCAGTCCTCGTCGGCCGTGGACGCGTCGGAGCCGCCATCCTGGCCCGCGGGCGGCTCACCCAGAAATTCGTAGGTGAGGGTGAGCGGTTGACCCTCCTGCACCAGCCCAAGGGCGCGGAGGGCCTCGCCGTACAGCTCGAGCTGATCGGCTTCCTCGGAGGGTTCGAAACGCCGGCCGGTCTTGAAGTCCACGATCTCGAGCCCGCCGTCATCGGTCTCGTAAACCGCGTCGATGCGGCCGCGGATCATTCGTCCGTCTTTCTTCAAGGTGAAGGGAACCTCGATCATCGGTTCCCCCGAAGGAAGCAGGGCGATCGTCCGCTCCCCGTAAAGGTCCTTCCACCGCTCCAGGCTCGTGGCCATCCGGCTGGGCACCGTTATCAGTGAGGGCTCGTCGAGCTCGGCTTCATCTGGGAACGGAGACATCCCTCGGCTCCGTTCTTCGATCAGGCGGTGGACCTCGGTTCCGATCCGGCGAGCGGCAGTGGGCCGCTGCGGCAGCGGCCGCACGAGATCCCAAGCCGTTAGCTCCCCTTTCTTCAGATTCACCCAGGAGGTAGCCGACAGCATCTCGGGCAACTGTGGCTGGATCGCGATCTGCGGCTGCATCGCAGCTGCGATCACTTGGAGGTCGCGCTGGTGCTCGGCGAGCCGCGTCCCGGCGACAACCTGTTCGTCTGAGGACAACCCACCCACCAACGAATCCACACTCACCTCGCCCGCCACGACGGCATCGGCCGCGCCGCCCCAGCCCCCTGGGAACAGAGGGTCGTCCATGCCGATGCGCGGAGAAGGCGGCCATTCCCTGCGATCGCCCATGGCCTCGAAAAGAGGGTTCTCGGCCGGTTGCTCGTCCCGGCGAACGACTGAAACCAAGCCGCGACTTTCGAGCGCGTCGAGCTCTTGCCAGAACGGCGAAGGACCCTTGAAGATCTTGTCTCGCCCGTACCACCACGACGCGGTGACTGCCAGCCTTTGTTTCGCGCGCGTCAGCGCAACGTAGAAGAGACGTCGCTCGTCTTCGATGGCGCGCTCCTTCACCGCTTTGGTAAAGGCAGGGAGCTTCCCGTCGAAACTCGGCAGATGCTCGCGATCCTCCCGCACCTCGTAGGGCAGCTCGCCATAGCTGGTGAGTGGATTCAGCGCGCGGGTGTTGGGGAAGATCGAATAGGTCGGCGACCCATCCCTGCCCTCCTTCGAGGCCACCGACGGAACGAACACGCATTCGAACTCGAGCCCCTTGGCAGAGTGCACCGTCATCAGCTTCACCGAATCATGGTCGGCAGGCTGAGTGGCCTCCATGGTTTCGTCGGCCACCTCGGCCGCGTCGAGGTAGGCGATGAAGCTCCGCAGCGTGGCTTCGCCCTCTAACGGTGCGAACGATGCCACCTGGTCGAAGAAGTTGGAGATGTTCTGACGGGCCGCGGCCGCCGTGCGCGAGTGTGACGACTCCAGAGCATCGAGGATGCCTGCCTCACGGATGATCTCCTGAACCAACTCGAGCAACGGAGCATTTGATCGTTTGCGCAATGCGGTCAGACGCTCGGAGAATGCGGCCAGGCGTCGCTTCGCAATGGCCCCGAGGTGCTCGATCTCATCGAGGTGCCCCAGGGCCTCGACCAGTGCGTAGCCGACGTCCCCGGGCTCTATGTCCCGAGGATCTGTCTCGTCATCGTCGGCCAGACGCTTCTTGAAGTCGGTGTTCTGCAACGCCGCCCAGCGCGCCAACAAAGAAAGGTCTCGGTAGTGGATGCGCCAGCGGGGGCCAAGCAGGATCCGACCAAGCCAGCGATTCGCACCGGGCTTGGATTCCAACGCACGCAGCCATGCAACTACCTCGGTGACCTCGGGCGTCTTCAACAATCCACCGAGCCCGACGACCTCGACGGGGATCTCCCGCTCTTCCAGCGCCTGGAGCAGCATGTCCATCGTGGCCTTACGGCGCACCAGGATGGCGATGTCCCGCCATGCCACCGGCTCGCGCCCTGAGGCGGTAGGAGTTCCGTGCAGGCGCTCGCACTCGGCCGCGATCCAGGCCGTCTCCCCCCGCTCGTCGGAGAAGAGCCCGATCGAAACGGCTCCCGTCCCGTTAGCAGGCTGAGCGCGGAGCGGATCGCCCGGACGCCGAGAGATGTCTATCGGAGCAACAACCTCGTTGGCGACATCGAGGATGTGCGAGCCGGAGCGGAAGTTCTCCGACAGAGAGACGGGGGCGTAATGACTGCCGCCAGAGCGGGGGAAGTCCTCGGGGAAATTGATCAGGTTGAACATCGTTGCGCCGCGCCACGCGAAGATCGCTTGGCGCGCGTCGCCGACTGCGGTTATCGCACCGCCTGGCGGTACCAGAGCCTGCAACATCCTTCGCTGCGCGACGTTCGTATCCTGATATTCGTCCAGGAGAATGAACGAAAAGCGCTTCTGCAGCGTCTCGCGTACTTCGTCATTCTGGGTCAGGACCTCAACCGCCTTGGTGACCTGATCGCCGAAGTCGATGCGGGAGATGCGTCGCTTCGCCTTCGTGTAGGCGTCGACCGCTCGCACCAGCTCCTTGCGTTGTTCGGTGGCCGAAACGATCTTCTCGTCAACCCCCGTTAAGGACAGCATGCGGTCGGCGGCCGCATTTATGTCGCTGAGCTCGACCATGTAATCCGATACCGAGCTCGCGAGACCCAGCGTCGGCCCCAC
>DATAPE010000191.1:0-17677 GCA_036265345.1 Actinomycetota bacterium
GGAACAGGCGACCTGGGGGCCGTGGTGCGTCCCTGCCGCGCTGGTTCCTCTCAGTTATGTGCGTGCGATCGAGGAGGCGGGGGGCCGGGCTCTGCTGCTGCCGCCATCCGACGCCGCGGTGGAGGAAACCCTCGACGCTCTGGACGGTCTGCTGCTCTCGGGAGGAGCCGACATCGATCCGGCCTTGTACGGCGCCGCCGAGCACCCGGAGACACAGGCGGTGCGGGCCGACAGGGACTCCGCGGAGATGCTGCTGCTGGAAGCGGCTCTCCGCCGCGATCTTCCGGTGCTCGCCATCTGCCGGGGCATGCAGCTCTTCAACGTGGCCCGCGGAGGTGTCCTGGTCCAGCACCTGCCGGACGTCACCGGAAACGAAACCCACAAGCAGCAAGCGGGTCAGTTCGCCGACCACGAGGTCACTGTGGCCCCCAACAGCCGCGTCGGCGAGCTGGTGGGAGATCGAGGCTCCGTGCGCTCGCATCACCACCAGGGCATCGAATCGGTGGGGAAGGGCCTGCGCGAGGTGGCATGGGCAGAAGACGACACCGTCGAGGGCATCGAGGACCCGGATCGACGCTTCGCCATCGGAGTGCTGTGGCATCCGGAGGAAGGCGAGGACCGAAAGCTATTCGAAGGCCTCGTCGGGGCGGCCCGGAAAATCATCTCCTCCCGCTCTCAGTGACCGCCCTGGCCGGCGTCAAAGGGATCCTTCTAGACCTTGACGGAGTTCTGACGACATCGGGTCGGCCACTCGACGGAGCTCTGGACGCGATCGCGTGGCTGCGCACAACCGGGATGCCCTTCAAGATCCTGACCAACACCACGACGAAGACGCGGCAGGATCTCTGCTCCCAACTGAAGGAGTCCGGCTTCGATCTTCAAGTTGACGAGCTGCTAACCGCCGCCACTGCGGCGGCGGACTACCTTCGCCGCCATCACCCGGAGGCCCGGTGCTTCCTGATCACCAAGAGCGATCTCAGCGCCGACTTCGAGGATGTCGAGGTCACCGGTGGGGATGCGGACGTGGTGGTGATCGGAGGAGCCGAGGACGCGTTCACCTATGCCAACCTCAACCATGCTTTCCAGATGTTGATGAACGGAGCGGTGTTGTTGGCGATGCACCGCGGTCTTTACTGGCAGACCGACCGCGGCTTGATGTTGGATGCGGGAGCCTACGTGCGAGGCCTCGAGGAAGCGGCCGGCGTGGAGTCAACGCTGGTGGGGAAACCTGCACGTTCGTTCTTCGACTCCGCCGTCGCGGCTCTCGGGGTTCCCGCTGAAGGCATAGTCATGGTGGGGGACAACGTGACAAGCGATGTCAACGGCGCGCAGCGGGCTGGGCTACGCGGGGTCCTGGTACGCACGGGGTCCTTCCGGCCCGACCAGCTCCAACGCGCCGAGCGCGAGCCAGATGCCGTCATCGACTCGATAGGCGACCTTCCGGCCCTCCTCGGCTAGATACCTGCGGCCTAAGGCTCCGTTAGGGTCACGATCATGCGCAGAGACACAGGGCTCCCGTCCGCGGACGCCGCCGATGACTTTCAGCGAGCCCGGCGCAAGCAGGTGGTCAGCCGCCTTGCTCGGTGGCTGCGGCGCCAGGCCGATGACATCGAGGTCATGCTGCCCTTCGAGGATGTCGTCCGGACGCTCGGGGGCATGCAAGGCGAGACCTACCTCGGCGTGCAGACGATCCCGATCGACTCGATAGTCGGAAGCTTCGATCGCACCCGGGACTTCGACCGTCGCTTCCGTCCGACCTCCAGCCGGGCGCGCTCCCGGTGGGAGAAGATCGATGAAGCCCAGCGCCGCGGCGAGCCCATGCCTCCCATCGACGTCTACCGCGTTGGCGATCTGCACTTCGTCCGTGACGGACATCACCGGGTGTCGGTGGCGGCTGCGCTCGGCTACGACGTCATCGAGGCGCACGTTACCGAGATCCGGACCCGCTTTCCCCTCAAGGGTTTGGAGACGACAGGCGATCTCGTCGCCAAGGATTACGAGCGCATCTTCCGCTTACGCGTTCCCCTTCCGGCCGAGATGGCAGAGCGTATCGAGGTCAGGGATCCGTGGAGCTACGCCGAACTCGCGGAGAACGTCGAAGCCTGGGGGTTCCGCCTGATCCAGGAATCGGGGAGCTTCATCGACCGCGCCGAGATCGCCCGTCGGTGGTTCGCCGACGAGTTCCAGCCCGTTGTGGAGATGCTGACCGAGGCCGATCTCATCGGCAGCGGCACGAGCGCGGAGGCGTACATGCGCGTTGCGAGAGAGCGGTACCGCCTCATCCGGGCCCACGAATGGAACGAAGACGTCATCGCCCGGCTGCGGCAGTCGAGCCGGAGGGACTGAAGCCGGTTTCGGAAGGGCTAGAGCGTCAGGTTCTTGCCGCTGTCGGGATCGAAGACGTGGATCTTGCTGGGGTCGATCCAGATTTCGAGCTTCGCATCCTCCTGAGCCTTGCTCGCGGCGTCGAGCCGCGCGGTCACCTGGATCCCGTCTCCGCTGGCACGATCTTCGGACCCCGCGTCGCGCGCGATCTCCTCCAGCTGCTTTGCCACCGCGCGTTCACCCTGGACGGTGAAGTAGGCGAACTTGTCCGACCCCAGTGACTCGAGGACGTCGATCTCGGCCTCGATCACCTGGCCCTTGTCGCGCTTGTCACCGACGAGCTCGGCGTCCTCGAAATCCTCCGGCCGGATGCCGACCACCACACCTTGTGACTTCGAACCGTGCTCTTCGACCTTCTTGCGCTTCTCGTCGGGAAGCTCGATGTCTCCGAGTGGCGTCTTGATCGTGCCGCCCTCGAGATTACCGGGGAGGAAGTTCATTGCCGGAGATCCGATGAAACCTGCTACGAACAGGTTCGAAGGGCGCTCGTACAGCTCCTGTGGAGGACCCACCTGCTGCAGCTCCCCGCCACTCATGACCGCGACGCGATCACCCAGCGTCATGGCTTCGACCTGGTCGTGCGTGACGTAGACGGTGGTCGTGCCCAGTCTCTTCTGTATCCGGGAAACCTCGGTCCGCATCTGAACGCGCAGCTTGGCATCGAGGTTCGACAGTGGCTCGTCCATTAGGAAGGCACTCGGGTCGCGCACGATCACCCTGCCCATCGCGACCCGCTGGCGCTGTCCACCGGAAAGGTTTGCAGGCTTGCGATCGAGGTGCGCCTTCAGGTCCAGGATTTCGGCAGCCTCCTCGACTTTCCTGTTGATCTCGCCTTCGTCCATCTTTGCGATCTTTAGGGCGAAGGCCATGTTTTGCCGAACGGTCATGTGTGGGTAGAGGGCGTAGTTCTGGAACACCATCGCGATGTCCCGTTCCTTGGGAGTCTTGTCGTTCGATGCTTTACCGCCGATGCGCAGCTCGCCTTCGGTGATGTCCTCGAGCCCAGCAATCATGTTCAGAGTCGTCGACTTGCCGCAGCCCGACGGTCCGACCAGGATGACGAATTCGCCGTCGGCGATCTCGAGGTTCACATCTTTGACTGCCTCGGCGCCATCGGGAAAGCGCTTCGTCACGTGTTCGAGGGTTATCTCTGCCATTTGTTGTTGCCTCCTACCCCTTGACGGCGCCGGCGGTGAGTCCGGCCACGATACGACGTTGGAAGATCAGCACCATCACGATGATCGGAACCGTGATGACCACCGCGGCCGCGGCGATCGACCCGATGGGGGTCGTGAACTGCGAGGTTCCGGTGAAGAACGCGATCGCCGCCGGAACCGTGCGCGCGTTGACGGTCGATGTCAGTGAGATGGCGAACACGAAGTCGTTCCAGGCGAAGATGAAGACGAGTATCGCGGTGGTGAAGACGCCGGGTGCTGCAAGCGGAACGATGATCTTGCGGAACGACTGGAACGGCGTCGCGCCGTCCACCTGGGCAGCCTTCTCGAGATCCCATGGGATCTCCCTAAAGAATGCAGACAAGACGTAGATCGCCAGAGGAAGCGAGAAGGTCAAGTAAGGGATGATCAGGCCGGGCCAGGTGTCGAACAGGTGGATGATCCGCCACAGGTTGAAGAGGGGGCTGACGAGCGATATCGGGGGGAACATCGCGATCATCAAGGAAGCCGCGATCAGCAAGGTCTTGCCGGGAAAGTTCAAGCGGGCAACCGCATACGCCGCCATGGCGCCCAGGACCACCGCAAGGAACGTCGCGATCAGCGCGATGCCGATCGAGTTGATCAGGGCCCGGGTGAATAGTGAGGTGGAGAAGATGCCGCTGTAGTTGTCTAGGGTCCATTTGTGGGGGATGAAGCTGCCGTCCGTCAGTGTGCTCGGATCCTTGAACGATAGCGACGCCAGCCACAACACCGGGATGGCGGCGACGACGATAACCACCAGGTTGGCTGCTCCCCAACCCACCTTCTGCTGCGCGGTGGAGTTCGTGGTAGCCATCAGCGCAGCGCCTGCCCTGGGGCTGCGGCACCGAACCCCTTGATATAGAGGAACGCGATTAGCGCGACCGCCAGGAAGATCAAGACGGACATCGCCGAGCCCACCCCGAGGTTCAAGGCCGTGAATAACTGGTCGTAGTCGAGGATCGACACCGATCGTGTGTTGTGGGCGCCCTGCGTCAGGATGAAGATGTTGTCGAAGATCCGGAAGGCATCGAGCGTTCGGAACAGCAGAGCAACGAGGATCGCAGGCTTCATGATCGGCAGCGTCACATTCCTGAAGCGCTCCCACGCAGTGGCGCCATCGACCCGGGCCGCGTTCAGGAGATCGTTAGGCACCAACGAGAGCCCAGCCAGCAGGAGGAGCGCCATGAACGGCGTGGTCTTCCATATCTCTGCCAGGATGATGATGGCGATCGCGGGCACCGTCGACGTCAAGGGGGCCGAGTCCTTGGGAAGCAGCGCTGCCAGATAACCAGTGCTGGGTGTCCAGGCATATTGCCAGGAATATGCCGCGACAACCGTGACGATGCCGTAGGGGATCAGTACTGCGGTGCGTACTACTCCTCGACCGAAGAGAGCCCGGTGCATCACCATCGCGATGGCCATCCCGAGCACGAACTCGATGACTACCGAGACCGCGGCAACCAAGACGGTTAGTCCGAAGGCCCTCCACCACAGGTCGGTGGAGCTGAGGACGGTGGCGTAGTTGGCCAGGCCCACGAAATGGGTCGCGGAGGGGAACCGTAGGTCGTACCGCTGGAGGGACAGGTAGATCGCATAGCCGATGGGGTAAGCGGTCACGGCCACCATCACGAGCGCGGCCGGAGCACACAGCATCCAGCCGAGCTTGCGCTCCGCCCGTGTGCGTTCCGATAGGCCTCCCTGCTTGCGAGGCTCGCTTGCGCTGGCGGCAGCCGGCGCCGTCTGAGTCTGCGTACTCATGGCACCAACCCTTTCGAGTCGATCGCGTCCTGGATACGTGTCTTCAGGATGGGCAGGTCGGATGAAGGGACGATGGTAGAGGGGGGAGACAGGCTGTAGGCGATCTGTAGCGACACGCTCTGGTACGCGGGCGTCAGGGGGCGCACGCTCGCGTTCTGCAAGCTTTGAAGGATCGTTTTCCACGCCGGATAGGTTTTCTGGAACGACTTGTCCTTGTAGACGGCTTCGCTAACGGGCGGAAGGCCGCCCTTGACCGCGTTACGGACCTGATTCTTGTCCTGACGCAGGCACTGGATCGCGTCGAAGGACTGCTTCTTGTAGCGGGACAGCGAAGAGACCGCAAGATCGATACCGCCGATGGTGACATGCGAGGGCTGGCTCGGGTCCACGGTGGGGTAAGGAGCCCAACCCATGTCCTTGTAGATCTTCGGCACGTCCGCTTTGGCCGAGGGGTACACGAATGGGTAGTTGAGCTCGAAGGCGGCGACACCGGACTCGAACGCGAGCCGGTTCTGGTCCTCCATCTGGTTAGAGAGCGAGGGATCGGCGGCAGGTGAGTGGGCAAGGTCGGACATGATCTGGAGGGCTTTGAGCGCAGGCTGGCCCAAGGTCACTTTCTGGCCGCTGGGGCTGACGACCGAACCGCCCGCCGAGGCCACCATGGTGTTGAACCACACCGTGAAGCCCTCGTATTGCGCTCCCTGGATCTCGATGTAGTGAGGTTTGCCCTGACTCGCGAGCTGCTTGGCCTGATCGAGCATCTCGGCCCACGTCTTGGGGGGATTCGGAACCAGGCTCTTTCGATACCAGAGAACCTGCGTGTTGGTGTTGAAGGGGGCCGAGTAGAGCTTGTTCTTCCATGTTCCGGTCTTGATCATCGTCGGAAGCGTCCCGTTCCTCACCTGCGATGCAAGCTGGTCGGGCCAAGGGGCAAGCCAGCCTGCCTCGGCGAATTCTGCCGTCCAGGTAACGTCGAGACCAAGGATGTCCAGTGCGGTATCTCCCGCAGCGAGCCGGCGCACCATCTCCTGGCGTTGGCCGTCGGCGGCCGCTGGAAGGATGTGCATCTGGATGTTGTATTCCCCGTTGGATGCTTTGGAGCATTCCGAGGCTGCGGACGCAAAGGCGCCCGAGGGCTCGGGGAAGATGTACCAGGCCAGGGTGGGGGTGCCCCCGCCCGCCCCTGTCGTGTTCGATCCGCACGAGACGGTGATCAT
Source organism: Actinomycetota bacterium (assembly GCA_036265345.1). GTDB lineage: Bacteria > Actinomycetota > CADDZG01 > CADDZG01 > WHSQ01 > DATAPE01. The sequence goes on from DATAPE010000191.1 coordinate 6,557, forward strand.
TGCGATGCCGAGGGCGAGTGCCACCATCGGCACTAGGCGGCGCAACCGATGTCTCCCGATGGTTCCCCCCTAGCTCAGGATCTGTCAGGTTTGCTCGGATGGTACACGTCTCACCTGGGACTTGTTACCGCGTCCAGACACTGGCCAGGAGCGTGCAGGTACCGGGGCGGATTCAGCGCGGTGGACGGATCACGCACCCCTCCCACCGCGACAGCATCAGAAGCCCACCGAGCCCTTCGTCACGTCTCGCTCCGGTTGTCGAGATCTCGATTCGAGCGTTATCGAGGGCAGCTAGCTCGACCTGACGCGCCTCGTTGGTGAGGTTGAGAACGACGATCCGGCGATCGTTTCCCGCTCGCCTCTCGAATACAACGCAATCATCGATCGCGGCCAGGGAGTCGTAGTCGCCGCTTCGCAATGCCGCGCTGCCGCGGCGGACAGCGAGCAGTTGTTTCGTCAGGGAGAGGAACGACGATGGGTCTTCTTCCTGCGCGGCCACGCACAACCGGTCGCTGCCCGGGACCAAGGGGAGCCACGGCTTGATGCCGGGGGGACAGAAGCCACCGTCCTTGGCAGCTGTCCACGGCATCGGTGAGCGCGCGGGGTCGCGACTGAGGTCGGGTGATTGCGACCCCCACGGATCCACGATCTCATCCGGCGCGACGCGCGCCGCGGGGAGACACAACTCGTCGCCGTAGAAGAGGGTGGGCGACCCGCGCAACGTCAGCTGCAGCATCAACGCGATGCGGGCGAGCTCCGGGCCGAGGCGGGTCGCGACGCGCGGCTCGTCGTGATTCCCGAGGACCCAGTTCGGCCACGCGTGTTCCGGCAGCACGGCCTCGATCTCACGCACCAGGTCGACGATCGCCTGCGCGTTCCACCGGACACCCAGAAGGCCGAAGTTGAAAACCATGTGCAGCTCTTGGGCGCCGCCGCCGTAGTAGGCCACCCATTGGGCCCAGTCGAAGATGTGGATCTCGCCGATGGCGACTCGATCGCCGGCGTACGAATCGAGCACGGCACGCAACTCCTCGTACATCCCGTGGATGTCCGGATGCGCCATGTCGTGGACGTGGATCTGGGTGTCGAACTCGCCCAGGGGGCGGTGGAGCTTGACCTCTCCTCGATTGGGTGGGTTGTCGCGCATCTCCGGGTCTTTCATCGGGTACTGAGCTGCGTCGATGCGAAAGCCGTCGACGCCCCGATCCAGCCAGAACCTCAGTACGTCGAACATGGCGGCTTTGACGGCCGGGTTCCGCCAGTTCAGATCGGGCATCTCGGACAGGAACGAATGCCGGTAGTACTGGCCCGTGATGGCATCGAAGGTCCACGTGGGGCCCCCGAATGCGGCGATCCAGTTGTTCGGGGGTGATCCATCGGAGGCCGGGTCGGCCCACACGTACCAGTCCCGTTTGGGATCGGTGCGCGATGACCGCGACTGAAGGAACCACGGATGCCGGTCTGCGGTGTGATTGGGGACGAAGTCGACTATGACCCGCAATCCCCGCCGGTGGGCCTGGGCTACCAGCCGGTCGAACGCGGGCAGATCGCCGAACAGCGGGTCCACCGCCGTGTGGTCTGAGATGTCATATCCGAAGTCCTTCATCGGCGACGGATAAAAGGGGGTCAACCAGACGGCGTCGACCCCCAGCGTCTGGGACAGGTGATCGAGCCGTCGAGTGACGCCCTCCAGATCGCCGACACCGTCGCCGTCGGAATCTTGCCAACTTCGCATATAGACCTCATAGAAGACCGCCTCTCGCCACCACATCGGGAGTCATCATCGACCACGGGCGACTGGCCTCGGATCGGGGGGCGAGGCCGATGAGTTTCCGGTGTGGCTATCGTCATAACCTTGGCTGGCTATGCCGCGTCCGGGCCCGCCCGGGTGGAGGCATGCTGGAGCCACGCCGCACAGGCAGGCAGTTCGGAGAGAGGAGAGTTCGGATGAGCGGAGTACGGGTCCTGGTCGGCACTCGAAAGGGTGCCTTCGTGATGACCTCCGACGAGAAGCGAGAGCAGTGGGATATAGCGGGCCCCCACTTCGCGGGGTGGGAGATGTACCACTTGAAGGGCTCTCCTGCCGACCCCGATCGCTTGTACGCATCGCAGTCGACGGGTTGGTTCGGTCAGCTGATCCAGCGCTCGAACGACGGCGGCAAGACGTGGGAGCCCGTCGGCAACAAGTTCGAGTACGACGGGGATGCGGGCACCCATCAGTGGTACGACGGGACGCCGCATCCGTGGGAATTCGCGAGGGTGTGGCACCTCGAGCCTTCGCTGAACGACCCCGACACGATCTACGCCGGCGTCGAAGACGCCGCCTTGTTCCGCTCCGTGGACGGCGGGGGAACGTGGCACGAGCTCTCGGGTCTGCGCGAGCACGGCCACGGCCCTGATTGGGCACCGGGTGCGGGCGGGATGTGTCTGCACACGATCATCCAAGACCCGCGTGACCCGGACAGGATGTTCGTGGCCATCTCGGCAGCCGGCGCCTTTCGGACCGATGATGCGGGCAAGACCTGGAAGCCTGTAACGAAAGGCCTGCGATCGGGAGAGATCCCGACGGAGACCGCCGAAGTCGGCCATTGTGTCCACCGGATCGCGATGCATCCCTCACGTCCGGACACCTTGTTCATGCAGAAGCACTGGGACGTCATGCGCACCGACGACGCGGGGGAGAACTGGTTCGAGGTTTCGGGCAACCTGCCGACCGATTTCGGTTTCCCGATCGATGTGCACGCGCACGAGCCCGAGACCATCTACGTGGTTCCGATCAAGAGTGATTCCGAGCATTTCGTCCCCGAGGGAAAGCTCCGTGTCTACAGGAGCCGAACCGGAGGTAACGAGTGGGAGGCGCTCACCAATGGTCTGCCGCAGAGCGACTGCTACGTAAACGTTCTTCGCGACGCGATGGCTGTCGATTCCATGGAGTCATGTGGCATCTACTTCGGCACCAGCGGGGGCCAGGTCTATGCCTCTAACGACTCCGGAGACAACTGGAAGCCCATCGTGCGCGACCTGCCTGCCGTCCTCTCGGTGGAGGTGCAAACGCTCCCATGATCCGTGTCCAGCTTCCCGCGCATCTGCGGACGCTGGCTCGCGTCGACGGCGAGGTGGAGCTGAGCCTCGACGGCCGGCCGACGGCGTCCGCGATCCTCGACGCGCTGGAAGAGATGTATCCGCAGCTTCGGGGGACGATCCGCGACCAGACCACACAGCAACGTCGTGCGTTCCTACGCTTCTTCGCGTGTGGAGAGGACCTGTCCCACGACCCGATCGATACTCCGTTGCCGGATGCCGTTGCAGACGGAACCGAGCCCTTCAGGGTCGTGGGGGCGATGGCAGGGGGCTAGTCGGGAGATCGCTCTGGTGCTTCCTCGGGCAGCAGAGCCGTGATCATGAAGTCGCCCACGAAGCGGCCGAAGCGTCGCAGCGACCAGCCGCGCCTGAGCACCAGCAGCTCGTAGAGCTCGGGCGAGCTGCAGGTCCAGAGCACGTCGGCGGCCTGCGCGGGCGATATGCCCGCCTTTAGATAACCCCGTTGAGCGAGGAAGCTGGCGTGGTGGCGCATGCGCTGGAGCCGGGCGGAGTCGCTCTCTTCTAGCAGCGCTTCCACTTCCGGATCGGTGGCAGCGGCGGAGCGTACGAGCAACAGGATAGGAGCCCCCAAGGGCGCGACCTCAGCTGTCAGCTGGCCCCATTTGCGCATGATCGTCCTCGGGTCGGTCTCTTGAGAGCGCATCTCGTCGGACCGCTCGTAGGCAGGCGTCGGCCCCCTGCCTTCCAACCCCCGCTCGTGGATCGCCCGTACCAGTCCAGGTTTGCCCCCGAAGGTCTTGTAGATAGTTTCCACCGACACGCCTGCTTCGGTGGCGATGGCGGCGATCGTGGTCGGGGCGTAGCCGAGCGAGAGGAACAGCCGCTGGGCGGCCTGGATCACGGCGTCGCGGCTGCGCTGCGCCTGGGCTTGCCGCCCGGTGGAGTCATACGTCCTGGTGCTCTTGACTGTAGCCATAATTCGTTCCATACTCCTGTATCGAGTACAGTAGAGTGTATCAAAGTATCGGAGGAGGAGCCGGATGGTTGGAGCAGAGCAAAACCCAGTGGCGGTGGTCGAGAGGCTGGTGCAGGCGACCAACGACCACGACATCGAGGGCCTCGTCGCCTGCTTCAACGACGGATATATCAACGAGACTCCTGCGCATCCCGGGCGGGGCTTCGAGGGAGCCGAGCAGATCAGGCGTAACTGGACCCAGATCTTCGGTGGTGTCCCCGACGTCCACGCCGAAGTGCTGCAGATGGCGGTGGAGGGCGACCAAGTGTGGACCGAGTGGCAGACGTCCGGCACGCGGCGGGACGGGGTCGGGCTGCTCCTGAGAGGCGTGATCGTCTTTCGCATCGCCGGCGAAGGTATCCAGTCGGCGCGCTTCTACCTTGAGCCCGTCGATGAGGGAACCGACGACGTGAATGCGGCAGTCGGGCGCGCGGTTGGAACCGGAGCAGAAGCAAGTGGTGCCGGTGGGGGCCAGGCGCCAGATCGAGTTGGAATGGAGGCGTCATGACCGTGCTAGTGGCAGGAGCCACCGGTGACCTCGGTGGGTTGATAGCACACGGGTTGCTCGATCAGGGAGCAGATGTGCGGGTGTTGGTACGTGAAGGTTCTCTGTACGAGTCACTGGTTGCAGCCGGCGCCAAGGCAGTCTTCGGTGATCTGAAGGAACCTGACTCTCTTTCCGGGGCTTGTGCCGGTGTGGATGCGGTCGTCACCACGGTGAACTCGATCGGGCGAGGTGGCGACGACGACATCGAGTCGGTGGACCTGAAGGGCAACGCGAATCTCGTGGATGCTGCAGTAGCTGCGGGCGTTCGCCGCTTCGTGTTCACCTCCGCACTCGGGGCCGCGGCGGACAGTCCGATCGAGTTCCTTCGCGCCAAGGGCGCGACCGAGCAACGGCTGCGGTCTAGCGGCATGGTGACGACGGTGCTGCAGCCGAACGCATACATGGATATCTGGATCCCAGCAGTGGTCGGGGGCGCTGCGCTGAGCGGTCAACCGGTCGCGCTGGTGGGCGAAGGCCGGCGCAGGCATTCCTTCATCGCCAGGCGTGACGTGGCTGGGTACGCGGTGGCGGCTCTGGATCACGAGGAGGCCGAGGGCCAAACGCTGGTCCTGGGAGGCCCCCAACCGGTTACATGGCGCGACGTTGTTGGCGCGTTCGAGCGCGAGCTGGGCAGGGAGATACCGGTGCGCACAGTGGCGCCGGGAGAGGCGGTGCCCGGACGGCCGCCGATGATGAACCAACTGCTCGCGGCGATGGACAGTTATGACTCGCCCGTCGAGATGACGGCGATGGCCGAGACCTTTGGGGTGACCCCAACCTCTCTGGACGACTTCGTGCACGGCTTCGTGGCTGCGAGTCGAAGGGCGGTAGGTTGATCGCGGGACGACGCCATGGCATCTCGGGCTGGGGTTAGGCGGGTTCTACCCGCTTCTTCCGGCCTGAGTTGTCCATCTTGAAAACCGTGAACCAGAGGTCGACCGAGGGCCCGATGCCCACGGCGTAAAGAAGCGTGCCCACTCCCCATCTGCCTCCGAGCAGGAGACCTGAGACGAACGCCGCCCCTTCGACCACGGCGCGGGCCACACCGACCCGCCGATGCGATTTCCGGGCCACCGCCAGCATCAAGCTGTCCCGCGGCCCGGCCCCCAACTCCGCGCCGATGTAGAGGGCAGATCCCAGACCGACCAGCACGATGCCCCCGACGCAGGTGACGGCTCGCAACGGGATGGCCGCTTGGATCATCCCTGCGAGGAAGCCATTCCGGAGCAGCAGATCGGCGAAGAATCCGATCAGGATCATGTTGGCGATCGTGCCCGGCCCCGGTCTCGTGCCCGCCAGCCAGGTCAATGCCACGATCACGATCCCGATCGTGATCACGGCCTCGCCGAAGCTGAGTGGGGTGCGGTAGCGCACTCCATCGGCCAGAGCGTCCCAAGGAGACAGGCCGAGATTCGCACGCAGAGTCAGGACGGTCCCGAGAGCAAACAAGAAGAGCCCGCACAGAAGACGGGCCCAGCGAAAGACGGCCATGGAGGCCACGCTAGACCGTGCGCGTTATGAGGAGAGCAAGCTCGCTATCTCGCTCAGCTTCGCATCCACGCTTTTTATGGCCTTGGCCCCCAGCTTGTCGAAGGGCTGAACGTCTGCTCCTTCCTTCACCGAAAAGGTCCATGTCGCCACGACCTCGCCATCGATCAGGACGACAGGGTTGCCGTCCCCCGGCAGTCCCGTGCCGATGGGCGTGTAGACGCGTTTCTGCACGTCGGGATGGACGAAGCGCTGTCGTCCGTCGGGGGCCAGCCCCATCGTGTATGAGTCCCACTTCGGAAGCAGCGTGATCGCGCCGCGTAGTGGCTTTAGCTGCCCGAAAGCGCGCTCGTCTGTGGAAGGAAGCAACAGCCCGTCACCGATATCGACGGTGTCGTGTGGCTCGAAAGCCTTCTGTGCCGCGGTCTTGGTAACGCCCGTCCACCACGCGAAGTCGGCGACCCGGGCGGGGCCATACCCCTTCAGATATTCACCTGCCAACCACACGAGGGCCCCGTCGGCATCGCCTATGTCCAATCCCTCCTCGAGCCAGGCCGAGGCCGCGACGAACTGGTGCGGAGACATCATCAAGCTGTCTCCCGCCAGAGTGAGGAGCCGTCCCTCATAACGCAGCGCTCGCAGGACCGGCCCGAGCTCTGTGCCCTTGATCCCCACGACCTCCTCGAGCTCCTTCCGGGAAAGTGGCTTCTTGGCGGCGCGCAGGATCTTCTTCGCATGTGCTTCGTACTGCTTGGGAGAAAGCTTTGCCACTTTGAGGGGCCGCAGCGCGTGAGCAGGCGACGCGCGCACCGCCGAGAAGACGCGCGGGGCGGACTTACGCGACACGAGGAAGACAGTGCGGCGCATGGCAGGAAGGCGGACGCCCTTGCGATCGCGATCGAAGCGCCGGTAGCGGGCGGGGGTGAACGAGCTCGCCCGCGCCCACAGAGCGAGCGGTGCCGTCGGATGCGTTGCGTACACGGCAACGACCGCGTCCAGCGCTTGCGCCAAGGTGCGGGCCGGCTCCCCCAACTTCTGCCGCGAGTACGACCAGGCTCTAAGTCTCTGGATGTCATCCACTGTGCGCATTCTGGTCGGTGTGGCCCGGGTACCATCCCGCCATGGAAGGGATCGTTCATCCGCTGGTGGAGTTGCGGCAACGATTGCAAGCGGAGGACGATCTCTATCTCGAGTTCCTGCGCATCGATTCCATGAGCGCCGGCTTGTATGCCCTGCCGGCGGGGGCCACCGATCCGCAGGTGCCGCACAACGAAGACGAGATCTACTACGTGATCACGGGCCGGGCCTCGATCGACATCGCGGGCGTGGTCAAGACGGTGGATCCTGGATCAGTCATCTTCGTGGCGAAGCACGTCGACCACCGCTTCCAAGACATCACCGAAGACCTCGAAGTGCTCGTGTTGTTTGCTCCCGCCGAAACCACCTAGCCCCCTCAAAATCGTTGTTGACGGACCGTTCAGTTATATTGGCGGCTCTACGGACCGACAAGGATGGGATGACGGTGGAGAGCACGCGCGAGCGGCTGGGGGTATTGGACGACGACGCTCTGCGTCTCTGCCTGGCCCCGCTAGGCGAAGCCCAAACTCTCCCGGGGGCCGCGTACAACGATCCCGGCGTCTTCGCATGGGAGCAGGAAATCTTCTTCGAGGCGTCGTGGGTGTGCCTCGGGCGCAGCTCCGATCTGCCCACGAGTGGCGATCACAAGGCGGTCAGGGTGGGCTCCGAGACGGTGCTTCTGGTTCGGGACGGGGCCGGGCTCAATGCCTTCTTCAACGTCTGCAGGCACCGGGGACACGAGCTCCTCGAGACCGGCGGGTGCGCGAACGCACGGGTCATCAAATGCCCCTATCACGGGTGGGTCTACGGCCTCGATGGGACGTTGAAAGGGGCCCCCAGGTACACCGAGATCGAAGGTTTCGAACCGGCCGGGCATTCCCTGACCTCGCTGCGCGTGCAGGAATGGGACGGCTGGGTCTTCGTCAACGCGTCCGGCGACGCGCCGGATTTCGCGGCACATGTCGGGAGCCTGGACGCGCTGACCGCGGACCACGAATGCGAGCGGCTCGTCCCGGTGGCGAGACATGACTATGTGGTCGAAGCCAATTGGAAGATCGTCACCGAGAACTACCACGAGTGCTACCACTGCCCCCAGATCCATCCGGAGCTCTGCCGAGTCACCTCTCCGGACAGCGGCACCGATGATCCCTCCGACGGTGCGTGGGCGGGAGGGTCGATGGACCTCTTTGACCATGCCGTAACCATGTCCATCACCGGCGAGAGCGGCGGCGAGATCCTGCGCGGTCTCGATGCGAGCAAGAGCCGCCAGGTCTACTACTACAGCCTGTGGCCGAACCTCCTGATTAGCCTGCACCCCGATTACGTGATGACGCACAGGCTCGAGCCCCTGGCCCCCGACAAGACGCGCATCGAGTGCGAGTGGCTCTTTCCCCCGGACGTCGCCACCGAAGGCTTCGACCCCTCGTATGCGGTCGATTTCTGGGACATCACGAACCTGGAGGATTGGCATGCGTGCGAATCGGTGCAGCGCGGCACCGCGTCCCGGGCGTTCCGCCAGGGGCCGCTCTCGATGGTCGAGGGCACGACTCACCAGTTCATAGCCATGGTTGCCGCGGGGTATCTGCAGGGGGCCGTCGTTCCGGCGGGAGATCTCGTCTCCGGCCTCACATGAGCCTCCACGTAACCGGCGAGGATCGAGAGGTTCAACGCCGCGCACGCGCGTTCGTGGACGAGCTGATCCCGTTCGAGGTGGAAGCCGAGATGAACGAGGGCGAGCTACCTGCCGGCGTCAAGGAACGTCATCAGAGCCGGGCGCGCGAGCTAGGGCTCTCGGCGATGAACATGCCGTCGAACCTCGGAGGCGCAGGGCTGTCCGTTTTTCAGCAAGTCCTCGTCTCGGAACAGATCGGCCGGGTGACCAACGCGCTCGGCTGGGTGGTCGAAACTCCGGCGGGGTGGCTTCCCAAAGTGGCGACCGACTTCCAGATGAAGACCTGGGTGCTGCCCACGATCAAGGGTGACCGAACCGAGTGCTACGCGATCTCGGAGGAGGACGCGGGCTCGGATGTCGACGCGATCGCGGCGACGGCGGAGCGCGAGGGGGACTCGTACCTCCTCAACGGCGTCAAATGGCACGTGACGTCGGCCAACCACGCCGATCACGCTTTCTTCCAGGCCAAGCTGACCACCGGCCCCCATGCAGGCGAGCACGCCATGTTCATCGTCGATCTCGATACCCCTGGGATACGCGTTGTTCGAACGCCGCTGTACAGCCACACCTATGCCGCGCATCATCCCGTGATCGCGTTCGAGGACGTGGAGGTTCCCGCCGCGAACATGGTTGGTGGAGAAGGCGATGGGATGTCCTTCGTCTACGAGTGGTTCCGCTACGAGCGGCTCATGATCGCGGCGCGTTGTTGCGGAGCGGCCGAGCGGCTGACCGACGAGGCTGCCGCCTTCGCGAAGGAGCGCAAGGCTTACGGCCGGCCGATCTCGGAGTATCAAGCGATCCAGTTCATGCTTGCCGATTCGCTCACCGAGCTCTGGGCGGCCAGGGCCATGACCTACCTGCTGGCGCAGAGCATCGATGAGGGTATGGACACCAAGATCGAGCACGCGCAGTGTTCGATGGTCAAGCTGTACGCATCCGAGATGGCGAACCGCGTGGCAGACCGAGCGGTGCAGATCTTCGGGGGCCGGGGCTACATGCGCGAGAACGTCGCCGAGAGGTTCTACCGGGAACTGCGCGTGGACAGGATCTGGGAGGGCACGTCGGAGATACAGCGCGTGATCATCGCCGACCAGTTATTCAAAAAAGGAAGCAAGACGTTGATAGGAATGGAGTGATGAACCGATGGCAGTAACCGAGATCACGCAGCAGGCGACGAGGCTCGACGAGCTGATCGCAGACCAGGAAGCCGGCTTCATGGAGCGTCAGAAGAAGTCCGCGGCGACGCAGGAGCGGGCTCGCGAGTTCCTGGCCGGCGGCGTCACGTCTAACTGGCAGATCTCGCGCCCCGCGACCATCTGGCTCAGCCGCGGCTCCGGATCAAAGGTCTACGACGTTGACGGCAACGAGTTCGTGGACATGCACGGGGGCTATGGGGTCATGGCGGTCGGGCATGCTCACCCCGCCGTCGTTGATGCGGTGTCCCGGCGGATACAGCAGGGTTCGCATTTCGCCCAGCCGACCGAAGACGCGATCATCGTGGGCCAGGAGCTCGCGCGCCGCTTCGGTCTTCCGCTGTGGCGGTTCGGTAACTCGGGAACCGAAGCCACGATGGACGCGGTGCATCTGATGCGCGCGGTTACGGGGCGCGACCTGATCATCAAGGTCGAGGGCACTTACCACGGGCATCACGATTCCTTGCAGGTGTCGGTGTACCAGGAGGAGCCAGAGATCGGTCCGGCCGATCGGCCCAACAGCGCCCCTGCCAGCGCGGGGATCCCCTCCGCGATCACCGATCTGACCCTGATCGTGCCCTTCAACGATCTGCCGGCGCTTCAGCGGACACTCGAAGAGCGCCCCGGCGCCATCGCCGGCATGATCTGCGAGCCGATCATGATGAACGCCGGCATCATCCCGCCGGATGACGGCTACCTCCAGGGCGTCCGTGACCTGACGCGCGAGCACGGAGTGCTTCTGGCGTTCGACGAGGTCAAGACCGGCATCACCACCGCCCCGGGTGGGGCGATCGAGCGCTACGGCGTCGTTCCCGACATCGTCTGTCTTGCCAAAGCCATGGGCGGCGGGTTGCCGTGTGGAGCGATCGGGGGCAGCCGGGAAGTCATGGAGGCGATCGCCGAGGGCGACTACGAGCAGGTCGGTACGTTCAATGGGAATCCCCTGACGATGGCCGCGGCCCGTGCCGCTCTCACGATCGCTCTGGACGCCGCGGCGTACGAGCATTTCGAGCATCTTCAACGCTTGATGGTCGTTGGATGCAACGAGATCATCGCCGAGTTCGATCTTCCCGCCTACGTCCTTGCT
>DATAPE010000192.1:0-3378 GCA_036265345.1 Actinomycetota bacterium
GGCACGCAGGTGGCCCATACCCTCGCCCTCCACATGGACCTCGTTCCCGACGAGCTTCGCTCCACGACGGCGTCACTGCTCGCCACGAACATCGAGGCTCGCGGGGACCATCTCGCCACCGGCTTCCTGGGAACGGCTCTGGTTCTGCCCGTGCTGTCGCACCACGGCCACCACGAGCTGGCCTGCCGTGTCGCCCAGCAGCGTAGCTTCCCGTCCTGGGGCTTCCAGGTCGAGAATGGTGCGACCACGGTGTGGGAGCGATGGGATGCCTGGACCCCCAACCGGGGGTTCTACGAAGCGACCGACGACAACTCCTTTAACCACTACGCGTTCGCGTCCGTCGGCGACTGGCTGTACCGGTACGTCGGAGGTCTCGACCCCGACCCCGCGCACCCCGGATACGGACATGCGCGTATCCAGCCCCGGCCAGGCGGGACGATCGACCGGGCCGGGGTATGGCATGACTCGCCGCACGGTCGCTGGGAGGTGGCCTGGCAACTCGACGGCGGGGATCTCTCACTCGACGTCACGGTGCCATGCAACGCGACCGCCGATGTCGTTCTGCCGGCCGAGCCCGCGGCTATCAGCTACGACGAGGGCGTCGCGTCCCCTCCCCAGGGCGCAACGGCAACGGGGTGCCCCGAGGGAACGAGCGTACGGGTCTGTTCGGGCCGCTTTCAGTTCCGCACCGCTGTCGGCTCGACAATGGGCTGAACCGCATAGGGACGTGTCCTTCGGCCCCGGTCAAAATGACAACTTCACTACTGTCTTAGAACGACGACCCCTAGAGCGGACACACGCTACCCCCGCGGGGAACTCTTCCCTTTCCTGAGTCGGTTAAGGGTATGTGGGCCTGGCCGGCTCAAGCTCATCGGTGCATGGACCTACGAAATAGGGGGCCCGGCAGCTAGGCGGGCGGTCCAGCGAGAATCGTTGGGACATACTCGAGTAGTTGGATGCGACCATCGAAGGTGCGGCTGTTGATCATGTCAAGGGCGACATCGGGATAGCCGTCGTAGATCCGCTCCCGGCCAGTGCTTCCTGTGATAACGGGAAAGACCACGACGCGGAAGCGATCCACGAGACCCGCCTTTAGGAGAGAGCGGCACAGCGTAAGGCTGCCGATGGTGCGCATCGACTCGGTGCCGTTGTCCTTCATCTCTCGCACGGTCTCGGCGGCATCTTGAGCGACGAGTCGCGTGTTCGCCCAAGAGAGAGGCTCGCTCAGTGTGGTCGAAAAGACCACCTTGGACATTCCCGCCAGCACATCGGTGCCAGGCTCGCCCTCGGCGGCGAATCCCGACATCACGCGGTAGGTGGTCGCCCCCATCAGTACCGTGTAGTCAGCTTCTGGCGCCTCTCCCAACCACGCGAGGTACTCCGGACCTTCGAGCCCCCACCAGCCCGGCCAGCCCTCCGCTGACGCGTAGCCATCGAGCGAAGTGATGAAATCGATCAGTAGTTCTGGCATAGCTCTCCCTCTCATCCGTAAAAACCGGTTCGTGCCCGGCACGCACCGTGCGGTCTCTTCACGACTGCCGGCCCAGCTCTAGTCGCATCGGGGAAGTCTCACCGATCCGCTTGCGGGTCGACTCTATGCTTGGCGACGGCTCCGGTGACAGTTCGCCGACCGCTGGCCTTGTGCATCTTTGTTGTCGCAGCGAGACGCTACGCCGCCCGTTGGTCAGGTCCCACGCAAGAGCAGTGCAGCAAGAAGGCTCACACCGCCTCCGAACAGCGCCCAGCTTGTAGTGGCCTCGATAGGCGGGCCCCTACGGCCGGGACCGATGAATTTTGGGGCCGGGCCGAGTCGTATCAGGAGACGAGAGGAGGCGCCCATGAGGATCGTAGTAAGTGAATTTCTCACCCTAGATGGGGTCATGCAGGCCCCGGGAGGCAAGGAGGAGGACCCGGAGGGCGATTTCCAGCATGGCGGCTGGCAACTCGACAACGACTACCAGGACGACGTGGCCGGCGGGGCCATCATGGGATCGTTCGGACGGGCCGGCGGCATGCTCCTGGGGCGCCGCACCTACGACATCTTCGCCGCCTACTGGCCCACCTCCGAAGAGGAGCCCATCGCCGGCCTCATGAACAACATGAAGAAGTACGTGGCGTCGAGGACGCTGAAGGCGCCGCTGGAGTGGCAGAACTCCGAGCTTCTGGAGGGCGACACCATCGAGGCGGTTAGGGCCCTCAAGGAGCAGCCAGGCAAGGACCTCCTCGTCATCGGTAGCGGCGACTTCGCACAGACGTTGATCGAGAACGATCTGGTCGACGAGTACCGACTGATGATCTACCCGATCATCGTGGGCGCCGGCAAGCGACTGTTTCGGAACGGAAATCCGCTCGCGAAACTCACGCTGACGGACTCGAAGACTTCGACCAAGGGCGTAGTGATCCTGACGTACCAGCCGGAGTGAAGGAGGGGGATCGAATGCGCAAGATCGCAGCGCACCTCGAGATGTCACTCAACGGCGTGGTCGACCACCCGGAGCGTTGGGCGCACCAGTACTTCACGCCGGAGATGCTGGAGGCGGCGCGGGCCGGCATGCAGAATACGGACACGATCCTGTTGGGGCGCACAACCTATGAGGAATTCGCGCAGGCCTGGCCGCAGCAAGATCCTGACACGAGTCCATTCGCGCGATTCATGAACGAGACTCCCAAGCTAGTCGTCACGAACACACCCACGGACCTACCGTGGGGTCCGGCGGAGCGGATCTCTAGCACCGACGAGGTGTCCGGCCTGAAGCAGAAGCCTGGGAACGACATAATCATCCTCGGAAGCGCAACATTGGTCGGATCGCTCCTTCGAGCAGGACTCCTCGACCTACTGGAACTCTTCATTGTTCCGGTCCTGATCGGAGTCGGGCAGCGACTGTTCGAGAGCCACGCGCAGATCCCGCTTACGCTTACCGAATCGCATCCTTTCGACAACGGCGTCCTGCTGACCAGGTACGCATCGACAGGATAATGACGCCGGTTTTCAACACGGCGGTGCTCGTGGGCACAATCCCGAAACGCGGCAGCATCTCCAAATGAGACTGAGGAGGAGCATGACCGAGGTGGAGATCCGGCGGCGGACCGATGCCCTGCTCTCTGGCAGGTAGACGCGCTCGTCGACCTCGCGGAAACGCTTGCGACGACGGGCGACGAGCGGGAAGCGCTCCGTACGCCGACGAGGCCACGAGGCTGTACGAGATGAAGGGCAGCTCGCTCGCCGCGCGCCGTGCGAGGGCAGCTGTAGCGGAGGCGCCTGAGCAAGGGCGTCTGGCAGCGACTGCATGAGCTGCTGCTCGCGAAGCTCCTTAGCATTCCTTATAACGAGACCCGGACATTCCGATTCGCTGATCCGATGCCGAGGTCTACTGTCTT
>DATAPE010000193.1:0-4847 GCA_036265345.1 Actinomycetota bacterium
ACACCGGCGAGCAGGCACTCGAGATCGCCGACACCCTGGTGCGCTCCGGCGCCCTCGACGTCATCGTGGTCGACTCCGTGGCCGCGCTCGTCCCACGCGCCGAGATCGAAGGCGAGATGGGCGACGCCCACGTGGGGTTGCAGGCCCGCCTCATGAGCCAGGCGCTGCGCAAGCTCACCGGCAGCGTCAGCCGCAGCAAGACGATCTTCATCTTCATCAACCAGCTGCGGGAGAAGATCGGCGTCATGTTCGGCTCGCCCGAGACCACTCCCGGGGGCCGGGCGCTCAAGTTCTACTCCTCGGTCCGGCTCGACGTCCGTCGCATCGATGCTCTGAAGGACGGAGCCGAGATCGTCGGGTCGCGGGTCCGGGTGAAGGTGGTCAAGAACAAAGTGGCGGCGCCGTTCCGGAACGCCGAGTTCGACATCCAGTACGGGACCGGCATCTCCAAGGAGGGCAGCCTTCTAGATGTGGCCATCGAGCACGGCATCGTGAGGAAGTCGGGGGCCTGGTTCATCTACGGTGACGACCAGCTCGGTCAAGGCCGCGAGAACGCCAAGAGCTTCCTCGGCGACAACGCCGACATCGCCACCGAGATCGAGTTGAAGATCAAAGACAAGCTCGGCCTCCTGGGTACGGCCTCCGAAGATGAGCCAGCCGAGGTGGCGGCCGAGTAAGTGTCCTCACAGCCGTCCTTCTTCGGATCCCTGCGTGAGAAGGACGACGAGGCGGCGCGCCGGGACGCCCTCGAACGAGCCGGCAACTTCCTCGGCCGCCGAGCCCGTTCCGAGTCTGAGGTGCGTGACGCCCTGAGCCGGGCGGGTTTCGATCCGGCCGTGGCCGAAGCGACGATCGGCAAGCTCCACGACCTCGAGCTGCTCGACGACGCCGCCTTCGCCCGGCAATGGATCGAGGAGCGCGCTCGACGCAAGGGCCTCGGCCCCCGCCGGCTGCTGTCGGAACTGCGGCTAAAGGGGGTAGCGGAGGACACCGCCAGAGAGGCTCTCGACGAGGGCGGACCCGACGAGGAAGCCCACGCGCGGGAGGTAGCCGCAGGTCTGGTGAGGAAGGTGGCCAGCCGGCCCCTGGCTCAACAGGCGATGCGGCTCCAACAGATGCTGCTGGCGCGCGGCTTCGCTGTGGAAGCTGCCATGGCGGCGGTTCGCGCCGTTCTGCCCCCGGAGGGTTGGGACTAGCTCGGGCCCGCGCCCTCAGGGGCTGGGATCGGATTTCGGCCTCGTCGCCCCTGGGCCGACCCCCGGCGCCTTCAAGGCTGGGATCGGGTTTCCGCCTCGTCCGTCCCTGGGACGACCCGCGGGCGTACCATTACGGACGAAGGATCCAACGACAGATACCCGAAAACGGTGCTGACAGCCAGCGAGATGACTACGAAACGTAACTGCCGACTACGACAGGGCCCCTCTGGGGGCCGGTGCCTCTCTGTGTACGTGGCCGAACAGGCTTCTTCGTTGCTCGCGTAGCAACAAACTGAACTCGCCAGCTTGTCCGTGCCGGGCTTCGGGCCCGGATGCCCGGGCGCGACGCCACGGGGAGCGGAAAGGAGCGGGTGATGGGGATCGCTATCGGTCTCGTCCTCGGCCTTCTCGCAGGTGTTGGTGCGGGCTACTTCGTTCGAAAGGCCATGGCGGAGCGCGAAGCCACGTCGGCCGAGGCTCGATCGAAGACCCTTCTTCTGGACGCTCAGCGTGAAGCGGAAGCCGCCAAACGCGAAGCCGCCGTCGAGGCGAGGGACGAGATCCACCGCATGCGGATCGAGGCCGAGGCAGACCTCAAGCGCCGCAGCGCGGAGATCGAGAAGAAGGAAGACCGCATCGCCCAGCGTGAAGCCGCTATGGACGCGAGGGCCAACACCCTCGACCGCAAGGAACAAGCCAACGAGCAGCGGGAAGTAGCGCTCGTCGGCGAGAGGGCACAACTGGATCAGCTGGCGGAACGGGCGCGAACGGAGCTTCAGCGCGTCGCGGGGATGACCTCCCAGGACGCCAAGCACGTCTTGATCGAGCAGATCCAGGATGAAGCCAAACGGGACGCGATGCTCCTGGTTCGGGACGTCGAGGCGACCGCCAAAGAGGAAGCGGACCGGAGATCGCGAAAGATCCTGGCCATCGCCATGCAGCGGGTTGCTTCCGAGCTGACGACAGAGGGCACTGTCACCACCGTGACCCTCCCCAACGAGGACATGAAGGGCAGGATCATCGGCCGGGAGGGCCGCAACATCAGGGCGTTTGAGGCCGCGACGGGCACAAATCTGATCATCGATGACACTCCCGAAGCCGTTGTCCTCTCGTGCTTCGACCCGATCCGGCGGGAGATGGCCCGGCTGACCCTCGAGCGGCTCATCGGTGACGGCCGGATCCAGCCGGCCCGCATCGAAGAGATGCACGACAAGTCGAGGGCCGAGGTCGAGCGTGAGATCCGCGAGGGGGGCGAATGGGCCGCTCTCGAGACCGGTATCACGGACATGCACCCGGAGTTGGTACGGGTGCTGGGACGCCTGAAGTTCCGAACCTCTTACGGTCAAAACGTCTTGAAGCACGTGGTCGAGGCCTCTCACATCGCCGGCATGATCGCCGGCGAGCTCGGCACCGATATCCAGCTCGCAAAGCGCGGCACGCTTCTGCATGACATCGGCAAAGCGGTGACTCACGAGGTCGAGGGCTCGCATGCGCTGATCGGCGCCGAGATCGCCCGGCGCCTCAAGGAATCGCCCGAGGTGGTCCATTGCATCGAGTCGCACCACAATGAGGTCGAGCAGCGAACCATCGAGGCAGTCATCACGCAGACCGCGGATGCCATCTCCGGCGCACGCCCGGGGGCCCGGCGCGAGACCCTCGAGACTTATGTCAAGCGGCTCGAACGCCTCGAGGAGATCGCCATGGAGTTCGAGGGCGTCGACAAGGTCTACGCGATGCAGGCAGGGCGAGAGGTGCGCGTGATGGTGAAGCCCGGTGAGATCGACGACCTCCAGGCCGAGATCGTGGCGCGCGACATCGCGAAGAAGATCGAAGGCGAGCTCCAGTATCCGGGCCAGATCCGCATCACGGTGATCCGGGAGATGAGGCACTCCGCGTACGCCAAATAGGTTTTTTGCGAGCTTGGCCACGTAGGGCGTGTGTGCCGCCTTCGAGCAGGATTACCTTGCTCAAGGCGTCGAAGTGTCGGGGCTGCGTCCGAGCAACGGATTTCTCGTCCGTCGCATGAGCAGCGAACGCCCGACGGAGTCCGTGAACCCCCAGCGGCGGTAGAAGGCGACGAGCTCCGGCTGGCAGACAAGCTCGATGCTGTCGACGTCCGCGAGCTCCGGCCGGGCGAGGAGCTCGTCCATCAGGCGGGCTCCGAGACCGCTGCCGCGGAAGGCCGGGGCGACGATCACGTCGAGGACGACAGCGAGGAAGGTGCCGTCGGTGATCACTCGCGCGAAGCCGACGAGTTGGTCTGATGCTCTGTCGACCAGGCCGGCGACGATGTCTGAGCCTTCCAGCATGCGCTCCACAGCCTCCGCAGTCCGCGTCGCGGTCCACCATGCGCTTTGGAAGAGGGCGACCAGCTGCTCGCGCCGGGCACTATCCAGGCGATCGATGGTGGTGAACTTGTCGTCATCCATGGTGACATTCTTAGGCCGCTTCGGGCGTCGGCGCAGCCCGACATCTGCCAGAGGCTGGCGCGACCGGCCATCTGTGCCTACCTTCGCCAGATGAGCCTTGACTCATCCAAGCTGCGCCCCGCCATCAGTGGCTGCTAGGCGACGTGGACATACGTCGCGCTGAGCATGATGAGATCGCAGCCGCGATCTCCGTGTGGGCCACGGCAAATAGACGGCCGCCGAGCGGGGGCCACGCGGACCGCCTGCGATCGTGGTCGGAGCAAGACGGCGCCCGTCTCTTCATTGTCGTCGACGACGAGTCCCGGGTCGTCGGGACTCTTCTTTGCCTTCTGGGTAGGGAGGCCGATGGAGCCGGTGACGTCGTGCCAGGCTTGCGACACATAACTGGCCTGGCGGTGCAGCCTGAATATCAGGGGGCTGGGTTAGGCCGACGACTGTTGAGGGCGACGATCGCTGACGCGCGATCCGACGGCATCACGCGGGTGACACTCTGGACTCATACACACAACAGACGAGCCATCCACCTCTTAGAGTCCCTGGGTTTCCAGCCCACGGGCCGCACGATGCTGGACGAGCACGGTGCGATGTTGGTTCTCCTCGAGCTCTTGGTGATCTGAGGCGCCATATGAGCCGGGGGATCCGAGATCCCGTTCGGGGCCGGTAACCTCGGTGTCATGAGTGAGTCGGCCGGTACCTACTTCATCCGAACCTTCGGGTGTCAGATGAACGAGCACGACTCCGAACGGATGGCCGGCATGCTCGAAGCGGACGGCTACCTGCGGGTTGAAGATCCGGAGGACGCTTCGGTCGTGGTCTTCAACACCTGCTGCATCAGGGAGAACGCCGACACTCGGCTCTACGGGAACCTGGGTCACATGAAGTCGATCAAGGACCGGACCCCGGGCATGCGGATCGTCGTCGGTGGCTGCCTGGCGCAGAAGGACCGTCATCTCATCCAGCAGAAAGCCCCCTACGTCGATGTCGTGCTGGGGACCCACAACCTGGCCAGCCTGCCTCGGCTCCTCCGGGAGTCATCGTCCGAGCCCGCTTTCGAGATCCTCGAGCAGACCGAGATCTTTCCCTCGGCGCTTCCTGCCCGGCGGAGCTCGCCGTGGCACGCATGGGTTTCGATCTCGATCGGATGCAACAACTCCTGCACCTTCTGCATAGTCCCAGCCGTGCGCGGCCGGGAGGTAAGCCGGCGCGTCGGTGAGCTGGTCCA
>DATAPE010000194.1:0-2962 GCA_036265345.1 Actinomycetota bacterium
GAAGCTCTGGGTCGCGACGTTGAAGCGCATGAGGGTTGGATCGTTTGAAGTGAGGTAGAGAATCCCGCCTGGGCCCTGGGCGATATCGGTGATGATGCAGAAGTTGCACCCGTCGGCGACGAGGGGGGCGAACTCGGTGATGTCGCCGGCGGATGTGATGCGTGCGATCTTGGCGGGGGCTCCGGTGAAGTCGGTGCCCTCCGTGAACCAGCGGTTGAGATCCGAACCGTTGGTGATGGCTCGCGGCTGGCTGTTGGCCGTCGGCACCTTGAACTGCTTCAGCCCGGCAACCGGCGCGGCCACAGCCGTGCTACCCAGTGCCAGCGCCAGGCCAGCCGCTAGCGCGGTTGCCATCGCGCGTCCAAATCGTCTTGTCATGGTCCCTCCCCTTGAATTGACTGCAGGCCTACAAAGGCCACTCGTACGAAGTACGGGGAACTGGGCGAACGGTTTTCGTCTGGAGGAGGATTTGCCGGTCTTGGTCAGTGCTTGACAGGCAGCTCTACTAGTCAGCCCACCAGTCGCGCCGGCCATCGACGTCTTCGCGCGGATCCTCGCCGAGGTTGGGCGCCCCGATAACGAGGATCTCGAGGCCCGCGGGGCCGGCTTCGTAGCCTCGCCACATACCGGGCGGTACCCGCACCGCGTCCCATTCCTCGAGCTCGAAGATCTCGTCGTCGACTTTCATTCGCCCGTTCCCGCGCAGGACCACGTACACCTCCTCTTGCTTCATGTGCGTGTGTCCGTACGGAAAGCGATAGCCGGGCGGGACGCGCTGGTAGCTGATGGCGGACTTCTCGAGCTCGAGCGCCTTGGTCGCTGCGCGGAACTCCAGGTCCGGCGCGCCGTCGAACCGAGGGCCGATGTCCTCCAGATCCTTCTTGATGTTTATGAGCGTGAACGGCACTCTCGGTCCTAGGGGGTGAACAGCTTCCAGTGGCCCTCGGAGACGACTTCGACGGTGCCGTCGACCACCTTGATGGCGGTCTCATCGTCGATCGCGTACGCCGGTACTGGTATCCCGGCGGCCCATTTTTCGATGTTGGCCAGGGAGGTGTCCGGCATGTCCTCGCGCTCCAGGTGTGGAAACACGGAGAAATCGACGAGTCCCAGCGCGTTGTCGCTGCCTGTGAGCGGTTCACTGTCGTCGTAGGTAGTTCCCCCGAAGTCGGGAGTCGCGACCATGGCCCCACCGCTCGTGCCGAGGTAGACCGTCTCGGGGCGCAGCGACGGCAAGAGTTCGGCCAGTCCGGACTGCCGCATCCAGTAGCACAGATACAAGGGACTTCCGCCCCAAACCAGCAGAGCGTCAACCTCCTGAACAGCAGGTATCCAATATTCCTTCTTGATGCTGGGCAGCGCCGTGAGCTCCAGAACGCCCAAGGACTTCCAACCCAATCCGCACAGGGGGCCGGTGACGAACCGGTAGACGTGTTCGGGTCCGCCGGGGAAGGGCTCCACGCCGGTGGGAATGCAGAGGGCGCTGGACTCGGCAATCGGCTTGCCCAGCAGGTCGACCAGCGCGTCTTGGATGCTCGCGTTCAGGATGCCGGTGGACGTGAGAAGAAACTTCATGGCTGCTCCCCTTCATGGCAGACGGCCTCGATGTTGTGCCCGTCGAGGTCGATGACGTATGCCGCGTAGTAGTTCTCGTGGTAGCGCGGCCTAGGCCCTGGAGCACCGTTGTCCGTGCCTCCCGCGCCCACCGCCGCCGCGTGGAAGGCATCGACTGTCGCCCTGTCCGGCGCCGCGAAGGCGAGATGCAGCGGTGCGGACGGCTCGCCCTGCCTGATGAAGAAGTCGACTCGGCCCGGCGGTCCCCAGCCGACCCCGCCCTCGAGCTCGATCTCCTCGACTCCGAACGGCGCCAGCGCCTGGCGGTAGAAGCTCGTGCTCGCCTCCAAATCGCGAACCGGAACGGTGAGATGATCGATGAAGACGTGGGCTTGTGGCACGGCGGTCCTAGCCCGATTCCCTTGCTACCGCGCTGGGGGTGAATAGCTTCCAGTGCCCCTCGGAGACGAGTTGGACGGTGCCGTCGGTCACTTGGATGGCGGTGTCGTCGTCGATCGCGTACGCCGGCCCGGACAAGCCGGCGGCCCATCTCTCTGCTTCGGCCATGGTGTTCTCCGGCAGATCTGGGTGATCCACATGGGGGAAGATCGAGAAGTCGACGACTCCGAGCGTGCTGTCGTCACCGGTCGGAGGCTTCCACCCGACGAAGTCCTCTCCGATCCTGGGGGTCAACACCATGCTCCCGGCGCTGAACCCTACGTAGACCGTCTTACTCAGCGACGGCAGCAGGTCCGCCAGTCCCGACTGGCGCATCCAGTGGGCCAGGTACAGGGCGTCGCCGCCGTTCACCAGCAGGACGTCTGCCTCTCGGACCCACGGGACCCAGCGTTCTTCGTCCATGCTGGGCAGCGCGGTGAGCTCCAGGACTCCGAGGGACTTCCACCCCAGCTCGCACATGGGTTGGGCGGAGTGACCGCTGATGAAACGCCATGCCCCCTCAGGACTGCCGTAGGGCGATCCGTACGACCCTGTGGGGATGCAGAGGGCGCTGGAGTCGGCGATCGGTTTGCCCAGCAGGTCAATCAGCGCGTCGTGGATGCTCGCGTTCTTGATGCCGGCGGAGGTGAGAAGAAGCCTCATAGCCCCTCCCGGAGTCCTTGCTGCAGGCGAGCATCTTCCACGACCGTTTTGTCCCCCATGGTCACCACATCCTTTCTAGGCGCGTACGGATCCGTACGCGGGTAGAGACTGGCAGACCACCGAAAACTCATCGGCGCGAGCTATGGCGCGGCATCGGGAGTCTCCAACCGATCGGGTCAGCACAGGCTAAGACGCGCGCCCATTACCGCGTATCGGGCAACGGACCCGCTAGCGTCGGCCGCATGTCTGATCTCGGTGGCGAGCTCGACGCCCTTGCGTCGGAGACACGGTTCTCGGGTGTCGTTCG
>DATAPE010000195.1:0-4039 GCA_036265345.1 Actinomycetota bacterium
GATCTGACTCTCGTGGCTGATGTTTGTATAAGCCAACCATCCAACCGCTATCAACAGGATGATTAGACCAATCGTGAACAAAGTATTAGTTGTAGAAGTTCGTTCCATTTTGATCCTCTTTCGGAAGCACGGTTAGAGGGCGATGAGTGGAGTGGTCCACTAGCGTAGGTCATTAAACCGGAGTAATCGATACGTATTGGTAGCGAATCGTCACATCGTGACAAAGTCGAGGCGGAGAATCTGATTTGCCTACAACCTCAGACGCGTGGAGGGCCGGCCGGCAGGACCTGGGAGAGCTTCCGCCATCGACTCTCAATCCACTTACGATCCCGTAATGGGTCCCTCTCGCTTCACCGCCACGCTCGAGGCGGGGCGCGGAGGTGGCGCGTTCGTGGTTCTGCCGGACAAGGTATTGGAAGCGCTTGGAGGCGGGAGCCGCTTCCGTGTGACCGGGACCCTCGACGGCGTCAGCTTCGCCAGCTCGACCATGAGCATGGGCGGGGGCCTGGTGTGCATGGGAGTACACAAGGCGACGCGCCAGGCGGCCGGCGTCGGTATCGGGGACCGCGTCAAGGTCGAGGTGGAGCGTGACGATCGTCCGCGAGAAGTGTCGGTGCCAGATGACCTCGCTGCGGCTCTCACCCGCGACGCTGCCGCGACCGCGGCCTTCGAGAAGCTGTCGTTCACCCATCGCCGTGAGTACGTGGAGTGGGTGACGGGGGCCAAGCGCGACGAAACGCGTGCGCGCCGGATAGCGGAAACGCTGGACCGCCTCCACCATTAGCTACCTGGATTTGCCTCCGCCGAGCCGACCCTTGTTCTTGGGGAGGGGTGCTATGGAGTTACGGCCGCTTTCGAATTACTAGTTGCAGGGACCCTTCCGGAGACGGTGGTGCCCTCACCCGGGCGCGAGTGGACCTCGAATGCTCCTCCCAATGCGTCGAGGCGGTCGGCCATCCCCTGAAGCCCGGTGCCGTAGCCGGTTGCCGCAGGATCGAATCCCTGGCCATCGTCGGTGACCTCGAAGCACAGATCGCCGCCTTCGTAGCTGAGTCGTATCTGCGCCGACGCGGCCCCGGAATACTTGGTGATGTTCTGCATTGCCTCCAGGCAGCAGAAGTAAATCCCCGCCTCGGCCTCCTGTGTGTAGCGTCCGTTGGTTTCGACGGTGACGGTGATGGGGACGGGAGACTTCATAGCCTGAGCCTCGAGCGCAACCGCCAGTCCCCGGTCGGCAAGCAACGGTGGATAGATCCCTCTGGCGAGGTCGCGCAGGTTCTCCAGTGCTTCCTGAGCACCGGTCTTTAACTGATCGATCAGCTCACCCTCCTTCTGCGGGTTCTTGCCGACCATCGAGGCCGCCAGATTCGCTGTCACCGCCAGAGACACTAAGTGCTGTTGGGCACCGTCGTGGATGTTGCGCTCGAGGCGGCGGCGAGCCTGATCTTGAGCGGTAACGAGTCGTTGCCGGGAGGCGCGCAGTTCCTCGAGCTTGGCCCGCAGCTCTTCGGTGAGCCGAACGTTTCGAAGTACCAATCCCGCCTGTGATGCGAGATCGTCCATGAGTTTGTCCTCGGCAGAGGTCATTGGTTCGTTAGGGGGTTTGGTAACCGTCAGAGCCCCGAGCAACTCACTCTGATGGCGGACCGCCACGACCTTGGAGGGGCCGGCGATCGCCGGCATCTCGCCGTCGGAGAGGGGCACGATCTGTGCTGGGATTCGCGACTCTCCCCATTCCGCCGCAGGTCGCAGCTCCCCGGCCACCCGCAGCCATACCTGGGCCTCTCTAGCGCCGGTGCCTTCACCCAGGATCGCAGCCATCCGAGGAAGCACCTCCTCGACGGCGTACGTTCCGGCTACCCGCTCGGAGAAGTTCGAAAGCACTTCGTAAGGCGACGCTCGTTTCCCATACACGATCCGGTTCGCCAAGCGCCTTGCTCGATCGCGCACGGGATTGAAGGCCACCGCGATCACGGCCGCTGCCAGCAGCGTAAGGAACGGGTTGCGTCTGGAACCGATGATCGTCCCGACCCCGACGACGACTGCCACGTAGATCAAGGTGAAGAAAGCTGCGAGCACGCCGTAGACCACCGTCTTGCTGATCACGACATCGATCTCGTAGAGCCGGTACTTCAATACCGCGATCCCGATAGCGGCATAGAGGAACATGAATGCCAGTCCCTCCAATATGGACTGAGATGACGAGAAGATTCCTGCTATCTCGGTGATGAAGACGAGCAAGGCCCCCGCGGCGAACCACTTCAACTGCAGTCGCTCGTCTCCAACGGAGCTCCTGAACCGAACCACTACCGCCACGAGGGAAATCGCGAGAGCGATGATCAGCGGGAGAGCGAATGCCAGGAATCCCAGGAGGGCCAGGGCTCCGCTCGCATTGGTCTGTCGGAAGGGGTGATTCCATCCCAGCGTGGCGAAAAGGATGGCTTCCGCCGTGAGGATCCCCATGGCTACGCCTACGACTCGGGCTGGGACGCGCCAGCGCGGCGAGGGCAGGCGTCCCGTAGGAAAGAGCAGAAAAAGGAAGGCCAGAGCAGCAATGGCTACGGCCCATGTCCAGTTGCTTGCCCAGGCAAACACGTGGCCAAGCGGAAAGGATCCGTGATGGACCACGAGGGCATGGAGCCCGTAGGCCGTTCCGAACGTTGAGAGGCCAAGGGAGAAGCCGGCCCCCAGGAATAGCCAGCCGATCCGATTCTCAGGTCGTCGTGAGGCCAGGACGATACCGATGATCGGAACCGCCAGGTTCACGACGTTGTTGAACACGTTGGAGAAATTCCATGGCTCGGAGTAGCCATGCGGCAAGCTGGCGGCACGGTCGATGTAGGTCAGGATGAGAAGCCCGATCATCAGCGCGATCGAGACAAGGCCGATCACCCAGGGCGCGTACCGCACGATCGTCTCTCTCGTGCGCCTCTCGGCAAAAACCGGTTTGGCAGCGCCCTTTGTCTGCATGGTCACTGGTGATTCTCTCGCCGACCGGCAGGCAATGGGAACCTGGAGGTTAGCCCTCCACCGTTCGTTCGGCAGGACCGAAGAGGAACAGGGCGGGAAGCCACGGGTTGGGATCACCTTCCCAGGGCATGGCTCGCACCTGATCGACCGTCCTCCGTCCGTGGATCGTCCGGAATAGCTCCAGGGTCGAGGTCTTGAGCGTCGCGGCGGGCTCTCCCTGCCCGACAGTGCTATCGATGTCTTCGGTAACGAACCTGACAGCAGGTAAGCCTTCGGATTCCGCTTTCTTCTCGAGCCACGCCAAGCCCATCTCGACCGAGGGAACGATGTTCTCGTCGTCCTCGCCTCCAGGTTGGTTGATCGCAGTGCGGATGTCCTGTTCGTGGGCGAGCACGTCGGACACCGCGACACCGGCCAGGTGAGATTCGAACAGATCACCCGGTTCCGCCAGAAGCTCATTCCATTCGGTGACGCATTCCTCCAGTGAGCGGTTCCGGCGCGCCTCCACCTCACGGTCGCCCCACCCTGGCCCGAACGCTTCCTTCGGGTCGCCTGACCTGTACGCGGTGAAGAAACCAGCGCAGTGGGCGACTACGTCTTTGACCGTCCAGCCCGGGCACGTGGGAACTGCAACATCCGCAACCTCCTGGCTGAGAAGGGGGCGGATGCGGTGATAGGCACGCTCATACGCGTCCGCGTAATCCATCCTCGTCCTTTCACTCCAAAAAAACGTCTATGTATGGGGGCTCACAGGTACAAGTGCCTCGCCGCCGAAGTTACCGATAGAAACATGTTCCGGAGACGATACTCATTGGGTTCGATCCGCGCCTCGAATGGTCATAACGGCGAGGTTCGAATCGCATCGGAGCGTGCGGGGCCAGACCTAAAGGGACCCGCTCACGCGGCCGTCTGGCCGGCGATGACGAAGAAGCTGACCGCATAGCGGAAGCGTCCGCTGGCCCGGCTCTGATCGATGACGGCCTCCCACCGGTCGCGTTCACACTCGCTGAGTCGTTCTTGCTTGTGGAGAGTGGCGGGCCAGGTCTCCAAGCCGAACGCCCAATGCAGG
>DATAPE010000196.1:0-4206 GCA_036265345.1 Actinomycetota bacterium
GGCGGGCGCGGCACGGAGGCGGCCTTGATCGAGGCACCCGCAAAGGTGGCGGGAGAGCTCGATGAGTTTGGCGCGATAGGTCTTTGTGCCGGGACTCTGAGCGGTCTGGTTGGGTTGTAGCATCGCTGCGGCTCGTCCGGCGCCCGTTGGTGGGGCGGCGATCGAGGGAGAAGGAGGTGTCGGCTGTCCTCGGAGATCCAGATCGTTCCTCGGGTCGAGGCTGATCTGCCGCAGCTGTTCGGGCTTGCGAAGGTCACGTTCGCCGGCATGCCCGGCTGGAGCGATGAGCGAGTACTCGAGGTGCTAAAGCACGATGTGATCTTCGTCGCCCGCGAGAAGGGTCGACCTGCCGGATATGTCGCATTGCGCCGTGACGAAGGTGGCGTGATCGTCGTCGAGCAGTTGTTCGTGGCGCCCGGCTACGAGGGACGTGGTATCGGACACCAGTTGCTCGCCTACGCAGAGGGCTACGCTATTGCGGAGCGGGCGCGGTCGCTGAGAATCGTCGTCGAGGACAGCAACCAGCAGGCTCAGAGCTTCTACCGGCGTTCCGGCTTCGTAACGATCGAACCAGAGCTCTTAGAACTCATCCTCCCAAGAGCGGACTGAAGATTATCCGGCGTCTCGAACGAGAGCAGGCCACCCTTATACGGTGGCCCGGTTCTGTCGATGACCGCGTGGCCCGGCCCTCCTATTTCAACGAAGTCACACGGGTCTCGGGGTAGTGGCCCTCGCCGGGCCAGGGCGAGAGGATCAGAATGATCTGGGCGCCGTGCTCGCTTTCGACACTGTGCCGCTCGCTCGGCTCGAAGGTGAGCAGCGTGCCAGGTCTCGCCTCGACCACCTCGTCGCCGGCCGCGATGCGCGCTTCTCCCTCCACGACCGTCAGCCAGGCACGTTCGCGGACCTGGTGGTCGCCCAACTCCTGACCTGGTGCGAGGCGGATGACGATCGCCCGCGCTCCGTCGACCGTCTCGAGGACTGCCGGCGAACGCGTCCCCTCGGGCGCCTCGATCTTCGTCAGGTCCCAGGACTGCACCGCGGCATCCTAGGAAATGACCAAGAGGCCCTGACTGTCGGGTGCGAAAATCGAAGGAGCAACCACCCGACACTCGAGAACTGGCCCTGCAACTCGGAACTCTGTTTGCCTAGGCTCGTGTCGTCTCCCGGGCCCGGAGGCTCGATCGATGGTCATCGAGCTTTCAGCCGGAATCCTGGCCGCAGGGCCAGAGCAACAATGGTACTCCGCATGCGGAGATCACGTGACCTTGGCCCGACGAATCAGAAGGGAGCGAGCAGTGACGAAGATCAATCAGCACCCCGAGGTGCTTCTCTATCCGCGGATTCGGAAGTCGCCTTACTTCTATGCCTCACGGCGTCACGGTGTGCAGAGGTACGGCTTCTACAACCACATGTACCACCCGCGGCACTACGGCGATCCGGTCGAGGAGTACTGGCAGCTCCTGAACGGGGTCACGCTCTGGGATGTCGGTGTCGAGCGGCAAGTGGAGATCACCGGCCCCGACGCGTTCACGCTCGCGAACACGCTCGTCCCGCGTGACCTGAACAAGTGCGCGGTGGGGCAGTGCAAGTACGTCTTCATTACTGCGCAGGACGGTGGGATCATCAACGATCCCGTGCTGCTCCGACTCGGTGAGAATCACTTCTGGATCTCGGTCGCCGACAGTGACGTGCTCCTGTGGGCGATGGGCGTCGCCTACAACTCTGGCCTTGACGTCACGATCAGCGAGCCCGATGTCGCCCCGGTGCAGGTCCAGGGACCGAAGTCCACGGAGGTCCTCGTCGACCTGTTCGGCGACAGCCTGCTCGACCTCCCCTATTACTACCTGCGGGACTACGAACTCGAGGGGATCGACGTCGTCGTTTCCCGTACGGGCTACACGTCGGAGATCGGCTTCGAGATCTATTGCAGGGGCGCGAGCCGCAACGCTGAGAAGTTGTGGGAGATCGTGCTCGAGGCCGGCAAGCCGCACGGCCTGGCGGTTATCGGGCCCTGCCACATCCGCCGTATCGAGGGCGGCATCCTTGCCTACGGAGCCGACATGTGGCTCGACACGAATCCGTACGAGGTTGGGATGGGCTACGAGTGGATGGTCGACCTCGACCAGGAAGCAGATTTCGTCGGCAAGCAGGCGCTGCAGCAGATCAGGGAGGCGGGAATCAGGCGGAAGCTTGTCGGCGTCGAGATCGGCGGGAAGAAGCTCGGCTCCTACATCGACGGGACGATGATCGACTTCTTCCCGATCTACGCGAGCGACGAGCGGATCGGCAACGTGACCTCCGCCTGCTACTCGCCTCGGCTTGAGAAGAACATCGGCTATGCCATGGTGCCGATCGAGTTCGCCGAGCTCGGGACCGAGGTGGCGGTCGAGACACCCGACGAGTGGACATCGGCCATCGTCGTCCGGAAGCCGTTCATCGATCCGCGGAAGGAGATCCCCAAGCAGCAGCTCGCGGCCGCTGCCGCCACGGACAACTAGGCGGGCCCGATCGTTTCGGCGATAGCAACTCTTGCCCGTCGGCCGGCGGCGTGGAGTAGCGGCGTCGCACGTACGCGGCGAGACGGGTCTCGACGGTGCCTTCGCCGGTGCACTCTGCAACCGTTGGCGTGTTCCGTGCGCGGGCGCCGCCGTGATCAAGCGGGTGGGAGGGTGGAGCGCGCTGCGGCTGGGCGGGTTAGCGGTCCTTGAAGCGGGCTGCTTCGTCGGAGCCGCGGGTGGCGTCGCCGGCGCTGTAGGAGTGCGCGCCGGTGCCCGCGAGCGTGCCGCGATCGACGATCAGGTATTCCTCGCGGATCGGGCGACCCTCAAACCAACACTCGAGGATCTCGCGCACTCCGGATGCGTAGCGGGCTTGCGCGGAAAGCGACGAGCCCGAGATGTGTGGCGTCATCCCGTGGTGGGGCATCGAGCGCCAGGGATGATCCCTGGGAGCGGGTTGCGGGAACCAGACGTCTCCGGCATAGCCGGCGAGCTGGCCGCTTTCCAGCGCGCGCACGATCGCGTCGCGGTCGCAGATCTTGCCCCGGGCGGTGTTGACGATGTAGGCGCCGCGCTTCATCTTGGCGATCAGGGCGTCGTCGAAGAGGTGCTCGGTCTCGGGATGCAGCGGCGCGTTGATCGTGACCACGTCGCACACACGCACCAGCGACTCTGCGTCCGGGTGGTAGCTCACGCCCAGCTCGCGCTCGACCTCCTCCGGGAGCCGGTGTCGATCGGTGTAGTGCAGTCCTACCTCGAACGGCTTCAGCCGCCTGAGCACTGCGGAGCCGATCCGGCCGGCAGCGACGGTGCCGACCTGCATTCCTTCCAGGTCGTAGGACCTTGCGACGCAGTCGGCGATGTTCCAGCCGCCTTTCACGACCCACTGATAGGACGGGATGTAGTTACGCACCAGCGAGAGGATCATCATCACCACATGCTCGGAGACGCTGATGCTGTTGGAATAGGTGATCTCGCAGACGGTGATCCCGCGCTCGATCGCCGCCTCCAGATCGACGTGGTCGGAGCCGATCCCCGCGGTGACAGCCAACTTCAGCGCCGGCGCCTTGGCGATCCTCTCGGCCGTCAGGTAGGCAGGCCAGAACGGCTGCGAGATCACGATCTCCGACTCCGGGAGCTCTCGCTCGAAGACCGAGTCCAGCCCATCCTTGTCGGAGGTGACAACAAACAGGTGGCCACGCTCCTCGAGGAACCGCCGCAACCCAAGCTCCCCGGAAACGCTGCCCAGAAGCTCGCCCGGCTCGAAGTCGATCCGCTCAGGGGACGGCGCGGTCTGACCGTCGTAGTAGCGCCCGATCCTGGGAATCGCATCGCGAGCGTACGAGTTCGGATACCCCTCAACAGGATCCTCGTACAAGACGCAAAGAACCTTTGCCACCTCTGCCTCACCTTCTCGCCCTGGCGCTCGCGTGGCCAGCCGATTCTACGGGTCAGCCGACAAGAGGATCGCCCTGTGCGGGGCCGAGATCCTGGGGATCAGGGTGGGAAACCTCTCGTACGTCCTTTGCGAGGTCTGCGAGCGGATGAAGCACTTCGACTACCACCCGGAGTGGTCGGCCAGGGGTGGCCCTTTCTAGGCTGCAACCTTCTGAGTTTCCTGCTATCTGTGCCCCTCCCGCACTCCAGCGATGAGCCTCATCGGTCGCGGGGGTGGCACCTCGCGCTGCGTCCAATCCATCCGAGA
>DATAPE010000197.1:0-16077 GCA_036265345.1 Actinomycetota bacterium
CCTCGCGGAGGGCCAGTTTGGCGCTGCCCTGGTGCCGCTTCGCCACAGCGTCGAGATCTGCAACGCGGTCGGCGCAAGCTGGCTTTTAGCGACATCGAAGCTGAACCTCGCGTTGGCATCGATGCATACCGGCCGCTTCGAGGATGCCTCTCGGTTGCTGGAAGAGGCATCGGATCTTTATCTCGAGTTGGGTGACGAACGGTTCGCGGCGCGCACGCACGTCTATCGTGCTCACCTCCGCCTCTTGGAGGGACGCGGATCAGACGCTGATGAACTATTCAGGGAGGGACTTCGTAGCTTCCTGGTTCTCGAAGACCGGCATGGGGTGGCGGAGGCTCTGGAGGGACTCGCCGCGGTGAACGCAGCGGGGGCCGCGATGGAGACGGCAGCCTTGCTCTGGGGTACAGCCACTCGGCTTAGAGAAGATTCGACCTCAAAGAGGCTCCCATTTGAACGAGCGCTGATCGACCGGTGGGTGGACGAGGCGCGAGCCTCGCTCGGAGAGAGCCGGTGGGACGCGCTGCTGTCCGAGGGCGGAAACCTTGATGTCGAAGACGCGCTTGCCCTAAGCACGAGCTAGCAACCTGACGCAGCCTGGGCAGCTCTATCGGCGTCTGGCTCGGCCTCCCGTAGCGCGGTAACCAGCGCGTCGATCGCGATGAGATAACTCCGCCACCCGAACCCCGAAACAACCCCCTTGCATGCACTCGCGACAACGACCTTGGTGCGAAAATCCTCTCTCGCTGAGGGATTCGTTACGTGAACTTCTACGGTGGGGAGCCCGACCGCCGCAATGGCATCCCGGATGGCGACGCTGGTATGCGAATAGCCGCCGGGGTTGATCACTATGCCATCTGCCGATGCAGGCGCAGCCTGAATAGCATCAATGAGCTCACCCTCGATATTGGATTGCAGGCACGCGAGCTCGATCGCCAATTCACTTGCCCGGCGTTTCAAGGCGGAGTCGATCTCGGCAAGCGTTGTCGTCCCGTACACCTCCGGCTCCCGGGTTCCCATCAGGTTCAGGTTTGGCCCGTGCAGAACCATGATTCGCAGCGAAAGCTTCTCGTCTGCCATGCGCCGACTTCCAGTCGCACTTAAGGACGCCATCGCTTCCAGCACGGCATCCGGCTCGATACCGCGGGCAAGTTCGGCCCCTCCTCGAGCGGGCAGGACGAATGTCGCTTCCCCGGCGTGCCACTTCTTGTCTTGCGACATCGCACTCAAGACCGCTGAACGAGAGACTCGAGACGGCAAGCTGGTTGGGAGACCGAATCGCTCGAGAAGCCGCGCTATCCGTTCCTCCGAGGCTGCACTGCTGCTAGCTGTGTCCGCCGCGAGGCGAGCCGCTGCAACGAGGCCGACTGCGACCGCTTCCCCGTGGGGAACTCGGTATCCGCTGGCCGCCTCGACGCCGTGAGCGAAGGTATGGCCAAGGTTCAGACTCTGACGCACGCCTTCGTCCTTGGGATCTGCAGCCACGTAGGCAGCCTTTATCCGCACAGCCTGCTCGATGTACCACTCGAGATGGATGGGAACCCCGCGTTCATCGAGCGGCGCTTCCTCCAGAAGGTCCAGTAGCAGTGGCGAGGCGAGCATCGCGGCCTTCATGATCTCCGCGATGCCACATCGCAGCTCCCGGGTGGGTAGGGATGACAGCAGTTCGGGATCGACGATGACCAACTCGGGCTGGTGAAGCACGCCGACGTTGTTCTTTATCCCTCCGTAGTCGATCCCGACCTTCCCACCCAGCCCGGCATCGACCATCGCCACCAGTGTCGTGGGCACATTTATGAGACGCACGCCGCGCATGTAGGTGGCAGCCGCGAAGCCGGTTGTGTCCAAGAGTGCGCCGCCCCCGATCGCGATGACCACCCCCGATCGGTCAAGACCGGCAGTCTTGAAGTCAGCCCACAGCTTTTGCACGACGTTCAGAGATTTTGAAGACTCACCGCCTGCTAGCTCGATCGTGGCAACGGGAGGTCCATCTGCCAACCCCGCCAGGATCGGTGCGACTCGGTCGGCTACCGAAGGATCGACGACTGCCACGATGACAGACGTCGCCGGCATCCTCTCGAGCTCAGCCCCCAAGGACTGAACGGTGCGCTCGCCCACCACGATTGGATGCGCCTCGGCAGGCAGATCGATAGATAGCCGTGTAGGTCCATCCCCAGCCGCTCGGTATCTCGCAGCTAGGTGTGAGGCAGTTTCCTCGACGGAAAGGAAACTCGTATCGAGCTCATCGCCGGCGACCTCGTAGAGGGGTGCTCGCTCTTGCAACAAAGCAGAGAACTTGCCGGATCCCCGCTGATCGAGCTTCGGTCGCGCCGAGGCGTTCCGCAGCCGTTCCTCGAGGCGGGAGGGTAGGGCGGTCAACACCGCGACGACCGCGTCCTGGGCGAGGTTTGCGAATCCCGACGTGTGCAAGACTCCCCCGCCACCAGTTGCGATCACAGCTCCCGAAAGCAGAGCCGCATCCGTCATGGCTTGCTCTTCCAGAATGCGAAAGCGGTTCTCTCCGGCGCGCGCGAAGACTTCGGAGATCGAACTACCTTCCCGCTTCTCGACGATTCGATCCAGATCCACGAAAGGCAGGGAGAGGATGTTGGCGGCGAACGCGCCTGCGGTCGACTTCCCGGTCCCCATGAAACCCGTGACGAGAAGGCGCGGCCGTCCGGCCGGTAAGGGCGGTACCGGCATGAACGTGCGTTCTATCCCTGATGTCAGCACCGGTTTTCACTCCCCCGGTAGGACTCCTCGCCGGAGGGGGCAGGCAGATCGGTGCGATCCAGGGACTCACGGCCGACGAGCATCGCGTCGAGCCGGTCGCTACCGAAGCGCTCGCAGACGGCGTCGGCGAGCACCCAAGCGATCATGGCTTCGGCGACCACGGCTGCTGCGGGCACCGCGCAGATATCGGAGCGAATGTATGGGGGATCGGACGGATCCCCGGTTTCGAAATCTACCGATCGCACGCGTCGCCGAACCGAGGACAGCGGCTTCATCGCGGCTCGAACCAAGATCGGTTCTCCGTTAGTCACACCAGCTTCGATCCCACCGGCACGGTTCGTCGGGCGGCCTAGGCTGCCGTCCGTCCAGACGATGTCATCCTGAGCGTTCCCCCCGGTCATCAAGGACGTCTCGAACGCCGGCCCGATCTCGACTCCCTTGATGGCGGGGATCGAGCACACTGCTTGGGCAAGGCGCCCATCCAGCTTGCGATCCCAATGCACGTACGACCCCAACCCGGCAGGAACGCCGGTAGCGAAGACCCAGAATGTGCCCCCCAACGTCTCGCCCGCGCCTGAGGCTTCATCTATCGCAGCGCGCATGGCGGCGGAAGCGGCCGGATCCGGACAGCGCACCACGTCGGTCTCTGCCACACGCCCAAACCGCACTAGGTCGGCCCCATCGACTTCCTCGTAGGGCTCGATGAGGTCGGCGCTTACACGCCCGATCTGCGTGACGTAGCTGCCCAGCGACACTTCGAAAGCGGTTAACAGTTGTCTTGCCAGCCCGCCTGCAGCGACGCGGGCAGCGGTTTCACGAGCACTGGCGCGCTCGCGGATAGTCCTGAAGTCGCGCAGCCCGTACTTCGCCCTCCCGGCGAGATCGGCGTGTCCCGGACGGGGCGTTGTCAAGCTCTTGGGAGTAGAGGGCTGATTCGCGAAATCACGGTTGATGATCCGCAGACCGATGGGCGCTCCCGTGCTGAGGCCATCGTGCACGCCACTGACCAGTTGAACGGTGTCGTTTTCGATCTTCGTCGAACGAGCGCCACGTCCGTATCCGAAGTGACGTCGTTTTAAGTCTGCGTCGATGCTCTCGGGAAGGATCGCGATACCTGCCGGCATCCCCTCAACGATGACCACCAGCTCGGGCCCATGTGACTCTCCCGCAGTGAGGAAGCGCAGCATCAGATCCCTTTTCCTTGCATGGCCCGGGGGAGCTCGGGCTCGAGCCCTCGTTCGTTCAGCGCCGCCAGTGCCGCGGCGCGCATCACCTGTCGCGGTCCTTGTTGTCCCGTCCAGATCTGGAGTGACAGGGCGGCCTGCTCTACCAGCAGGTGAAGGCCGTCGATGGTCAGGCAGCCCTCGTCGCGCGCCCGTTTGAGCAACCGTGTCATCCGCGGCCGGTAGACGAGATCGAACACCGCACCCTGGGAAGGAAGGGGCGCATCATCAGGAAGCGGGGATTCGGTGGCAGTCGCACCACCTCCGAGAGGTGTCGCATTGACGAGGAGGTCGGCACGCTCCAGTGCCGAGCGAGTGCTCGGTGCAGAGATGGAACCGAAAGAAACGTTGAGATCAGCTGCAAGCCTTTTTCCCGCGAGCTCGTTGCGACCGGAAACGTGCACATGAGCTCCCTCCCGCCTGAGTACAAGAGCTGCCGCTCTGGCCACTCCGCCGGTGCCGAGGATGACGGCGACAGAGAAGTTTCTGGAAGTGACGGTCCGGATCGCAGGCATAAAGCCTGAGACATCGGTGGAGGCTCCGTAGGCACGTCCATCTCTGAAAGCAACGGTGTTGATGGACCCCGCCTGGGCGGCCTCGGATGAGACGTCATCGCACAGATCAACGACCATTTCCTTTAGCGGTCGCGTCACATTCAACCCGACGTAGCGCTCGCTCAGTTCTGCAAAGAGACCATGCAAACGAGTGACCGGCACTCGAACCGCCACGTATCGCAGCCTGAGTCCGAGAGACAAAAGGGCAGCA
The DNA here is from genome assembly GCA_036265345.1 of Actinomycetota bacterium. Taxonomy (GTDB): domain Bacteria; phylum Actinomycetota; class CADDZG01; order CADDZG01; family WHSQ01; genus DATAPE01. The sequence continues at coordinate 4,719 of DATAPE010000197.1, forward strand.
CTATGGATCGCAGGCGAGAGACTCTCTGCAACGGGATCCCCGATGATGGCTAGCTTGGTTGGCAGCTTCATCGAAAACTTGCCAAGGTTCGTTCGAAGCCGGGAAAGGAATCGTCGACGTAATCGACTCCGGCAATCCGGACCGGTCCTTCGGCGACCAGTGCCCCCACCGACAAGGCCATGGCCAGCCGGTGGTCGTCGCAAGCGTCACAAACTGCGGACCCCAGGCGCGTGGGCCCTCGTACAACAAAGCCATCGGCCAGCTGTCGAACATCAGCTCCGAGGGCACGGAGTCCGTTCACCAAACCTTCGATCCGGTCGCTTTCCTTGGCACGCAGCTCGGCGGCCCCCTCGATAACGGTGATCCCCTCCGCTTGAGTGGCGAGCACGCCAAGAAGAGGCAACTCATCGATAAGCGAGGGGATCTCCTCCAGAAGAACCGCGGTGGCCGTTAGGGGGCCGGGTCTCACGAAAAGGTCACCCCTGGGTTCAGGTTCTTCGGCATGAATGTCCAACTCGAGCTCGGCCCCCATGCGCTCGAGGACGCGAAGAAAGCCGCATCTCGTGGGATTCAGCCCGACGTCCTGAACTATTGAGTTGGTTCCGGTCACCAGCGCCGCCGCGATGAGAACCGAAGCCGACGAGAGATCTCCCGGGACTTCGATGTCGATGGGATCCAGGTCAGCCGCGCTTACCGAGGTCTCGATGCCTCTCGCTCCGATCGCGGTGCCGATCGGTGCACCCATGGCGCGCAGCAGCCGCTCGGTGTGGTCACGCGTTACAACCTTCTCAACGATCTGTGTGGCACCCTCGGCCTGGAGGCCGGCCAGGAGAACCGCGGACTTGACCTGCGCGCTGGCTACGGGAGGCTCGTAGTCGATGCCCTCGAGGTTCCCTCCGCGAACGGTGATGGGGGCAGTGTCGCCGTGCGCCAACTCGACCGCCGCTCCCATCGCCAGCAGCGGTTCTGCGATCCGGCGCATCGGCCGCCGCAACAACTGCGGATGTCCCGTCAAGCGACTCTCGAACGGGCGTCCCGCAAGCACGCCGGTGGTCAACCGCATCGTGGTGCCCGACCGTGAGCAACCAATAGATGCTTGTGGAGTTTTGAGCCCGGTCAACCCTGCACCCTGCACGGTCAGCACGCCGTCTTCGCCAGAGAATGAAACGCCCAGGGTCTTCAGAACATTCAGGGTGGCGGCGCAATCGCCCGCCGGAGAAAAACCGGCGATCCGCGAGGTACCGCTCGCCATCGCGGCAAGGAGAGCGGCGCGATGGGAGATCGATTTGTCCCCGGGGACGCGCACACGCAAGGGGGTCAGCCCTCCGATGTGAGCCCGCTTCATGTCCCGTCTCGTCCTGCTGCTACGAAAGGGTTTTCACTGGTTGATCCCTGCCAGGTTTCCAACAAGGCCGCCAGTTCGTCGCCGGCGGCATCGGCCAGCAACCGCGATGCTTCATCGAGATTCGAGATCAGTTCATCGAGCGCGCCCTTTACATGTTGAGCGTTGGCGGTCAGAAATCCCGCCACCATCTGCACATCACTACGAGCGAGACGAACCGCGCGGTCGTAACCAGGGGAAGACAATCCTTCCGCTCTAGCCGAGTGGGCTTGGTTGTTGAGAGAAGCCAAGGCGTAGGCGGCGACGTGTGCGATGTGACTGGTGCGCGCCAGGAATTCGTCGTGGATCTGGGCATCGACCACGCACATCCTTGCCCCCACCAGAGCTGCCAGGGATCGAGCTCGTTCGAGGGCGACCTGGTCCCGCCTCACTTCGGTAAAGACGAAGAGGGCGCCATTCAACAGCTCTGGCCGGGCCCCCTGCGGGCCGGGTCGCTCGGTCCCAACCATGGGATGGCCGCCCATCGCGTGCACACCGGGCGAGACGTGAGTGCGCATGCTTCCAGTGATGGCGGCCTTGGCGCTGCCCGTGTCCACAACGAACGTCCCGGGTCTCATATGGGGGCCGAGCTCCTCGATGGTCCTTAGGATCTCCGGTACGGGCAGGGCAACTATCACCGTGTCGCATTCCAAAGCCTCACTCGTGCTCGAGAGCGCTCCATTTGCCGCCCCCAATCCCAGGCTCACCTCGGCGATCGCGGGGTCCTTATCGTGCAGCCAGACATCGGTGCAGCCTCCGTCCCGCAGGGCAAGGCCGAGCATGGTCCCGATCTGCCCGGCGCCGATGATGGCGATCCGGCCCAGCTCGTGTCTCGCTTGGGCTAGGTGATCAGGGGTCATGCCGCGTCTCGCCCCACAGCCTCTGCCACACGACTGACCGTCGTCATCAGCCGTGCGAAAGCATCCACATCCAGCGACTGAGCCGCGTCGGAGAGCGCTTGTGGTGGGTCCGGATGCACTTCGATCAGCAGCCCGTCCGCGCCGGCAGCGATTCCCGCCAAAGCCACAGGAGCAACCAGCTCGGCCTTTCCTGTTGCGTGACTTGGATCCACGACTACCGGAAGAGAGCTCAGCTGCTTGAGCACGGGAACTGCATTGACGTCGAAAGTGAACCGGGTCAGGGTCTCGAAGGTACGTATCCCTCGCTCGCACAGGGCTACTTGCGTATTGCCCTGGACGAGGATGTACTCGGCAGCCTGGAGGAGCTCCTCGATGGTTGACCCGGGCCCCCTTTTCAGAAGAATCGGACGGGGCGAATCTCCTACCGCTTTGAGGAGTGAGTAGTTCGCCATGTTCCGCGCGCCGATCTGGAGCATGTCGGCGTGTTCTTCCACCACCGGCACGTCATCCGGCGTGACCACTTCCGTAACGGTGGCAAGCCCGAACTCTTGGGCGACCTCGGCGAGGATGAGCAGCCCCTTCTCACCAAGACCCTGGAAGCTGTAAGGAGACGTCCGGGGCTTGAACGCTCCTGCGCGCAGGACTTTCACCCCGGCAGATACGACTCCCTCTGCCGCTCGCTGCAACTGGTCCCTGCTCTCCACCGCGCAAGGTCCCGCCATGACCAGAACATTGGGACCGCCGAGACGCGCTCCGTTGGTGAACACGATCGTGCGGTCGGCAGGATGGAAATCTCGGGTGGCCAGCTTGAAGGGGTGAAGGATCCGCACCACCCTCTCGACGCCAGCTAGGGCTTCGAACGCTTGGGTGTCGATGGGCGCATTCCCACCGATCACTCCGATGATCGTCCTCTCCACTCCGACCGACAGATGGGCGTTGCATCCGTTGGCTTCGACGACTTCGATAACTGAGTCGATCTGATCCTGCGTGGCATGAGACTGCATGATCACAATCACGCCTTTGCCCCCAGTGCCGAGCCGTTAGAGAGATCGGGGCGCAGCACGGTAGCGCCGCGCAGATAGACATGGCGGATCTGGTCCTGGGAGCACGTGGTATTCCACAACACCAGCACTCGGAGACAATCGTCAACGAGCCCGACCGCTTCTTGCTCGCGTACGGCCAGGAGAGGAACCCGGGACCATCCGTGTTTGCGCGCAGCGGCCGGGGGATTCGCACCCGCCAGCTCATCGGGGATCGTGAAGATCGCCGCCGCGACGTCCTCGAGCCGGCAATCGTTCGCCTCGATGAGACCATCGAGCAATTCCTTCGTTGCTTCCTCGATCGCGGCCGCACCGTTCCCTGCTGTGGTGATCGCGCCGCGGATACCTCTACATGCCCATCGCTGTTGCTCCATCGCTCCTCTTTCCCAAATGAAAAAAGCGTGGAGAAAATCTCCACGCCTCTCGGTTTGCTAGGTCGATTCCTCTTTTAGCCTGAGGTCCCTCCCGAAGAGCGCGCAGAGCTGCCGCAGCGATAGTTGCGGTAATACCCTGCGCCGAACTGTGAGTTGCTCATTGCGGTCATCCTAGAGACGCGTGGGGATTCGTCAAATCGGAGGGGCATGCCCGAAGTTCGGTGCCCATGCCGCTCTGTGACTCCCTTGTCCGATTTGTCGGCCACCTTGACAGCTGTCGGTTAGTTAGGGAGCACGCGCACCTAGGTAGTTCTGCGTAGAACCGTAAACCTGACCGTCCTGAACGCCGATAGTTCGAGCACGGAGTCAACGGGCTCCACGAAAAGGCAAACCCGCTGCGAGGCGGGGACGCAAAGCAAGGGGTCTCAGACAACTGAGACAGCCCCGCTACCGAAGGAGTACCAGGATGTTGTCAGCAATCTCTCAGAGCAGGGTCCCCCGGCTCGTAGCCGTTGGGGCTCTCGCATTTCTTTACAGCGCGATGCATTTCGGAGCGACGGGGACGGCGTTCGCTTCCACCCCCAAGATGTGCCATGGGCACACCGCGACGATCGTTGGAACATCTGGCGACGACTCGATCGAGGGGACTTCGGGATCTGACGTCATCGCCGCGGGGACAGGCGTCGACGTGGTGCAGGGTAAGGGAGGCAGAGACCTCATCTGCGGCGGCCACGGAAGCGACAGGCTCCACGGCGGTCGGGGCTCCGACATGCTCGTGGGCAACGCTGGGTCGGACACGCTCAGCGGGGACGACGGAAACGACATGGAGATCGGAGGCGATGGTGTCGACGACGAATCCGGTGATGCCGGGAACGACACATTGCAAGGCAATTCCAATGATGATTCGCTCCAGGGTGACCAGGGAGACGACACCCTTCAAGGAGGAGGCGGCGACGACACTCTCGAGGGTGGCAACGGCGACGACACCCTTGAGGGCGATCAAGGCAACGACGACCTCCAGGGAGATCAAGGCGACGACAACCTCGACGGGGGATCGGGAGACGACCAGGACTGCCAAGGTGACGACTCCAGTTGCCAGGACGACAGCCAGATGATCGTCAGAACGACTGCCAGATAGGGGGGCCTTCGAACCGCATACGAGAGGGCCGGGAAACCGGCCCTTTTGCGTAGTGGAGACTCGCAGGTAGGTAGCGTTGGCCGCCGAGGTAGCTTTTTGGCATGAACGTTGCACAGTCCATCGGGGCAGCTTTGGGCCAGCTCGGGGCCCGCAACTTCTTCGGCCTGGTCGGTAGCGGCAACTTCGAAGTGACCGATGCCCTCATCCGGGCCGGGGTCACGTTCTATTCCGCTCGCCATGAGTGCGCGGCAGTGAGCATGGCTGACGGATACGCACGTCTCTCTGGGGAGGTTGGTATCGCGACCGTGCACCAGGGTCCCGGCCTAACCAACGCGATGACCGCCATCGCCGAGGCGGCCAAGTCCCGGACGCAACTGCTGATACTGGCCGCCGACACGTCCCGCGGCGCGGTGAGCTCTAACTTTCGGATAGATCAGGCTGGGTTGGCGCGTGCGGTGGGAGCTGTGGCCGAGCACGCCTACACCCCCGAGTCGGCCCTGACCGACCTGGGACGCGCCTGGCGCACAGCCCGTCAGCGCCGGACGGTAGTGATGAATCTTCCGCTCGACGTGCAGGCGGCTGAGCGTCCGGGTGGCACGGTTCAGGCATCCATGGCTCTGACCTCCGCGGCCCCCGACTCGCAGGCGGTTGACCGGATCGCGGACCTGCTCACGTCAAGTGGTCGGCCCGTGATCATCGGGGGGCGAGGGGCGGTGCTCGCAGGAGCCGGCGAAGCTCTAGTTGGGCTTGGCGAACGCGTTGGCGCGCTGCTCGCCACGTCCGCCAACGGCAACGGTTTGTTCGCCGGCAACAGATGGAACCTGGGCATCTCCGGTGGATTCGCGTCCCCGGCCGCGTCCGAGCTTCTCGCAAGTGCGGACTTGGTCATCTCCTTCGGGGCGTCTTTGAACATGTGGACGACTCGGCACGGGGCGCTGATCGGCCCCGGCACCCAGGTCGTGCAGGTCGATGTCGAGGCGGATGCGATCGGCGGCCACTGCCCGGTGGTCGCAGGGATGATCGGCGACGCCAAAGCGGGGGCCGAGGCACTTGTCGAGGCGCTCGACCAAAGGGGGCACCGCTCAGAGGGATTTCGCACCGACAAGGTTGCCGAGTTGATCGCCGCCGGAACGTGGAACAACCAGCTCTACCAGGACGCCTCCACCGATGACACTGTCGATCCCAGAACTCTGACGATGGCTCTCGATGAGTTGTTGCCGACCGAACGCATCGTGGCGCTCGACTCGGGACACTTCATGGGGTGGCCGGCAATGTACCTTCGGGTTCCCGACGCCGCAGGCTTCGTGTTCAACCAGGGTTTCCAGTCGGTGGGGCTCGGGCTGGGCTCGGCGATCGGCGCCGCCGTGGCCCGCCCAGACCGCGTCACCGTGGCATGCCTCGGCGATGGCGGAGCGCTGATGAGTGCCGGGGAGTTCGAGACGCTCGCCCGACTCGGCCTGCCGATGCTGGTCGTCATCTACGACGACGCGGCCTATGGGGCCGAGGTGCACCATTTCGGACCACAGGGACACGGACTCGACCCAGTGCGCTTCGCCGATGCAGACCTAGCTGGCTTTGCCCAGGGGTTGGGCTGCGCGTCGGTCACCGTGCGTCGACCCGAAGATCTGACGGCAGTCGAAGAGTGGCTCGACCACCGGGCTGGCCCCATGGTCGTGGATGCGAAGATCGTGCCCACGCTGGTAGCAGACTGGCTGCAGGAGGCCTTCAAAGCTCATTGACCCCTGTCAGGCCGGTGGCTATGCTCGCTCGACCGCCGATGGCATCCAGGGGGGTCCACTGTGTCAGCGCTCGAGGACTTCGCCGGGGCGCTCACGTCAGGGTCGATCCGGATCGTCGATCTCACCCAGTCTCTGCACGAAGGTACGCCGACCATCCAGCTGCCCGCTCCCTTCGTGAACACCCCTGGGTTCAGCCTCGAGGAGCTATCGCACTACGACGAGCGCGGACCTGCCTGGTACTGGAACGCGTTTCAGTCTGGCGAGCATGTTGGGACCCACGTCGACGCGCCGAACCACTGGATCTCCGGCAAGGATCGAGAGGACGTGTCGCAGATTCCGCTTACAACCCTCGTCGGCCCGGCGGCGGTCATCGATCGTTCCGCCGACGTGGCCTCCGACCCCGACTTTCTACTAACCATCGAGCACATCAGGGAGTGGGAGGGTGAGCACGGCTCCCTGCCCGAGGGTGCCTGGTTGCTGTACCGCACCGGCTGGGATGTGCGAGCTCAGGACCAAGCAGAGTTCATCAACGCAGACGAACGCGGTGCGCATACCCCGGGTATCGATCCCGAGTGCGCTCGATGGCTGGCGGAGGAGGCCCCGATCGTGGGTGTGGGGGTGGAGACGGTGGGCACCGACGCGGGTGCAGCCCCAGGATTCGAACCAGCTTTTCCCTGTCATTACTTCCTGCTCGGCGCAGGGAAACTAGGCCTCACCCAACTAACAAACCTGGCCGAGCTTCCGGCCACGGGGAGTCTCCTGGTCGTAGCGCCGCTAAAGATCATCGGAGGTTCGGGAAGCCCGGCGAGAGCGTTCGCCTTCCTTCCGGCCTAGCTCAGAGGGTGCTTTCTTAACCGGCGCAGAATAGGACGACGGATAAGAGCGTCCGCCAGGGTACGTGGCCCCGGCGGACGCTCCAAATGTTTCCCGATCAGAATCTGTTCGGGAACTGTTGGATGATGCCTTTGCTTAGCATGTCTGCCATCTGCAGGATCTCATTCTCGACTCGGTCAAAGTCAGCGATGTCCGCTTTAAAGTTCCCGGTGAGGTGGTCAACTGCCTCCTTCAGCGTCAAGTCGAGATGCCCCTTCATCATCATCTGAAGAGCTGAAAGTCCCCAGTGATGTGGATTCAAGCTGTGAAGGAAGCGCGCGATCTGGTTCGCATTTGCGTACCACTGTTCCTTTGCGTGGTTGAACGTGACCTGATCGCCTGCGATCGCTGCCTTGACCATCGTGGCCGCAAGCAGAATGTGGCGTCGAAGCAGCGATACGAGCGTGTCTTCCGCCTTGTCGCCATAGAACGGCTTGATCGCGTTGCCGATGTCCTCCTGGTTGCGCAGCAAGCGCGCAGCGGTGAGATCGGTTTCCGCTGAGTTTGCTCCGGCATCGACGATGAACAAGCGAGTCCAGAAAACATGGTCCTCCCACAGCCTGCGCATCCCTTGCCGTAGCGCGATACGACTGAACTGGTGGTGTGGAGCGGCGTTGCCGGCAATCTGAAGAGCGGCCACACCCGTCGTGGTCAGTACCGCGAGTGAGGCCAGGATCGCGATGGTTCTTCTAAGTTTCATTGATCTCTCCTCTTTCCGATCTTCGAGACAGTGCGTCTTTCTGAGCGGTCAAACCTCTTCGCCTTGGGCTTTGGCCATCTCGACGATGTTCTTCACGGCCTGTCCGGGCGAGATGTCGTTAGCCTCCGCCGAAGCGACTATCTCGCTCCAATTGATGTTTCGCTCGTCATCGTGCTTGTTCTCAGGGATGCCACAGCCGCAGTTCGAACACATGCCACTCTCCTCTCTTGTTAGCCGTTGGAACCGATCAACGAAAGAAACTCCTGTCTGGTTGCGACTTGCTCGCGAAGAAGCCCATACATCGTTGAGGTAACGATCTTGCTGGGGGCCCGGACTCCCCGGATCGTCATACAGGAGTGCTCGGCCTCGATCACCACACCCACACCGCGCGGCTCGAGCTCTTCCTCCAGCCAGTCGGCGACTTGCTTGGTAAGCCTTTCTTGGATCTGAAGCGAGTGAGAGAAGTAGTGCACGATGCGAGCCAGTTTCGAGATTCCTAGGACGCGATCTCGAGGGATGTAGCCCACGTGCGCGACCCCGGAAAATGGCAAAGCGTGGTGGCCACAGAGCGAAGCGAAGGGGATGCTCTTCGAAAGGACGAGCTCGTCGTAGCCGTCGTCGTTCGGGAATGTCGTCGCGTTGAACGGCTTGGGCGTCAAGAGCTCCTCGTACATCGCCGCGATCCGGCGAGGTGTCTCCTTGAGATCGGGAGCAGAGAGATCGACTCCTAGTGCCTCGAGAAGGTTCTGGGCTGCTGCCTCGGCCCTAACCCGATCCGGCTCACGGGCCACTCTGAGGATGACGTCATCCTCGTAAGCGTCTTCCGAGGCGAGTTCAACGATGCTCATGCCACCGAGTCCCGCGCCGCTACACGGACACAGCACTCACCTGGACGTGGGTCAAGGATCGCAGAGAGCCCTTCAGCGTCAAGCCCGGACAACAACCCTTCGATGAAGGCATGGTTCAACCCGCACACGATCTCGACAGACTGCTGCGCCAGCACGTGGAAGGGGCAATTCGCGAGCCGAAAGGAACCCCCGTCATCCTTGTAGGGCTCGTAACCACGATCGTAGAGCGCCTCGCAGGCTACGGCGATGGCTTTCTTCCGGGACAGGCTTCGAGGCCTGCGCTCATCTCTGATCTGCCGTCCCAACCTGACGCCCTGCTCTCGAGCTGCGGCTCGTACCTCGTCGCGGGATGTCGTGCTCGAGCCGGCGACCGCACTAAGCAGGATCCCGGCGGCGAAGTCGTACGACCGCGATGGGATCGATACGGATAGTTGGACGTCGGCCGGCTCGTAGACCTTGGAAGGCCGGCCGGCACCGGGGCCGGCCCGTCCCGAAAGGCGGCTGTAGTGGGCTTTCAGGAGGCCGACTTCGACCAGCTTGTCGAGGTGGAAGGCGGCCAGCTTGCGAGAGATCCCGACCGCTGCCGCTGCCTCGTCGCGGCTCACAGGGCGGCGCTGTGCCCGTATGAACTGGAACATGCGGCGGCGAAGCCCCTCCGCCAGCATCCCGACCGCTTCGAGAGAACGCTCGAATGCCTCCATGCCGCGTAATCTATCACTAATCATCTTTAGCGCAAGAGGCCCTAGCCCTGAGCCGGACGACCTTTCGAAGCAGCGCTACCGGCGACCACAGCTCCGTGCCTACGAAGTGGAGACGGGTGCTGGTCTATCGATCGCAGCCCGCAACGACGCGACGTAGCACCGCAGGCCCTCCGGGCCGTCGCTAAGAGCGGCCTCGATGGCGCCCGTGCCAACCACGATGCCGTCTCCGAGCGAGGCCGCCGTCGCCGCTTGGCGCGGAGTGGAGATGCCGAAACCGGCCAGGAGCGGAACGTCCGTTACGTCGCGTGCTCTGCGCACGAGACCGGCCAGTTGATCCGTAGGTCCCGTTCGGAGGCCGGTGATCCCAGTGACTGAAACTAGATAGAGCCAACCATCGGTGCACTGGGCGGCGAGCTGGATCCGCTCCGGCGTGCTCGTCGGCGCGACTAACTGGATGCGCGAGAGCTCAGCGTGCGCTTCGATCGGGAGGTCGGCGACGATCAGACCCGTTGCCCCCGCCGCGCGTATATCTGCCGCGAACCGCGCATAGCCGTAAGCCTCGAGGATAGAGGCATAGGTCATCGGCACCAGGGGTACATCGACACAAGCCCGAACAGCAGCCAGGCAATCGAGGCACGCGGCGGTGCGCATGCCTCGGGCGAGCGCTCGTTCCGCTGCCTGCCGGATCACCGGACCGTCCGCCAGCGGATCGGAGAAGGGAAAACCGATCTCGAGCAGATCCGCTCCGCCGGCGACCGCGGCATGTGCGAGCTGCGGTGTCTCGCGACCTGCCATCAGATAGACCGCGAGCCGTTTCACGAGGTCTCGTTCAGAAGGCCCAGATCCTTGTCTCCCCGGCCGGACAGGCAGACCACGACCAACTCGGCGTCAAGGTCGAGCGCTCTAGCAAGGGCGTGGGCAGGTTCGAGGGCCGGAAGGATGCCCTCCCGCCGGGCAAGGAGAAGGCAGGCCGCTATCGCCTCCTCGTCCGTAGCCTCCACATATTCGGCTCTTCCCGAATCCTTCAGAGCCGCATGCTCCGGACCGATCCCCGGATAGTCCAGCCCTGCGGATATCGAATGTGTGTCGCCGATCTGGCCATCGGAGTCGGCGATCACGAAGGATCGGCTCCCGTGAAGCACGCCGGCCCGGCCGCGCCCCAGGCTGGCGGATCCTTCCGCCTCGACCCCAACGAGGCGGACCTCGCCGTCGCCGAGGAAACCGGCGAACAAACCGATCGCGTTGGAGCCGCCACCGACGCAAGCCACCACCGCATCCGGCAGCCTGTCCTCCAGCTCGAGGATCTGCTGGCGCGACTCGTATCCGATGACCGACTGGAACGAACGCACGATCTCGGGATAGGGATGCGGTCCAACACAGGACCCGATCATGTAATGGGTGTCCTCCACGTTCGTGATCCAGTCTCGGATGGCCTCGGAGATCGCCTCTTTGAGCGTGGCCGTGCCGAACTCGACCGGCTTCACCTCCGCACCGAGCAAGCGCATGCGGTGGACATTCGGGGACTGACGTGCCATATCGGCCGCCCCCATGTAGATCACGCACTCAAAGCCGAAGCGCGCGCAGACGGTCGCCACCGCGACGCCATGTTGACCGGCCCCCGTTTCAGCGACTAGCCGCGACTTTCCAAGCCGGCGCGCGAGCAAGGCCTGACCCAAAGCGTTGTTAATCTTGTGCGCACCGGTGT
>DATAPE010000198.1:0-5164 GCA_036265345.1 Actinomycetota bacterium
CGGGGCTCACCCACGCGCGAGGTGATCCTCGACGGCGTTCGCGTGGGAGACGACGCAGTCATCGGCCCGGTGGGCGGCGGCTTCCAACTGGCTATGCGCACGCTCGACTTCTCGCGGCCGACGATCGCAGCCCAGGCTCTCGGGATCGCGCAGGGTGCGTTCGACTTCGCAACGAGCTACTGCGCCGAGCGCGAGCAGTTCGGTCAACCGATTGCGGCTTTCCAGGGGATGCAATTCATGTTCGCCGACATGGCGATGAAGATCGAGACCGCGCGGTTGATCACTTACAGAGCTGCCAAGGCCATCGACGAAGAGGATCCCGATGTCTCCTATTGGGCTGCGATCGCCAAGTGCTATGCGTCCGACACCGCCATGGCCGTGACTACCGACTGCGTGCAAGCACTGGGCGGCTACGGCTATATCCGCGAGTACCCCGTCGAGAGATTCATGCGTGATGCGAAGATCACGCAGATCTACGAGGGAACGAATCAGATCCAGCGGATGGTGGTCGCTCGTCACATCTTTGGGCGCCTCTAGGGAGTATCGATGTCATCTCGCCTGGATCTTCCGCCGCTGGACCTGCCTCCTCCTCCCATCGAAGAGCGAGGGGGAGACTCGGAGTGGACCCAGTTGACACGGGCGCAGGGCGACATCGATGCGCATCTGCTCGTCGGACGTCTGAATGAAGGTGGCGTCGAGACGAGAAGCGTCAAGGATCGTCAGGCAATGGGCTCATGGATATACGCAGGTTCCAATCCGTGGGCGCCGGTAACGATCTTCGTGCGCCGCTTCCAACTAGACGACGCCCGCCTGATCCTGATGGAGATCTCGTTGCAAACCGATGGCCAGGGTTTCGGCGGCCAGCGCCGGGGGCGGGCCTCCTTGTCGCCGGTGTTGTGGTGGGCAACGGCTCTGGCGCTCGGAGTTCTGTTCACGGCTCTCGCAGTGGCCCAGATGGGAGGCCTTCGGTGACGAAGGGATCGAGATGAGCGAGTTCAGAACCGAGAAGGACACACTCGGGGAGGTTCAGGTTCCACAGGACGCGCTCTACGGCGCGCAAACCCAGAGGGCGGTGGACAACTTTCCGATCTCGGGGCTTCCGCCCCAGACCGACTATCTGTGGGGCATGGTGATCGTCAAGAAGGCGGCGGCCCTGGCGAACATGGACACGGGCAGACTCGACAAGGAAGTGGGCGAGGCCATCGTTGCGGCTGCGGACGAGGTCTTAGCGGGCCACCACGACCGCCACTTCGTGGTCGACCCCTGGCAGGCAGGTGCTGGGACCTCGCACAACATGAACGTCAACGAGGTCCTGGCGAACCGCGCCACGCAGATACTCGCTGCCGACAACAAACAGCGCAAGGTCCACCCGAACGATGACGTCAACATGGCTCAGTCCTCGAATGACACCAACCCCACGGCGGTGCGATTGGGGGCGCTCCGAGCGACTCCGCTGCTGCTCGACGCGCTTGCGAGTCTCGAGGATGCGCTGTCGGAGAAGGCTGAGGCCTTCGACCGTGTCCTGAAGGTTGCGCGCACTCACATGCAGGACGCAGTTCCGATCCGTTTGGGTCAGGAGTTCTCGGGCTATGCGGCGACGATCGAGAAAGCCGCAGACCGCATCAAGGAGGCTGCCGGCACACTCCAAGAGCTCAACCTGGGAGCCACCGCCGCCGGGACCGGCATCAACGCTCAGCCGGGATATGTGGAGGGCATGATCCAACACATCAAGAGCATCACGGGCTTCGAAGTGAGACGCGGCGACAACTTCTTCCGGCTCACCCAGTCGGGGGCCGACATGGCGGCCCTGTCGGGCGCGGTTCGCAACGCGGCCCTCGAGATCTCTCGCATCGCGTCGGATCTGAAGCTGCTTGCCTCCGGCCCCCGCACCGCGATTGCCGAGATCATCCTCCCGCCGGTGCAGCCCGGCTCCTCGATCATGCCGGGCAAGGTGAATCCGTCGATGGCCGAGATGATGACGATGGTTTGCTACCAGGTCGTTGGGTGCGATCAAACGATCTCGCTCGGTGTTCAGAGCGGCCAGCTTGACCTCAACGTGTTCTGGCCGCTGTTCGGCTACAACCTGATGTTTGCCATCCGGCTGCTTGCGAACGGTGTCAGCGCGTTCACCGAACGCTGCGTCGCAGGCATCGAGGCCGATGAGGAGCGCTGTCGCGCCCTGGTCGAACAGTCCCTGATGCTGTGCACCGCCCTGACCGACTACATCGGTTACGAGGCGACCGCCAAGCTCGCCAAGCAGGCCTATGCGGAGAGGAAAACGATCCGAGAGGTCGCGATCGAGCACGACATCATGCCGGTGGACGAGCTCGACAAGGTGCTCGACGTCATGCCGATGACCGAACCCGGCGTCCCCGGCCGGGACTGACCTTCGGCCTTGACCTTCGCACCGCCGTGCCTGTTTAACGCGCCTCCAGCACGGATAATCGTCAGCACATGAACAATCCCTTCCGCAAGAAGACCTCGACCGCCGACTATTCGTCGATGGTGCGCAGCGCGCGCACGCGCCAGCGCAAGCACATGACTCACTGGTGGCAATGGGCTCTGGTGGCGGTAGTCGTTCTCCTCGTTGCGGGCGGCGGCTTTGGCGTGTGGGCCTATTTCCACCTCCAGGGAGAGGTGCAGATCCCTATCTCCCGCGTGAAGAAGCCAACCGACCAGCGCAAGCCGTTCAACGCTTTGCTCGTCGGGACCGATTCCAGGGCCGGATTAACTAAGAAGCAGCAACTCAAACTGGGTGCCAATGCGGTGCCGGGTCGCCGAGCCGACACGATCATCCTCGCCCACGTCGACCCGGTAGCGGATCAGATAACGATGGTGCAGTTTCCCCGCGATCTGTATGTGCATATTCATGGGCGCGGCCGGGACAAGATCAACTCCGCGATCGAGCCCGGCGGTCCCAACAATCTCGTCGCCACCATCACGGACCTAACTGGGCTCACGATCAACCATTACGTGCAAGTGAACCTGGACGGGTTCCGTGAGCTGGTGAATGCGATCGGCGGCGTCGACATCTGCGTGCCGGAGAAGATCCCCTTCGACACCCACACTGGGTTAGAGGTAACCAAGGCGGGCATGATCCACTTCGGCGGAGATGAGGCGCTGCGATTCGTCCGTGCCCGCGAGGTGTTTGCCAACGGCGACTTCACTCGCATCCAGAACCAGCAGAGATTTCTCCAGGCCGCCGTCGCCAAGGGGACTCAGAAGTCCACACTGCTGAACCCCGCGAGGGTTGCAGGGATCTACCGGGCGGTCGGCAACAGCCTTCGGATCGACGACACCACCACGCTACGGGACGCGACCCGGTTGGCCCAGCGCTTCCGCAGCTTCGACCCCAAGCACTACGAGGCTTACACGGCCCCCAACCTGGGAGCGAAACAGATCACGCTCTCCTCGGGAGCCATCTCGGACATCGTCGCGGCCGACCCGAAAGGCATGCACGTGATGTTCCGGGCGATCGCCGAGAACACGTCGCCGGCCGCGGCCGACGGCGTCCCCAACGTGGACCCGACAACGATCAGGGTGGCCGTTCTCAACGGCACCTTCACGCCCGGAGCGGCCCAGACCGCGGGTGACGAGCTCAGGGCTGCGACCACCACCTCCACGGGGGGGATCAACATCACCACGGTCGCCAACGCGAACAGCTTCGATCACCGCAAGACGCTCATCCGTTACCGGGCCGGCGCCAAGGCGAAGGCCGAGCTGATAGCAGCAGCGATACCGGGGGCCAAGGTCGAAGCCGGCAAGACCAGTCCGGGGGTCGACGTCGTGGTCATCGTGGGAAAGCACTTCAAGACCAAGAAGATCGTGCAACTCATCCCGATCCCTCTGCCAAAGCCCGCGGCTCCGCCGCCGGTGTGCCAGAAGCAGGGCGCGCTGGGCCACGGGCCGTGATGGTGGCGACTCGAGACGAACAGCTTCGTTACCGGGTGCGTGAGCCCGCCGGCGATCCCCGCGGCGCTCTCGTGCTGTTCCATGGACGGGGAGCGGACGAGAACGACCTGTTTCCTCTCTTCGACATCCTCGACCCTTCGAGACGGCTGCTGGGTCTCGCGCTCCGAGGGCCGTTGACCCTACCCGGGCTTCCGGGTGCGCACTGGTACGTCATCGCTCAGCCCGGGTTTCCCAACCCCGAGACCTTCCTCCCAACCGCCGCCGCCGTCGGCGAGTGGCTCGACGCTATCCCCGAGAATTTCGGAGTTCCTACAGAGCGCGTGGTGCTGGGGGGCTTCTCTCAGGGCGCAGCGATGACGTATGCCTTCGGTTTGAGCAGCGCCCGTCCCCGACCCCCGGGGCTCATCGCGCTGAGCGGTTTCATACCCACGGTCGCGGGCTACGGCTTGCAGCTCTCGGACTTAGGCGATCTTCCGGTGGCGATCGGGCACGGGACGCTTGACCCCGTCATCGGCGTGGAATGGGGGCGAGCGGCCCGAGACCGGCTGGAGGGCGCAGGCGCTTCGGTTCTCTACCGCGAGTCGCCCATGGTGCACACGATCGACCCCAGCTTCCTCCAGGAGCTCGTTCCCTGGCTGGAGGACAGGACGCCGCGCTGACGTGGGGTTTCGTCAGCGGGCCAGCGCGAGCGAGAAGTTATATGTCCTGTCTCGGGAAGCTGTGGTGACTGCGGTGCCCGTGGTGCTTTTCCGAAAGAGCACCTCAGTCACCTCGGGCACCTCTGGTCCCTGTGCTTCGATATATACGCGTTCCACCCGTTCCGACAGGGTCTGGGGAGAGGATCATCTGGAAGAGACCGCTCAGGCGTGCTCTTGCAGCAACCTTTCGTCTCGACCCTGAGAGCTCTCGTCGGGCAGCTGGTCTGTATCCGGTTCTCTCTCAGAGGACAGCTCCGACCGCAGACGGGACCAGGCGTAGGCGCACGATCCGATCGTGGCGATCGCGCCGAGCCCAAGCGCGACCCGCGGGTTGAACTGTTGCGAGACCCAGCCGATGATCGGTGCTCCGACGGGCGTGCTGCCCAAGAACAGCACGAAGTAGAGCGCCATCACCCGGCCGCGCATGGCGTCGCTCGAGTTCAGCTGAAGGGTGGCGTTGAGGGTGGCCACGAACGACATGGAGGAGGCGCCGAGCGGGATCATCGCCACAAGCTCGAGGGTGTAGCTGGGCATCAGCGACGCCACCAGGATGA
>DATAPE010000199.1:0-4161 GCA_036265345.1 Actinomycetota bacterium
AACCACTCCGCGAAACACCAACAGGCTGGTGAGCATCCGCAGGCGTGTTCGCCAGGGACATACGAAGACGCGATCATCGACGCGACGGATGAACGCACGCTCTTCCAACATCGAGGAGCCCGCGCTACCCGGAAGTGCCGCGGTGATCAGCCACCGACGCGATGCCGAGACGTCGGAATCCTCATCGTCGCCCGATTGGGTCGCCCAACGAGACCTCTCTCGCGCAGGAAACAGAGCAAGTGGCTCGTAGACACGCAGGCACGAAGTTCTGAACACTAGGGGATGGTACCCATCCTTACAGCCGATCCTCCGGCTCTGTGTTCCTTTTGACATCAGCGGGGGTAGCATTTGGTCGATCAGGCGCAACGGTGCCTACAGCAAGGGGGATCGTTCACCGATATGAGCGTTTTCGAACACATCGATGGAGATGGCTACGAGCAAATCGTCTTTTGCTCCGATGATCAGTCTGGTCTAAGAGCGATCATCGCGATCCACTCGACGGCCCTGGGTCCCGCTCTAGGCGGGACCCGTTTTTATCCCTACGAGAACGAAGAGCAGGCGCTCGTCGATGTTCTCCGTCTCGCCAAGGGCATGACCTACAAGGCAGCAGCAGCAGGTTTGGATCTCGGCGGCGGTAAAGCCGTGATCATCGGCGACTCGAAGAGAACGAAGACGGAAGAGCTGCTTCGTGCTTACGGCCGGTTCATCGAAACGCTGGGCGGCAGGTACATCACGGCCGAGGACGTGGGCACAGCGTTGGAAGACATGGACGTCGTGCGTCGCGAATCGAAGTGGGTAACAGGGTGCTCGCATACGTACGGCGGCTCTGGCGATCCGTCACCCGTCACCGCGTGGGGAGTGCTCCAGGGGATCAAAGCCTGCCTCTTGGAGGTCAACGGCGACCCAACCATCGCGGGACGTACCGTCGCGATCCAAGGCGTCGGCAAGGTAGGTCACGCCCTGTGCGGTTACCTCGTGGAGGAGGGAGCCAAGGTGTCCGTGGCCGACGTCGACGTCGACAACCTCGCGCGGGCGGTACGGGACTTCGGAGTCGAAACCACGCCGCTCGATACCGTCCACAGTCGCGAGGTGGACATCTTCGCCCCCTGCGCTCTGGGCGGCGGGATCAATGACGACACGATCTCCGAGTTTCGCTGTCAGATCATCGCCGGAGCGGCGAACAACCAGCTCGCCCGCCACGAACATGGCGAGAAGCTACGCGACCTCGGGATCCTCTACGCCCCTGATTTCGTGATCAACGCCGGCGGATTGATGAATGTCGAGGACGAGTTGCGCGGCTACGACCGCGACAGAGCCATGAAGCGGGTCGAGGGCATCTACAAGCAGCTCCAATACATCTTTACGATGGCCCGCGAAAAGGGGATCTCCACAGCGCAAGCGGCCAACGACTACGCCGAGGATCGGATCCGCAAGATCAGCAGGATCCGGCTGGTGCGAGTAACCGAATACGGCCCCCTCTCTGCGCACTAGATGGACGAACCTGAACCGAACATCCTTCGCATCATCGGGGACGGAGCAGGCGTTCCCGACGGCACCGTGCCCGACGGGTTGGGAGACAAGGACCTCATCGAGTTGTTCCGGTGGCTGGTCCTGCTGCGCACCTTCGATCTCCGAGCGGTAGCGCTTCAGCGTCAGGGCCGCATCGGCACCTACGCCCTTTACTGGGGTGAGGAAGCAACCCAGGCTGGGCCCCTGTACGCGTGCGAGGACGCCGATTGGGTCTTTCCCTCCTACCGGCAGAACGCCATCGGGATCCTGCGCGGCGTACCGGCAGCCACCGTGCTGTCGTGGTGGCGAGGCTACGGCGGGGTTCACGGTTTCTACAACCCCAGAGAGCACCGCGTGGCACCCATCTGCGTTCCTATCGCTACCCACTTGCCCCACGCGGTCGGCCTGGCGTGGGCGGCCAAGATCCGGCGCGACCCGATCGCGTCGTTGTCCTGGTTCGGGGATGGTGCGACCTCGGAAGGCGACTTCCACGAGGCGCTGAACTTCGCGAGCGTGCTGAAGGTCCCTACGGTTTTCTTCTGCGTCAACAATCAGTGGGCTATCTCGACTCCGCTCCACAAACAGATGGCGACCAAGACGATCAGCGAAAAGGCGGCTGCCTACGCGATGCCCGGCGTCCGGGTCGACGGTTTCGATCCACTGGCATGCTGGAAGGTCACCAGGGACGCGCTTGATCGCGCCCGCGCCGGAGAAGGCCCTACGCTGATCGAAGCGTATTGCTACCGAATCATGGCCCACGGAACCGCCGACGACCCGCGCCTGTACCGCAACGAATCCGACGCCGAGAAGTGGAAAGCGCTCGAGCCGGTGGGGCGCCTGGCGAGCTTCCTGCGCCGGCTTGGCGTGCTCGACGAGGACACCGAAGCAGAGATGCGTGACGAGGCCAAGACGACCATGGCGCAGGCAGTGAAGGAGATGGAATCGATCGAGCAACCCGGCCAGGAGATCCTCTTCGACCATGTTTACGCGTCGGGATATCCGTGGTCTTTCACGGAGGGCTTGGACGAGCTGCATGCAGCGGAGCGTCCGCCTGCGGTCAAACCTCTAGGCCCCCAGCCGACGTCCGGAGGAACCAGCGACCACGACCTCCCGCCCCAACCACAGCAGGGCGTTTAGATGGGTGAGCTCACGATGGTCGAGGGCCTTAACCTGGGACTTCGACAAGCGATGGCGGCCGACGATCGCGTGGTCGTGCTCGGTGAGGACGTTGCTCAAACTGGAGGAGTATTCCGTGTGACGGCCGGCTTGCTCGCGGAGTTCGGCGAAGAGCGGGTTGTCGACACGCCGCTCGCCGAAGCCGGCATCGTCGGAGCGGCTATCGGGATGGCGGTTTACGGCTTGCTACCCGTGGTGGAGATCCAGTTCGATGTGTTCGTGTATCCGGGCTTCGAACAGATCGTGGTCCACGCAGCCCGCTACGCATGGCGGACGAAAGGCGAGGTGCCGGCATCCATAGTCGTTCGGATCCCCTTCGGCGGGGGTGTTCGCGCTCCCGAGTTGCATTCGGATTCTCCCGAAGCGCTCTTTGCCCATGTGCCCGGCCTGAAGGTGGTCTGTCCGACAACCCCGCGCGACGCGCGCGACATGATGCTGGCGGCCATCGAGGATCCCGACCCCGTGATCTTCATGGAACCGAAACGCATCTACAGAGCCGGACGGCAGGAGGTCCCCGACGAGCTGCCCTTCTCGATCGGCAACGGTCACAAGGAGCGGGAAGACTTGCTGTCGACCGCTCGCATCGCGCGCGAGGGGGCCGATCTCGTCATGATCACCTACGGCCCTACTCTTCCCCTCTGCTTGCAAGCGGCCGACCGCTTGGCCGAGGAGCGCTCGGTCGAGAGCACCGTGCTCGACCTACGATCGTTGTATCCGCTCGACGTCGACGCCATCGTCGCCAGCGCATCGCGCTGCGGGCGCGCGCTCGTGGTGCATGAGGCCCCGAGGATGTCAGGGATCGGTGCCGAGGTCTCCAGCCTGATCCACGAACGCGCCATGCTGGATCTTGAAGCTCCCGTGATGAGGGTGACGGGTTTTGACGTCCCGTTTCCTCAATTCGCCAACGAGGACGACTACCTACCCTCGGTTGACCGGATCCTCCTCGGCGCCAGGAAGGTTCTCGACTTCTGATGGCTGACTTCGCGTTACCCGACCTTGGTGAAGGCGTAGCCGAGGCCGAGATAGATCGCTGGCTCGTCGAGGAAGGCCAGCAGATCGGCGAAGACGACCCACTGGTCGAGGTAATCACGGACAAAGCCACGGCAGAGATCCCGTCGCCGTTCGCCGGCGTTGTCTCGCGTATCCACGTGCAGAGCGGGCAGGTGGTTCCGGTAGGGACGGTGCTCGTCACGATCGGGGAGCCGGCCGCAGCCCCGGAGGACGGCGCGTCGTCGCCCGGAACCACGGAGAACGGCGACGGAGAAACGACGAAGGATGCGGCGCCCAGGAGCCCGAGGGTCAGGGACGGGGGGCGAGAGATCGAGTCTCTCCCGACAGGGGGCCTGGCGATGCCGCCGATCAGACGGTTGGCCCGCGAGCTGGGCGTCGATCTGAGCCACGTGTCGGGTTCGGGACCGGGGGGACGGATCCTTCGGGAGGATGTGGAGGCGGCAGCCAAAGCCCCGGCCCCGTCCG
>DATAPE010000200.1:0-4460 GCA_036265345.1 Actinomycetota bacterium
TTCTCGCTGGCCGCAATCTCGAGTTTCTCCAGCGAGTCGGATCCGGCGTCTACGGCCAGCTCTTTGGTGTCCTCGGTAAGAACCGAAGGCGCGTTGACGGTGAAGTGAACGAACACCTCCGACCCCATGTTCTCGCGCAGATCCACGACGACGGGTATCCGCTGGTCATCGGGGCTTCCTTTCACCAGGGACGCGTCTTCCATGTCCTCCGGTCTGATCCCCAGGACAACCTTCCTTCCTTCGTAGCTGCGGAGTGCCGGGCGCAAGGTCAGCGCCTCGTCGTCCACACGAAGTCGGTTCCCGGCGAACTCAATGAATACAGCTCCGCCTGCACCTGTTAGTGACGCCTCGACAAGGTTCATCGCCGGTGACCCGATAAAGCCTGCAACGAAGAGGTTGTCCGGCCGCTCGTACAAGCTTTGGGGGCTATCGACCTGTTGGAGGACGCCTTTCTTCATCACGGCAACGTTGTCTCCAAGCGTCATGGCTTCGGTCTGATCATGCGTGACGTACACGGTGGTCACCCCGACCGCTTGCTGGAGGCGCGAGATCTCGGCTCGCATCTGCACGCGCAGCTTGGCGTCCAGATTCGAAAGCGGCTCGTCCATCAGGAACGCCTGCGGCTCCCGAACGATCGCCCTCCCCATCGCCACACGCTGGCGCTGGCCTCCGGAGAGCTGGCGCGGCCGTTTCTTCATCATGTCCTCGAGCCCAAGAACCCGAGCGGTGCTGTTGACCCGCCGGCCGATCTCCTTCTTGTCAACCTTGCGGAGTTGGAGCCCGAAGGCCATGTTCTCGTAGACCGTCTTGTGCGGGTAGAGGGCATAGTTCTGAAAGACCATGGCGATGTCGCGCTCCTTCGGCGGAACGTCGTTCACCACCCGGTCCCCGATCCGTATCGTTCCGTAGGTGATCTCTTCCAAGCCGGCGATCATCCGGAGGACGGTCGTCTTCCCGCACCCTGACGGTCCGACCAAGACCATGAAACTGCCGTCTTCGATGTTGAGGTTGAAGGAGGTCACGGCCTCGGTCCCGTCGGGGTAGATCTTCCTCACATTCTGTAGATCGATAAGCGCCATCGCTTCCTCCGTCGGTAGCGGGTTCGGTCAGCGTAGTGCGGTCTCGTGAGCTCCTCTTACGCCCACCACATCTCGCCAACAGGCTCGGTAAGAAGGATGGGGCGTAGCGTGTCGATCGCCTTGCGCAGTCCCTCGTCGATCGACATATAGCTGTCCTCGTGCTCGATCGATAGGACATAGTCGTAACCGACCGCGCGAAGGGTGGAAACGATATCGCGCCACACCTTCTCGCCTTGGCCGTAACCGATGGTGCGAAAGACCCACGAGCGGTTGAGCACATCGCCGTAGGGCTTTGTGTCCAGGACGCCGTTCATCGCGATGTTGCGCGCGTCCATCTGAGTGTCCTTGGCATGCGCGTGGTGGATCGCCCCTTCTTTGCCCAGGGTCTTGATCGCCTCGACCGCGTCTATACCCTGCCAGAACAGATGACTGGGATCAAAGTTTGCTCCGACGACGGGGCCGCACGCCTCTCGCAGGCGAAGCAACGTCTCCGGGTTATAAACGACGAATCCGGGATGCATCTCGAAACCGATGTTCACTCCGTTCTGCTTCGCGAAATCGGCTTCCTTTTGCCAGTAAGGGATCACGCGTTCGTTCCATTGCCACTCCAGGATCGAGAGGAAGTCATCGGGCCACGGACACGTCACCCAGTTCGGATACCTCGAGCCCTCGCTATCTCCCGGACACCCCGAGAACGCATTCACGACAGGCACTTCCAGCTGCGACGCAAGCTGCACCGTCTTGCGCCATGTGTCATGGCACTTTTGGGCGAAGGACTCGTCCGGGTGGAGCGGGTTCCCATGCTGGGACAGCGCGCTGATCGTCAGCCCGCGAGACTCCACCGCCTTGCGGAAGTTGTTCGTTCGCTGCGCGTCAACAAGCACCTCATTCGGATCGCAATGGGCGTTGCCAGGATAGTTTCCGGTTCCGAACTCGACGGCTTCTGCCCCCATCGATCGCAGCTTGTCCAGAGCCTCTTCTAAAGGCAACTGCTGGTAGAGGACCGTTAGAACTCCCAGCTTCATGCCGGCACCTTTCCGACCGATCCTGCCACGGCGCCGACGGTCTGCCAGGAACCGGTTCGGTGAGACATCACTATGGCCTCAACTGCTTGTGTGATCCGATGAGCGTCCTCGAAGGTTGCGAACGAAGGTTGGTAGCCGGCACTTGCGTTGCGCGCGGCTACCGTCGCATAGAAGTCGACGAATAGATTCATGAGCGCGTCGGGCCAGCCCTCTTGATGTCCGGCCGGGTAGTGAGCGAGCGCGGCGGCTTCGGGAGAGAGCATCGAGGGATCGCGGGGAAGCTCCGCGTTGGCTTCATCGCGCCGCCCGATCCGCAGGCGATTGGGATCTTCCTGATCCCACGACAGCGAGCCGGTCGCGGCGTCGATCTCGAAGAAGAGCCGGTTCTTCCACCCGGGGCTTACCTGCGAGACGGTGAAGGTGCCTCGCACCCCCTGGTCGGTCCGAAACACGACCGTGGCGGCATCCTCGGTTTCGATCCATACAGGCTCGAGGGAGTCACCGCCGGGCCGGGTGAAGGTCTCGACTTCGTCCGGGGGGCGCTGCCTCTCCTCGTGCATCGTGTCGAGAACGGCGAAGACCTCATCGATGCGGTGGCCCGTTATGTATTGGAGCAGATCCATCCAGTGCGAGCCGATGTCGGCTATCGCACGCGATGCGCCACCTTTCGCAGGATCCAGCCGCCAGTTCCAATCCGACGGAAACAGCAGCCAGTCCTGGAGGTAGCCGCCGTGGATGAGGTGAGGCGCGCCGACCTCCCCGGCCTCGAGCATCGCTTTGGCCTCGCGCACCAACGGA
Organism: Actinomycetota bacterium; assembly: GCA_036265345.1. Taxonomy (GTDB): domain Bacteria; phylum Actinomycetota; class CADDZG01; order CADDZG01; family WHSQ01; genus DATAPE01. Next base: position 2,903 of record DATAPE010000200.1, read on the forward strand.
TAGTGGCGATAGTTGAAACAGACTCCCGAGACAACCGGCGACCCTGCCGCAGCCTCGACCAGCGAAGCCGTCTCGCTTGTATCGAGCGCCAACGGCTTCTCCGAGAGCACATGTTTGCCTGCTCGGATCGCGTCCTGGTTGATGGCCAGGTGAAGATGGTTCGGAGTGCAATCGTGCACCGCATCGATAGTGTCTTGCGCAAGGAGCTCGCGGTAGTTCCCAAAAGTCCGTTCGATCCCGAATCGCTTGCCAGCGGTGGTGGCTTTGGCATCGGAGCTGGCCGCGATGGCCACGACCTCTACCGATGGGATCCTCCGCAACGCGTCGATGTGGGCGCCGGCGGAAAAGCCCGTTCCGATCATTCCGACGCGGACGCGGCTGGTCATCGAGGCGAGGATACGCTTTCTTCCCTGATGGCAAGGACAAGGATCGGCCACGTCCATGTCGTCCTGTGCGCGCTGGCCGTGGCTTTGTGCCTCAGTCTGGTGAGTTGCAGCGACTCCAAGGCGGGCGCAACAGGTCCGACCTATTCCAACCCGGTGTTCCGTCACGACGCCCCGGATCCTTCGATCATCCGAGCAGCGAACGGGGATTTCTACATCTATACGACCCAGAGCATCTACTCGGCTGGCGTTCTGAACCTTCCGATCCTGAAGTCCTCCGACCTCGTCCACTGGAAGCTCGCGGGGCAGGTGTTCCCAGACATCCCCCGATGGGCGGTCGGTGGTCCCGGCGGAGACATGTGGGCCCCCCACGGGTTCGTCTATCACGGGAAGTACTACGTGTACTACGCGGCTCGGCAGTACGGGACCGGGATCATGGCCATCGGGGTGGCTACCTCCGACAGCCCCACCGGACCTTTCAAAGATCTTGGAAAGCCGCTTCGCAAGTGGGAGATGAAGAACTACGTAGCGATCGATCCCTTCGTGTTCCAGGCGCGCGATGGGCATCTCTATCTCTATTGGGGATCGAATTCCGACCCCATCCGAGCCCAGCGACTCACCCCGGATGGGCTTCACCTCGAGGGCAAACCGAAGGTGGTCCTGCAATCGGAGCCATCCGACAACGGGGGGCTGATCGAGGGTGCCTGGGTGCTGCCTCACGGCCCGTACTACTACCTCATGTATTCGCAGGGCGACTGTTGCAGCGCTCATCCCAACTATCAGGTCGCCGTGGCGCGTTCGAAGTCGCCGCTCGGCCCCTTCACTCGTGATCCCCGCAATCCCATCCTCAAGGGCGATTCGAAGTTCACAGCCACCGGACACAACGCCACCATCAAGGACGACGCCGGGCGCGACTGGATCGTTTATCACGCGCGGGTGGGAGGGCAAAACCTCACCCGAGACAGAGACATCATGATCGACCCCATCGGATGGATCGATGGTTGGCCGGCGATCAAAGGCGAGGTGCCTTCATTCGGCCCGCAACCCGCCCCGGTCATACGGCATTAAAGGAGGGGCCAATGCGGGTGCTTGTTACGGGAGCTGGCGGAAATCTGGGACGGGCCACATTGCCCGCGCTCGCAGCCAAAGGTCATACGCCGGTGGCCTTTGACTTC
>DATAPE010000201.1:0-21584 GCA_036265345.1 Actinomycetota bacterium
TAGGAGGACATTCTCTCCACCGAGAAGCCTGCGTCGATGAAGTGGGTTGCCGCCCTCTGTAAATCGACTGAACTCTTGGCCGCGACGAACTTCGTGTAGCGCAGCAGTTCATCGCGCATGCGTGTGTGCTTTCCGCGGACCGGACTGTAAACGACCGGCGAATCCACTCTTTCTTGGATCGTCCGAGTCGTCCCTGGAGCAACCGTGCTGTTGATGATGGTGATACCAGGCTGATGGAGAGCGATGTAATCAACTGTGATGCCGGCAAAGTCTGGAATCTGGAACGGATAGCAAACGTGCATCACGTCCACGCCTACGACGGAGACGGGCTCGACATCTCTCGTCGTTACCTGGTGGCTCCGTCCCAGCACCTCGGCCAAGGGTCCGCCGACTTCTCCCATACCAACTACCAGAACGCTGTCGTTCACTCTCACAGACTCCTTTGTTGGTCCACTCAATAAGCAACTATTTCGCGAGAGCTCCCACCAGCTCTACTAGTTTGGTCTTCTCTGAATCCCAGCGAAGCTCCTGTAGCTTTCGTCGAGCCTCCGCTTTTTTGGTCGCTACTAAAGCTGGCTCTTGGCGAACCTTTCGAACCTGCTCAACGAGCTCCAAGACGTCGCCTGGTTCGAAGAAAAAGAGCATTGAGTCACCAAGATAGTGCTCAACCGTTCTTGTACGGGATGAAATCACAGGCAAACCAGCCTCCAGGCATTCGAGGATCTTGTTGGAAAAGGCGAGCTCGCCAAAGGGACCGTTGCGATGGCATGAGATACCTACATCGCACCGAACCAGCAAGCGAGATACTTCGTTCAGAGGCAGGCTGCCCAGGAACTGGACCCGAGAAACAACTCCTAGCCGCGCTGCTAGCTCTTGAAGCCCTGGTAACTGAGGCCCATCGCCGGCAATCACCAGGTGCAAGTCAGGCATCTCATCCCGAAGGGCGGCCACGCCCTCGATAGCTAGATCCAACCCATACCGTTCGGAGACTGTCCCCGCATAGACGAGGGTGAACCCGTCCGTGTGCAGCTCATCATCCGTCGAGCTGGAGGGTGCCGCGTCCTCAAACAATCGGGAGTCGGGCAAGTTCATGACAACGCTGATCCGCCCAGCAGGGGTGCCCCTATCTGCAAGTAGGTCCCTCATCGGTTCACTGACGGTGATCACCCGGTCCGCCAAGCGACAGCTCGCTACCTCCTCGAATCTAAGGATGGGGACTATCCAACGGCTGTGCGAATGGGCGGTGTCGGTCCCAAAGAGTTCGGGCATTGGGTCATGCACGTCGAGAATCAGAGCTGCGCCCATCGCCTTCGGCACCAGGCCTGCCAGAACAAGAAAGTTCGGCATGTTGTGCACATGGACCAGGTCGTATCGTTCCTTTCTCACACGCCGTAGCAACCAGGCGGCGGCCAAGAAAGTGAAGGACCAGTACTCTTGAAGGTACCTGAGAGCTCCACCCCGCCGACGCTGTACAGGTAAGCGGACTACGCGAATACCTGCCACGACTTCTTCCTGGGGCTCATTCAGGTCTCGAAGACACAGCACATCAACTTGATGGCCAGCCTCGAAGAGCGCCTGCGCCTCACGCATGATCCTCGGATCCCGTAGGTAATAGGAATGCGCCACCATCACGATCTTCACGGGCGTCCCTCGGAGTCACTACTCATGTCATGCTGTCGTCACGATTGTTCGCTGAGTGCACCCTGGCCACAGGGGGTTGGCGTACAGCAATCTGTGCGGCATGGCCCTGACGAGGTGCCCATCCGGCTGACGAAAGCCTGCACCTCTGCCACGTCGCGAGGGGTTGTATCGCGGCCGCAACTCGTGAGGAAAAGTCGTGCTATGCCCCCCTTTTCCGGAGGAAATTACCACCTCCGGGCTGCGGCCCTGACCGAACGGAACCTTTCTTATCTTTCCCTCTGCTGAATCCCTCGCCAGAGTGACCTCAGCTCCGTGCGTACGCAGCTCTTTGTTAGCCAGCAGTCGCAGACTTGCTCAAGCTCGCCGGCAGAGGCACTGCAGGCTTCGCTCGTCGTAGCAAGTGACCTCGATGTCCACAAAGAGCCCGGTGGCCTCCACTACTTCCTGCAACCACTCCGCATTGAAGAACGCGTGATGGGCGTTCCAGAACCAGCGTGGGACGCCGCGGTCGTCCACTCCCTTGTGCGCGTCGCGGTCGGTATGGCCCCCGAGCATCCAGTAGTTCGCTTCGAGCGTGGTGAGCTCCCCCTGCACCCATTGCCTCGCGAGGAACCAGGCGTCGGGCACTCCGATGAAGACCTCGGCCCCCGATCTGAGGACCCGCCCCCACTCCCGAAGGGTGTCATCGACCAACTCCCAGCTCTGGTGCTCGAGTACGTGACTCGCCCTGAGGCCGGTGAACGAGTTGTCTTTGAACGGCAGGATTTCGAGGCGGCAGACGACCTCGATGTCATGGAGCGGCAAGACGTCGATGTGGATATCGAAGTCGCGGTCGGGATATTCGCCGGCGCCGATCTCGAGCTTCATTCGGAGTCGTGCTCGATACGACGAATCATCCTGGCGGGACGCCCTGAGACGATTGTGTACGGCTCAACGTCATGCGTGACCAGCGAGCCTGCACCCACAACCGCATGCTTCCCGATGATGCAAGGCCCGAGCACCAGAACGTCACTCGCCAGCCACGCTCCCCTTCCGATAACGATATCCCGCCCGGTTCTTGGGATGCTGTCCTGGCGCTCCTTGTCGAACCTCCTGAAGTCGTGGGTCCCGGTCAACACCGAGACATTGTGGCCGAAGAACGCGAATTCGGACACGGTGATATCTCCCGATTCGAGGTTGAACAGTGCGTTGTTCACCACCGCTGTCTCATGGATGTGGAGTCGTGATCTGTCTCCGTGAACGAGATAGTGAAAGAGCAGCTCGTCGAAATCGAAGTCAGGCATCTCGTCAGTGGCATGCTCAGCGAGCGCCCGTTCCACCGAGGCATCGATCGCGCCTCGAAGCCACCTTGACAGTAGAGCTTCAAACCATGACATCGAATCTCCCCGTGGAGCTTGGCCGGACCACGCTGCCCCGGAGCACACTGCCAGATAGACGTCGCCAGGGCGTGGCTTTCTAGATCCGCGGCCCGGCAAGCTGTCTCAGGAGCTCGGGCCCGCCTGACGCATCACGCCGGCCACATCTTCGCAGTGCCAGCTCTCGACGATCTGGCCGTCTCGCACCCGATACATATCGAGCCCCTTCATCGTTAGCCGCTTCCCGCTCGCAGAGATGCCGAAGAAGTCGGCTTTTTGCGTCCACTCCATGTCATGCCGGACGGCGATCACCTCGCCGTCGCTCACCATCGCCAGGATGCGGTGATGTTTGTTGTACATGGTGTCGAGCATGAGAGCCACCAGCCGCTTATGTGACTCACGGTCGGTGCCGAACCCGGGGGGAGCGTCGTGGTCGACGAAGCTGAGTGAGAGAAGGCGATCGATAGTGGCCGAGTCCCCTTGCTCCCAGACTTGATCGAAATATCGTCGAACGATCTCCTCGTTCGACGCATTCATCCCGAAGAGACTCGGAGCGATTCCAATATCTCAACCCAATGCTCGAAGAGAATCATGTGTCCCTCGCCACCGAAGACTTTCAGTTCGGAATGTTGCAAGAGACCAGCGAGCTGCCGCCCCATCGCTTCAGGGACGATCTGGTCGTCACTCCCGTACCAAAGGTGTGCGGGCACCTGCACGTCCTCTGGCCGGAACCCCCACGGTCGGCCCATGAGAAGGACCATATCGAGGGCCATGCCTTTCGCGCCTCCTCGCACCGACTCTTGGGCACCGGCAAGGATGTTCGCCGCGATCTCCGGACGTTCGAGGAGTCGGCGGTCCGAGGGCGATGCATGTGCGCCGAACTGCTTCTCGAAAGCTCTCCTGGGATCCTTGCGATAGGCCCTCGGAACCGATGCCACGAACAGCTTCGCCATCCACGGCAGTTTCGACAGCATCGCTGCACCCTGGCGGATCTGCTTTGAGGCGAGAGAGCGCGTATCGGCTCGCTCAAGGGGCCCAAACCCGCTGGCGATGCCAAGTGCTCGAACGCGCTCCGGAAAACGATAGGCGACAGCGAGCGCCCTGGGGCCTCCGGCAGACCAGCCCAGCAGTGCGAACCGATCGATTCCCAGCGCGTCGGCCACAAACGCCACTCGCTCGGCTCCCTGGAGCTGGGACCGGAGGGGCAGGTAATCCGAGAGGCCGACGCCGGGCGCGTCGATGGTGATGAGTCGCACGCGGAGCGAAGCGGTGACCTCATCGTCCGGGAAGCGTGTGAGCCGAGAGTCGCCAAGGCCGGGGAGAAAGAAGATCGGCGAACCGGTCGGATCGCCGTAATCCCCATACCCGATCGCATGGCCGTCTGGCCCGGCGATCGTTCGATCCTGCACCATTGCCACGCGCCACCTCCTACTCGACAAGCACGGCCCGGATTGGCCGATATTCCGGAATGGACGGTCATTGTGGCATACAGCGCAGTAAGATGCAAACGCTATGGCCGCTCTGAACGCCACCGCCGCCTGCGTCCTCGGGCTGCTCGAGCTCGGCCCCCCGCCGCCCACGCGGCGCGAGCCCGGCCCCGACGCGATGACGGGGTGGCAGATCAACGAGACCGCGCAGCGCTCGCTGGCACGGTTCTGGAATATCACCCGTAGTCAGATCTACCTCGAGCTGAGCCGGCTGCAAGACGCCGGCTTGGTGGTCAGCGTCGGAGACAGCGGTCCTCGCGCGCGCCGTCCCTATCGCATCACCGACGCCGGGCGAGGGGCATTCCGTGAGTGGCTCGAGGCATGGGCAGCCGCAGGCCCCAAGGATGACCAGCTTCGCTCGCCTCTCCTCCTGACGGTTTTCTTCGGGGAGTTCTTGGATCCGGGCGTCGTCGAGCGCCTTCTCGAGGAGTATCGGCTGCGACACCAGCGCATGCTCGAGTCGCGTCGCGAGTTGTTGAAAGGGCTGTCGATGCGCGAGCGCGACAGCCTTCCGGGCTCGACCCTCGATCGGGGTATCGCAGTGCACGAGACGACGGTGGTGTGGCTCGACCGGACGATCAAACGGCTTAAGAGCCGGGCACAGTCGCGCCGAAGTCAGCGAGGCTGATAAGGGCACGCGGGGGGATTTGCTGACGCCTGGCTAGGAAGGGCCGAGCTACGGCGTCCTTCTCTGCTCGGTCCGGAACACCGAGTAGCTGTCGCCTGCAGGGTCTCCCATAGGATTCGGCGATGGTGGTGTGCCCGAGCTGCGGCAGGGAGAACCCAGACGGGTTCAAGTTCTGCGGCTTCTGCACTGCTCCGCTCGATACCGCCCCAACCGCGCTCGAAGAACGCAAGGTCATCTCGATACTGTTCGTCGATCTTGTCGGCTTCACCGCACGCTCTCACGCCGCCGATCCCGAAGATGTAAGAGCGGCGCTGGTCCCCTATCACGCTCTGTTGAAGAGAGAGATCGAGCGCTTCGGAGGCACAGTCGAGAAGTTCATCGGCGATGCCGTCATGGCGGTGTTCGGCGCCCCTGTGGCCCACGAAGACGACGCCGAACGAGCGGTGCGCGCCGCGCTGAGAATCATCGACGCGATCTCAGAGTTGAATCAGGACATCGGTCTCGACCTTTCCGTTAGGGCTGCAGTCAATACCGGCGAGGGGTTAGTCACCTTGTCGGCGCGCACGAGCGCGGGAGAGAGCATGGTCACCGGCGACGTCGTCAACACGGCATCGCGTCTTCAGAACGTTGCTCCGGTGAACGGGATCGTGGTTGGAGAGGTCACCTACCGCTCCACCAGAGACGTCATTGACTACGACGAACTGGAGCCGGTCACGGTTAAGGGAAAGCCAGAGCCGGTGGCATTGTGGAAGGCTCTTTCCGCTCGTAGTCGAATCGGGATCGACGCGGACATCGCGGCCGCAACCCCTTTTATCGGACGCGACTACGAACAGACGATCCTGAAGGAGACCTTTCTTCGAACCGTGCGCGACTCATCCCCACAATTGGTGACCATCGTGGGCGAGCCCGGTGTGGGAAAGAGCAGACTGCTCGCCGAGTTCTCTTCCTTCATCGACGACCAGCACGAGCTGATCTTCTGGCGCCAGGGCCGATCACTCCCCTACGGCGAGGGCCTCACCTTCTGGGCGCTCGGCGAGATCGTCAAAGCCCAAGCAGGCATCCTCGGATCGGACAACTCCGAACAGGCAACTGAGAAGCTGACCGCAGCCGTCGCATCCCTCGTCAATGAATCTTCGGAACATCACTGGTTCCTGTCCCGCCTCGGCCCCCTTGCTGGGATCGAGCTCTCGGGCGGCTCGAATCCGCAGAAGGAGGAGTCGTTCACGGCATGGCGCCGTTTCCTCGAGGCGATCGCGGAGAAGGGGCCATTGGTGCTCGTCTTCGAGGATCTCCACTGGGCGGACCCCTCGCTGCTCGAATTCGTCGAGCACCTGGTCGACTGGGTCGAGGGGGTGCCGATGTTCGTGGTGTGCACCGCACGGCCCGAGCTCTACGACGAGCATCCCAATTGGGGCGGGGGCAAGCGCAATATCACCGTGATCGCTCTCGCACCGCTCAATGACTCCGAAACCGCCCAACTGATCTCTTCGTTGCTGTCTCAAGCTGTGCTGCCAGCAGAGGTCCACTCGGTGCTGCTGGAGCGTGCGGGCGGCAACCCGCTGTATGCGGAGGAGTTCGTTCGCATGCTCTCCGACCGAGGGATCCTCAGACAGAGGGGCAGGGTCTTCAGCCTCGTCAAGGACGAGCCGATCCCCGTTCCGGAATCGGTCCACGCTCTGATCGCGGCCCGTCTGGATACCCTTAGCCGAGACCGTAAGTCTCTCCTTCAGGACGCCTCCGTCGCCGGGAAAGTGTTCTGGTCGGAGGCAGTTGCCTCCATCGGAGATGTAAAGCCAGATGCGGCACGTCTTGGTTTGCGCGAGCTTGGAGACAAAGAGCTGGTGCGTGCGTCGAGGCGATCGTCGATGGAGGGCCATCACGAGTATTCCTTCTGGCATGCGCTGATCAGAGACGTTTGCTATTTGCAGATACCCAGAGCGGCGCGGGCACAGAAGCACATGGCCATGGCCGCCTGGTTCGAGAAAGCCGCCGAGAGGCTCGACGACCACGCGGAGGTGCTGGCGCATCACTACTCGACCGCCCTCGAGTTGGCAAGGCCCTCGAGGTCGTCGGAGATCGCGGAGTTAGAGGCACAAACGAAGCGATTCCTTGTGCTGGCAGCGGATCGAGCCCTTCAGTTGGATGCCGCCAAGGCGCTATCGCTCTATCTGCGCGCGTTGGAATTCCTCGGACCGGATGACCCCGAAACGCCTCACGTTCTGCATGAAACAGGGATGGCCTGCAGGTTCCTGGACAGACTTTCGGAGGCTCAGGACTATCTTGAGAGGGCAGCGGCAGCGCACGGGGCGCGCGGGGACAAGAAGGGTCAGACGCACTCTTTGAGGCAGCTCGCCTACGTTCTGCGGGAACATGGACATTCCGAACAGAGTCGTGCCCTTGCCCTCGAGGCGGTTGGACTTCTGAAGGATCAAGCCCCGGACGAAGCGCTCTCGTTGGCCTATGCGGCTGTCGCATTCTTCGAGCTGATCGGGGGTGCGTCAGGTGAGGCCCTGCTTTGGGCAACGAAAGCCCTCGACGTGGCTCGCAGCTGTAACAGCACCGCTGCCGTTGCTGAGGCTCTCGAAATTCGCGGGCTCGCTCGGTGCGACTCCGGTGATGCCGCCGGTCTCGAAGATCTAAGAGGATCCATAGCGATCAACGAGAGGGCTGGTATGCCCTTCGATCTCCATTGGGGTTACAACAACCTTGCGGAAGCTACTCGTTTGATCAATGGCCCTGCAGCGGGCCTGGAGCTCAACCTTCGGGCACAAGAGATCGCCCGAACACACGGCTACCTCCATGATGCTCGCTGGTCCGCATGCGGAGCGTTACCGATGCTATGGGAGCTGGGAAGGTGGGATCAAGTTCTGGACGAGGCCGAAGAGCTGCTCGCTGGAGAGAAGGTCGTAGGGTATCTCGTGTCATGGGGCGTGTTCTACCGCGCGCTTGTTGCATTTCACCGTGGACAGGAACATGAAGGCCCACCCATCGAGAACAGCTTTCTGCCCACGTTTCGAGAGATGGAAGAGCTGGACGCGCTCGTACCTGCTCTCGCCTTTGTCGCTCTGCTCCACGCCCACCGCGGCGAGGCCGCATCCACTCTTGCTCTGGCGGAGGAATTCCTCACGTGGACCGACCAAACTCCCTTTGTGAGAGCTCGGAATCTTCCCAATGTGGTGCGCGCTCTGTGCGCGGTTGGAGAGAGGGACACGGCGGCAGGACTTCTTCTTCCGGAAAGAGCGGTGGTCTTTGAAAACGACCGGCATGCCGTCGTCACCGCCCACGCCATCGTTGCCGAAGAAGAGGGCGAAGCCGGTCGGGGCTTAGGCCTCTACTGCGACGCCGCTCGAAGATGGAACGATCACGGTTTCGTATTGGAGGAGGGGCAAGCTCTCCTGGGGGCTGGCCGGTGTCTGCTGGCGCTAGGAAGAGCATCCGAGGCATCGACACGGCTGCAGGAGGCCAGAGAAATCTTCGATCACCTCCGCGCCAGGCCTCTTGTAGCCGAAACCGATCGACATCTCGGAGAAGCGACGGCTCTCAGCTTCTGATCCGACTCGTTCTCATAGGATTCCCAGCCATGGCCCTCTGCCCCGCTTGCGGCGAAGAGAATCCTGGTAGGGCCAAGTTCTGCCTCAACTGCGGCACACCGCTCGCCACAGCTCCGCCCAGCGGAGGCGAGGAGCGCAAGGTCGTTTCGATCCTGTTCGTCGATCTCGTGGGATTCACCGCCCGGTCGCACGCCGCCGATCCCGAAGATGTAAGAGCGGCGTTGGTGCCCTACCACGCGCTGTTGAAGAGAGAGATCGAGCGCTTCGGGGGCACGGTCGAGAAGTTCATCGGCGATGCCGTGATGGCGGTGTTCGGTGCCCCGGTGGCTCACGAGGATGACGCTGAACGTGCGGTGCGGATCGGACTCCGGATCATCGAGGCGATCTCGGAGCTAAATCAGAAAACTTCTTTCGACCTTTCGGTCAGAGCCGCAGTCAACACCGGCGAAGGTCTCGTCACGCTGGGAGCGCGCCCCGAGGCTGGAGAGGGCTTGGTTACCGGCGACGTCGTGAACACCGCGTCCCGTCTCCAGAACGAGGCGCCCGTCAACAACGTCGTGGTTGGCGAGGTGACTTACCGCTCGACCAAGGATGTCATCGACTACGAAGAGCTCGAGCCGGTAATGGTGAAGGGAAAGCCAGAGCCGGTGGCGGTGTGGAGAGCGATTTCTGCCCGCAGCCGTTTCGGGGTCGACGTGAACGTGGTGTCGAAGACTCCCTTCATCGGCAGGGAGTTCGAGCTCACGACTCTCAAGATCGCTTACGGCAGGGCCATCAGGGAATCATCACTGCAACTCGCGACAATCGTTGGGGAGCCAGGAGTCGGTAAGAGCCGACTTCTCTCTGAGTTCTCTTCCTTCGTAGACGACCAGGAGGAGCTCATCTTCTGGCGTCAGGGCCGCTCTCTCCCCTACGGCGAGGGCATCACTTTCTGGGCCCTCGGCGAGATCATCAAAGCCCAGGCAGGCATCCTCGAATCGGATAGCACCGAGGAAGCGACAGGGAAACTGCGTATCGCGGTCGCCGCCGTCGTGAAGGACACCTCCGAGCATGCTTGGTTCCTCTCCCGGCTCGGCCCCCTGGTTGGCGTCGAGGTCTCTTCCAGCAGCCCTCAGAAAGAAGAGTCGTTCACGGCGTGGCGCCGATTCCTCGAAGCCATCGCAGAGCGCGGCCCGCTTGTCATCGTGTTCGAGGATCTCCATTGGGCAGACCCCTCCTTACTCGAGTTCATCGAGCACCTAGCAGATTGGGTCACCGGCGTACCTATGTTCGTGGTTTGCACTGCGAGACCTGAGCTTTACGACTCGCATCCAAACTGGGGCGGAGGCAAGCGGAACATCACTGTCGTTTCGCTGGCCCGGTTCAACGACTCCGAGATTGCACAATTGATCTCGTCACTGCTTTCTCAAGCCGTTTTGCCCGCGGAGATCCACGCCGCTCTACTGGAACGAGCTGGAGGCAACCCTCTCTACGCAGAAGAGTTCATCCGGATGTTGCGGGATCGAGGGATCCTTAAGGCCAAAGGAAAGGTGCTGGCCCTGGAGAGGGACACCGATATCCCGCTTCCTGAGTCCATCCACGCTCTGATAGCAGCACGACTCGACACGCTCTCTCCCGAACGTAAGTCGTTGCTGCAGGATGCCTCCGTGGCCGGCAAGGTCTTCTGGTCTGGGGCCGTTGCCGCTATCGGACAGAAAGCAGACGAGTCCGTCCGTCAAGGACTGCACGAGCTGGGGGCAAAGGAACTCGTGCGGATATCTCGGACATCGTCCATGGAGGGCCACCAGGAGTACGTGTTCTGGCATGCCCTCATAAGAGATGTGTCCTACTCCCAGATACCCCGGGCGGCACGAGCAAGGAAGCATCAGGCTATGGCGGCCTGGATCGAGAACACCGCGGAACGACTCGATGACTACGCCGAGGTTCTTGCGCATCATTACTCGCTAGCATTGGAGCTGGCTGAAGCGTCGGGGGCATCAGACCTGGCCGCCCTGAGGACAAAGGCTTGCGGTTTCCTTGTGACCGCCGGCGCCCGCGCGCTTAAGCTCGACCCGGCAAACGCTCTCGATCTCTATCGCCAGGCCCTAGAGCTATTCGAGCCCGCGGATAAAGGGATTCCCAAAGCTCTGTTGGGAGCGGGGATCGCGTCCAGATTCCTCGGGCAGTTCCCACAAGGAGCCCGTTACTTGGAAGATGCGATAGCAGGGCTTGCTGAACAGCACGACCTGAACGGTCAGGGAACCGCTCTGGAGCACCTATCGGTGATCATGCGCGAGCAGGGCCGTGCCGATGAAGCACGCGCTATGGCGCTGAGAGCCGTCGAACTGCTCGAGCAACAACCGCCTGGCCACCAGCTAGCGAGCGCATACAGAGCAGCGGCTTTCTATGCCATCGGCGCGGCCCAGCTCGATGAGGCCCTGGCCCTGGTCAACAAGGCAGTGAGCGTGGCTCGAAGTAGCGGGGGCAACGACCTGCTCGGACCCGCGCTGGACCTTAAGGGCCTCATTCGCTGTGATTCCGGCGACATCGGGGGTCTCGAGGACCTCGAAGAAGCGATCAAGCTAAGTGAGTCGGGAGGGCAGCCCCTCGCTCGGATACTGGCTTACAACAACATGGCAGACCGGATCTGGCTCATCGACGGCCCGTCCGAGGGTTACAAGTTCAATCACAAGGCACAGGTGCTCGGGCGCTCGACCGGCTACCTGTACGACGCCTTCTGGGTTCAGATGGGAGGGCTCTTCATGCTCTTCGAGCAAGGGGACTGGGACCGGGTGCAGGCGGAGGCCGACGAGATCGCCTCGTGGGCACGAGAACACGGCACCAGCATCATCGCCGCTGCCGGCCTTTTCTTTACGGCGCGCATCTCGCTCCACAGAGGAGCTGTTCGCAAAGCTCTTGATCTGGAGCCGAACTTTCTGCCCATCTTTCGCGATCTTGATGATCTTGAAGGTCTTTCGCCATGCCTGGCGTTTTGTGCTCTCATGCACGCTGATTCTGGGGACGAGGCCGGCGCTCTCGCCCTGATCGAAGAATTTGCTCAAACGACTGAGCGTTCCGTCCAGTATCGGGCCCGCTTTCTCTCCGACGTCATGCGGGCCATGCGTGGGATCGGAGATACCAGGCTCGCTCGGCGGCTTCTCTCCCGAACCGATGACATGACCTACGCGAGGGACCGACACGCGGTGGTCACCGGGCACGCTATCGAAGCCGAGAGCGACCAACGTTGGGACGAAGCCCTGGAGCTATACACCGATGGGGCTCGCAGATGGCACGGATACGGGTTCCTTCTGGAGGAGGGCCATGCTCTCTTGGGAGCCGGCCGGTGCCTGATCGCGATGGAACGGCGAACCGAGGCGACTCCGAAATTGCGGAAGGCACTAAACATATTCACCAAGCTGGGAGCCGCTCCTCTGGTTGAAGAGACCAACGACTGCCTGAAGCTAGCGATCGCTCTGTCCTCTTAAGCGTATGTAGGAACGAGCGTGCCTACCGGTCACAGTCCCTCTAGCCGCTCGGTGACGATCTGTTCGGCCGACTCCCTGACTTCGGGTTGCCCCGTTATCGCTTCGATGAACTGGTCGCCATCCAGCGCATATAACTGGGTTCCCGGAGCCCCGATGCACGTAGCGGTTCTGGGCACCCGACGTAGGAGGGCGATCTCACCGAAGAAGTCCCCCGCGTGCAGCTCTTCGATCACTGCGTCGTTGACCACAACCCGGACACTGCCCTCGTCGATGACATAGAAGAAATCGCCCAGGTCACCCTGCTTGAACACGACGCCGCCGAGTGAGACATCAACGGGGCGCAGGTTCGCCGCGAGGCGCTCGAGGACCGTGGGCTCGAGCCCGGAGAACAAGCCCAGCGATCTCACTATCCGAAAGGCGTCCGCCGGAACCGTAGCGGAGGCGTCGACCCGAGTGAGCCCCCGCCATCCGGCCAGACTTATCAGGGGCACAAGTCCTCCGACCACGACGAGGCTCGGACGGACACCAAACGACCTGACCAACACCGGCGCCAGGATGGCCCCCACCGCCAGTCCTGCCGTGACAAGGCCCTCCAGGGCGCCAAACGCCCGCGACATCGAGTCGGTGGGCACGACGCGCTGCAGCAAGCTTCGTCCGGCCACCAGGAAGAGGGCTCCTCCCGCGCCGGAGAGGGCGAGAAGAACCAATGCCACCACCACAGTGGTGGTCGCTCCTGCGGTGGCAAGCGCCACACCGAAGGCGAGAGCGCCGAGGAGTAGATAGGGAGCCAAGCGGGTGCGCCCGATCAGAACGACACTGAAGCCGGCTCCAAGAACGCCGCCCGCGCCGTACGACGAGTTGAGAAATCCCGTCCCGGATCCTCCCATGTGAAGCACGCCGAAAGCCAGAACCACCAACAGGACGTCTAAGGCACCTTGCCCTATGGACTCAGCAGCCATTACGAACATCAAGACGCGGGAATCCGCGTTGCCCATCACCACGGCGAAACCTCGAGTCAAGCTCGACCACATCCCCGCAGCGTTTGCCCGGCGGTGTGAAGCTTGCACATCCCGAAACGCGAGACGCCAAACCGCCAGTGCGCCGGCCAGCTCGATTGCTGCCATCAGCGTGAAGATCGCTCCCACGCTCAACACCGCTAAGAGCAGACCTGTCAGCGCCGGGCCGACGAAGATGCTCACGCTCTCGATGGTGCCCGCGCTCACGTTTGCAGCGATCAGCTCCTCTGGGCTTGCCGCCAGCATGGGCAACAGTGCGCCTTGCGCCGGCCGGGTGAGAGTGATGGCGGTGGCCGTTATCGCAGCTAGAAAGTAGATCAGCGCCACCGGAGCGCCGAGCAGCAAGGCGGCTGCGGTTGCGGCCATCGCGATCGATTGCGCCAGATAACAGAAGAAAATCATCCGCTGCCGCGGATAGATATCCGGCAGCAAGGATCCGAAGGGCGCAAAGATCGCGGCTGGCACGAGTTGGATGACCGCCACCGAGCCTGCCGCTACCGATCCACCGATCCTGAAGGCGTAAACGAGGATCGCGATCCAGGTGCCCCACTCGGCCGTGTTGAAGGCGAGGAAGGCGATCTCAACGAGCCGGATGTCTCGTTTGCGAAACGCCCGCGCCAGGATCGAAAGGCGCCCCGGGGGCCGAACGGCGGATTCCATGGGCGCAACCATGGCACCAACGGGGGCCCGGCGACAGTCCGAGTTCGCCTGCTAAGCCCCCACTTCGTGGGATCGGTTAAACGCTGATGTCCATTCTTCGAAAGCGCGCCCAACTAGAGGTCGAATTTTCCGAAACCTTGCCTTCGGTTGGCCGTTCTCTAACCGATCGCTCCTAGCTTCCGGGCCATGGAGATTGTGATCATCCCGACCCTGGTCGTGGCAGCCGATACCAGGTTTCAGGTGTTGAGCGACGTTGTGGCGACGTGGCCCCGGACACCCCCAGCCGTGGACGTCCAACTTCGGAGCCGCAGCGTCGCTCCGCCTGATTAAAGGTCCAGCAGTACCCCGATCGGCGCCCTGCAACTCGGTGTCACAATCTTCGCCATGAGAAAAGCTCGAGTACTTGTTGCAGACGACGAAGCGCCCTTGCGGCGGCTCGTTCGCCTCTACCTCGAAAAGGAAGGCTTCGCCGTGCTCGAGGCGTCCACCGGAGGAGAAGCGCTGTCTGCGATCCGCGGAGACGAGGTGGATATCGGGATCATCGATGTGATGCTGCCCGAGATGGACGGCTTCGAGGTCGTCCGCAGGATCAGGAGGAAGTCGACGATCCCGATAATCCTGCTCACCGCCCGGGGGGAAGAGACCAGCCGGGTTGCAGGGCTCGAGGTCGGCGCCGATGACTACGTGGTAAAGCCCTTCTCCCCTCCGGAGGTCGTCGCACGCGTGCGAGCGCAGCTACGCAGAGCTCAGGGATTTCTGGAGAGCCCTTCCGTTCTGCGGACAGACGGGATCACACTGGATCCGACCGCCCGCGAATGCGTCGTTGACGGGCGCGAGGTAACCCTCACCCGCCGGGAATTCGATCTGCTGGCGTCCTTCCTCGAGCATCCCGGGCGCGTGTTCAGCCGAGACCAATTGCTCCAGATGGTGTGGGGCTCGCAGTACGTATCCTCAAAGACCGTCGACGTGCATGTCGCAGCACTCCGGCGCAAACTCGGAGACGCATTATCCGTCACGGCCTTTCGAGGCGTCGGCTACCGTTTCGACGGCTGATGGCCAAGCTCGTGGGTTCACTGCGCATCCGAGTCCTGCTGGCCGTAGCGGGCACGCTCTTGCTGGGGTCCGCGCTGGCTTATGCCAGCGTTCTCTGGGTGGCCCAGGACGCCGAGCGCAGGGGGGACGCGAAGGAAACGCTGACGACCGCTCGACGGATCGCAGGCGAAGTCTCGGCAGGGGCGGGAGATCGGCGGCTCAGGATCTGGCAGCAGGTGTTGTCCGACGCGGAGCTATTGGTGTTTCGAGACGGGAGCCGGGTTTTCGTAGGCGGCAAGGTCCCGCCTACGGCCCCCGTCTTTACCGCGACGTCACTGGTCCACGGGGTCCGAGTTGTGATCCACGACGGCGATCTCGAGGAGCCAACGCCGTACGTTCATATTGCGGTCCTCGTTGCCGCACTTCTCGGCATGGTCACCGGTGCAGCGTCGCTGGTAGGGGTCCTGGTCTCTCGGAGCGTGAGAAGCCCTCTAGATAGTGCTATCGGAGCGGCTCATCGGGTGGCATCGGGCGACTTCAGCGCCCGAGTTGGTGACGTGGGCACCGCCGAGTTTCGTCAGCTGGCACGCGCCTTCGACGGAATGGCATCTCGCCTCGAGAAAGCCGATCACGAACAGCGCCGTTTCCTTGCGGACGTAGCTCATGAGATCGCCACCCCACTCAACGTTGTGACGGGCTTTGCCCAAGCGCTGTGTGATGGCAGCGTTCAAACCTCGGAACAACGGCTCGAGGCTTCCAAGGCCATCACCACACAGAGCGAGAGACTCAACCTTCTTCTGAAGGACCTTCGCCTGTTGAACCGGTTGGATCTTGCCACCCCCCTGCGGACCGAACGTATCGATGTGACCGACTTATGCCACGCCCTCACGGCCCGGTTCAGGATGGCGGCGAGCACAGCCGGCGTGACGCTCCGTACTCATCCCTCTCGCATCAAGTGGCTCTCGGATCGGCGACTGATCGAAACGGTCCTCGACAACCTGACCGCCAACGCGATCCGGTACACACCGCGAGGAGGAGGGATCGACGTGAGGGCGTTCCGGCGCCACGAAGACCTCGTGATCTCCGTTCGAGATTCAGGCATCGGCATCGCCAAGCAGCATCAGGATCGCATCTTCGATCGCCTCTACCGGACGGACGACGCCCGGGACCGCACCAGCGGTGGCTCTGGACTTGGTTTGGCGATCGCTCAACGTTCGGCCGCGGCCCTCGGCGGGTTCATCGAGCTCGACAGCGAGCTGGGCAAGGGAAGCGAATTCCGGTTAGTGGTACCGCCTCACGCAGGATCCGCCGCCCGAAAGGAAGCGGATCCCACTGAATTCGCCGTCAGTACCACCGGCGATGGTAGAGAGACGAGCTAAGCAGCACAGGATCGGGCCGGCGCAACGCCACCGTTAGGTCAGCATGGCTGCCGCGGTGCGGACGAGGTCGGCGTTATCGATCGCTCGCCCCCCGTCGGGCAAGACGATCGTGTCCTCGAGCCCGGTGCGGATGCCATGGCCGCGCCCGAGGGCGCGGGCCGAAACCGCCCAGCTCGCCACGCCCTCGCCGTGATGAACCTGCTCGAGAGAGATGCCGGCTTCCTCCAGGAGGTGCTCCATGGCCGCCGCGTGCGCGATGGCCTCGTCGATGTCGGCGTCGAGCGGCTCGATGAGCACGCGTACGCAGCGCTCCGCGATGCCCGACCGAACGAACGCTTCCGCGTCGGCCAGCTTGAGCAGCCCCGCTTCGATGCCCACGCCGCGGCTGATCAGAAGCTCACAGAGCTCGAGGATCCCCTCCTCGCCCTGGTTTGCGGTTACCAGGTCAGGCATTTGCGTCCAGCCCGAGATCATGTCCAGGCGGCGCGCCGGCTCGGGCTCGACGACTGCCGACGTGGTGAGAGAGATCGGGATGCCGGGACAGTCCCACCGGACGGCCCTCATCGCGGCGGCGCATTCGGGAGCCGCGAACGTCTCCCAGCCATCAGGATCGTAGACGTGCAGGTGCACGACCCTCGCCCCTGCTTCCACCGACTCACGGGCCGCCGTGGCGAGCTCGGCGGGCGTCCTGGGAAGAGCGCGATGCTCCTCGATAGACCGCGACCCGTTCAAGGCAACTTCAAGCAGAGGCGACATCACCGGATGTCTATCAGAGACAGCGGCCTACCCAGAAACCCAACTGCTCCCTTTATCGTGGGACCATGGCTAAACCGCGGGTGCTGGTGATCGAGAACGAGGAGTCGATATCGGAGCCTCTCGCCGAGGCGCTCGAGCGGGAGGGGTTCGCCGCCCAGGTCGCCGCCACCGCAAGCCACGGGATGGAGAAATTCCGGACCTGGTCACCCGAGCTCGTGTTGCTGGACGTCATGCTGCCCGATGGCGACGGACGCGAGGTGCTGCGGGACATAAGAGCCGTATCGCGGGTCCCGGTAGTGATGCTGACCGCCCGGGGGGAGGAGAGCGACAAGATCGTCGGGCTAGAGCTTGGCGCCGACGACTACGTCACCAAGCCTTTCAGCGCTAAGGAGCTGGTGGCTCGGATGCGCGCCGTTCTCCGCCGCACGGCGGCGTCTCCCCCAACGCAAGCCATCTCCTTCGAGGTGGGCGGCGTGACAATGAATCTCGACACCCGAACCGTGACCCGCGACGGCCAGAACCTTGACCTGACCCTCAAGGAGTTCGAGCTGTTGCGCATGCTGATGGAGCAGGCCGGGCGCGTCGTCAGCCGCGGCGATCTGATCGATGAGGTGTGGGACACCAACTGGTTCGGGCCGACCAAGACCCTCGACGTGCACGTCAGCTCGCTCCGCAAGAAGCTTGGCGACGACACCGCCGCTCCTCGCTACATCCATACGGCACGCGGGGTTGGTTTCCGCTTCGCATCCGCCGACGAACTACAGGAGTGAGCCTTAGAGAACGGTTGGTGCTGGGCGCCGCCTATCTCGTGATCGTGATGGCCATTACGTTGGCCATCCCTCTCGGATTGAACATCGAAAGGCGCGCCGGCTCCGAGTACGAGTCGGGCGTCCTGAACAACGCGGCCCTCCTCGCCGCCCGTGTTTCCGACATTGTTGCCCGCCCGCGGCTTTTGGATCAGCCCCGCGCGCGCACGGTCTTGAAGCGCGTCGTCGAAGCGACCGAGCGACAAACGAACGCTCGCGTCGTGACGACCGATGGACGGGGCAGGGTCCTGGCCGACAGCGCGGACCTCGCCAGCTTCGGCACCGCTTACGCCACTCCCGAACGTCCAGAGTTCGGCGTTGCACTGTTTCGAGGACGGATCGACTCTCGCAGACGGTTCAGCAGCTCTCTGGGGAACGAGCTTCTGCTCGTCACCGTCCCCGTCGTTGATAACGGCCGTGTTGTGGGGGCGGTGCGCCTGTCCCAGGACACGGGAACCGTCAGCGCTCAGGTGCGGCGGAGTTGGATCGGTGTCGGACTGATCGCAACCGTCCTCGTGCTCATCGCGATCGGTGTCGCATGGTTCCTGGCCAGCTCGCTGGTGCGGCCGGTTAGCCGGCTCGAGAGTGCGGCGAAGCGTTTGGGCGATGGGGACCTTGACGCGCGTGCCGAGCTCGAAGGCCCACCCGAGGTTGCCACCTTGGCCGGCGCCTTCAACCGGATGGCGGAGACGCTGTCGGCCAACATCGTCGCGCAACAAGACTTCGTTGCCAACGCATCCCACCAGCTGCGCACCCCACTGACCGGACTGCGGCTCCGGCTCGAAACGATCAAAGAGCAGGGAGGGGCCTCGAGCGAACAGGCGGGCAAGGCTGAGAGAGAGGTCGACCGCCTGAGCGCTCTTGTCGATGACCTTCTGGAGCTAGCGCGTGCGTTGTCGATGGATTCGACCGGCGCGAACCTCAACCTGGGGACCGCCGCGGATCAGGCGGTAGAGCGGTGGCGGGGTCCCGCGGCCGAGCGGGAGATGCAGCTTCAGATCAGAAAGACGGGCGATGCAACGGTGTGGGCGGATCCAGCCGATGTCGCGCACATCATCGACAATCTGGTCGAGAACGCGATCCACTACTGCCCGCCCGGAACGATGATCCTGGTCTCGGTGGGTTCGACGGGAGGACGGCCGGCATTGGTGGTCGCCGATACCGGCCCGGGGATCGACCCTCAAGATGCCGATCGCATCTTCGAACGCTTCTACCGGGGCTCGACCGGCCGTGCCGGGGGACCGGGCACCGGTTTGGGGCTTGCGATCGTGGCGGAGCTGGCCCGGCGATGGGGTGGCGAGGTCCGGCTGCTGCCGGGGGCCGGAACCACGATCGAAGTCACGTTCCCCGCTCGATCTACCGTTTCTTTACCTTCTGCTTGAGAAGCCCTAACCGCACCCTCGCTACCCTGCTGTTATGGATAAACGAAGGGTTGCCCTGGGAGCGGTTGCGGCGCTAGCACTACCCGTACTGTTGTCGGTAGCCACCTACTTCATCTCGGCCCGGTCCTTTGCGACGACGCAAGCGCTGCGAGCCCCCACGAGCAGGCTCGGACGCCCGCGGAGATCGCCTTCCCCTTCTCCTAGCGATCGTCATGGGCCCGGTGGTTCGGGCAGGTGCAGCGAGGCCGAACACCAGAACGACGCCGCGTGCGCCACGCCGTCCCCCAGCGGCACGACTGACGATTCCGGGAAGTCCGGCGGTTCAGGGTCAGACGATTCGGGATCCGGCAAGTCGGGAGGCTCGGGGAGCTCCGGGGGGTCAGGCGACTCAGGTAGGTCCGGGGGTTCCGGCGGGTCGGGAGGCTCGGGCAGCTCCGGAGGCGACGACTAGCTCCTGTTTTCCTGGCTGAAGGGGTTGATCGACTCCGGGAAAAACGGGAGCTCGGAAGTAGGTTCAATCGGTGCACGGTCTGAATCTCGACGCCGACCTCTTCTTCAAAAGCTTCGTAACCATGGTGGCGATCTTCGATCCGCTTGGCGGCGTGCCTGTGTTCCTCGCTCTGACCAGCGACCTCGAGGAGCGCAAACGGAAACAGGCAGCTTTACAAGCTGTGGGAGTGGCCGCCGCTGTGGTCATCGTCTTTGCGCTTTTCGGCCAGCCCATCTTGTCATCGCTCGGGATCTCGGTCGAAGCGCTCCAGGTCGCCGGCGGACTCCTGCTGGTGCTCGTTGCGCTCGAGCTTCTCCGGCCCGAGGGTGACCAGTCACGAGCGGCGCCCAAAGGAAACGTTGCCCTGGTTCCGTTGGGCACTCCCCTGCTGGCAGGGCCCGGAGCTATCGCCGCCACCATGCTCTACATGCGTCGCGCCGCGAACTTTGGAGGAGCACTCTCGGTCGTGGGGGCATTGGTGGTCGCGCTCTTGGTCGTGGGGATCGCGCTGCGTTACTCGACGGCGATAGCACGGGTATTGAAAGGCGACGGCATCGATCTCGTGTCGCGAGTGATGGGATTGTTGTTGACCGCGATCGCCGTGCAGCTGGTCGCCACCGGGATAGCGAGCTGGATCCACCATGGCATCTGAGCTCCTAGGCACAGTGGAGGGGACAGGGTGCGGCGGCACGCCTCACGAAGGGGTAACGCTAGTGGCAGGAGGGTCGCCGCCACGGACCGCGAGCACCGACCTGGTCCGGATACTGACCCTTTGACTCGCGGCAGCCGCCCCACCAGTAGGACGGCTGATCCGCCAAGCCCTATCTAGGAGAGGAAGTCGTCGTTCTCGTAGAGGTCTCCGAACAGTTGCCAGACCTCCTTCACTTTGCCGCCTTCGATATGAAAGATCAGGGCACCGCGGTCCGTGAGACTCTTTCCGTTCCGTTGTCCTGTTGCTACATGAAGGCCAACGGCGTGCTCATCGTTGGCAACGACATCGTGAACCTCAACCCGAAAAGTCCCCCCCGTGAGCTCCATGCTCTGCATGAAGTACTTGAGGACGTCGTCGACACCGCTGTGATCGCCCGCGATCGGGCTGCGGCCTGGAACGTGCCAGACGATGTCGTTCGCGAAGAGATCCCTCAGCGCGTCCATGTCGCCTCGGGAGAACGCGTCATAACCAGTGCGGACGAGCGTTTCGTTGGGGTGCGCCATCTCGATTCCTCCTTCGATTCCAGCGGGGGCCCTGACACATACTCCAAAGTACGCCGGTTCGCAAGATTGATGTCTCGCGGTACGACAGGCGTGGGGATGGAGGCCACGAATCTCAGACGATTCGAACACACGTTCGTGATGGCGCTCGCTATCAGCCAGCGGAAGGCAGGCGCCACGGCGGCGCTGCCATGCGACGGCACAATTGAGCCATGGCGCCGGCCTCCGTACAACGGCTGCGACGACTCTGCCTGACGCTGCCCGAGGTGACCGAACGGCTTAGTCACAGCGAGCCCTCGTGGTTCGTGCGCGACAAGAAACTCTTCGTGACGATGTCGGATCATCATCACGACGACAGGGTCGCCTTCTGGTGCGCGGCCCCGGATGGCGCGCAGGAAGAGCTTGTAGCCGCCGACCCCATTCACTTCTTCCGTCCTCCCTATGTCGGGGGGCGGGGCTGGCTCGGCGTATTCCTGGATGTGGACGTGGATTGGGACGAGGTCGAAAGCCTGGTAACCGACGCGTATCGACAGGTCGCGCCGAAGAGCTTGGTTGCGCAGTTGGATCAGGGGAACAAGTGACCCGATAGAGGAAGTCACAACGAGCGCGAGCCGCGCTTGTTCTCTATATCTCTAAGCGCAATGGGCTGTGGTGACTGAGGTGCTCGTGGTGCTTTTCGGAAAAAGCACCACAGTCACCACGGTCACCACACCCTTTCCGGAAGG
>DATAPE010000202.1:0-13881 GCA_036265345.1 Actinomycetota bacterium
AAGGTCCCGGCCGGTGCGGGCCACCAGCATCGCGACAGCCGTGATCGCCGCCACCAGCGGGCCGTTGTGTCGGACGACCGTAGTTCTCCCGAAACGGAGAAGGGTGATGGCGGCGATCACGATGGCGACAGGGATCGCGAGCCATAACCACAGAGCCGGGGGGGCAACGGACCACAGGTCTCCGACGATCGCCGCGTGCGAGCCGTTGAGTCTGAGCGGAACCACCCACGAACCGAGCCGGCGGGCGGGACCCCGCGGGGACAGGAGCGCGAGAGAGTGAAGGCGATGATCGTGCCAGAGATAGCTGTTGCCCTTCGCCACCTTCCACCACGTTGGCGGCGTGTGCGGATCGAGACTCGGGCGGCTTGGCACAAGTCCGAAGAGATCGGTCTCGGCCGTGGGTGACCGCGTGTTCGCCGCCACCGAGCCGTCCTTGAAGCGAAGGAACGGCTCATCGATCGATCCCAGCACGACCAGCTCGTTGCCGGGCTGGATGCGCAGCCATAGTTCTTGGTCACCATCGACCACGCGCACCTCGAAGGGTGCGTCGTGAGGCTCGACCGCCGTGATGCGCGCACGGTCGTCGACGGCCGGGGAAGGGTTGCGCCCGGCGTGCGCCGAGGCCGCGGTTGGCAGCAGAAGCAGCAATGCCCCGGCAAGCAGAGTGACGACGAGCGAACGTGACACCACTCGATCATGCTGCCAAATGCACCGGGCTACGCGCGCCCGTCAGGCCCCCCGTGTGTCGAGGCCACCAGATCGTCGCCACATCTCGGATCACGCCGTGCCTGGCCATGGTTCTCTCCGAAGAGGCCGCCCAGCTTCTCGTCCGGGTATCGAAAAGCCTCCCGCGGTGCGGAGCAGATCCACCAGATCACCCGCTGGGGGTTCCTGGGGGCAGGGCCGAAGCTCGTCGCTCTCTGCATCCGCGACGCAAAACAGATACGAGCCCTCTGGTGACCTCGTGCTAAGCAGATGGAAGCCTGGTTGGTGAGACAGGGCACTGCCATTGAGGGCCACGAGGCGCGCCAGACGTTCCGCGTTGTGATTCCACAACCGGCGGATCGCGCCGTGAACCTCCACCACGATGAAGCCGTCGGGCTGGACGTCCACCAGACGCCCCCGCTCCCACGGACGCTCCGATTCGCGCCGCACTGAGAGCTGGGCCTGGATCCAGTGGACGTCGTGACCGGGAACGTAAAGGCCGCACGTACGGACGCGCTCGATCATCACTTCCTCCATCGCGTGGCGTTCGCACCTTGCCGGGGCAGGTTGCGGCGGCGTCACCGGGCCACGTCCCTTAACCGCTCTTGATGGCCCTTCGATATTAGTAGCTTCGTGCGCACCGGGATGCAGATCGCACGGCGCGAGGTCCTACTTCTGAATCACTAAGAGCCGTTAGCCTCCCGGCGGGCGGTAACCGACCGTCTTCTTGGTCGCCTCGTCGACTTCCTCGGGTGTCAACAGGACGACCGTCTTTAGATTTGTGGCAGCGGACGAATTGACTGCAAGCGCGACTGCCGCCGCGGAGCTGTTATCCGGCAGATCGACGATCACGTATACATCGGCTTCGCCGAATGCAAAGTAGAAGGACTCCATGGTGCCGCCCAAGCCCTCGACGAGCTTTCCGATCGTGTCCCGGCGGCTACTCCCACCCTCTCTAACGACTCCTTTGGCGCCTTCCGGTGCATAAGACGCCATGATCATGTACTTGGCCATCCCATTCCTCCCTCGTCTCGGTTGCTGTCGGTCTTGCCCACATCATGAAGCTAAAGCGATCTCGCCCGCCATCCACAAGAACAAACGACCGCCAATATAGCGAGCGTCACATCGAGCGGCACGAGTCACCTTTCGGGAGAGAAGGGGCCTCAGTGTGTACCGATGTCCGCAACGGCACAAGCACGGTGGAGGGTGACTCGAACCCCGACTACAGGTCTCGGAGAGCGGTCGCGTCCCTGGATTGCCCCGTCGCTCTGGCGGAGCTACTTCTGGATCACGGATTCCGCGGGGCGCTCCGTGGTGATCGGGTCGGCGTGCCTGTGGACGACCTTCCAAATGTCCTCTTCGCGCCGAAAGACGGTGGTGACCCGAACCGCCACGGGGCTTCGGTCCTCTGCTCCGCCCACCCGCGCGCGGTAGCTCTCGATCTCGACGGTGTAGGCGAGATCAGAGCCGATCACGGTCGATACATTTTCGAATCCGACGACTTCGCCATCGCGGTAGTGCTTCGCGGCCCGGTCCAACGTCGCGTTCACTTCTTCCCAACCACGAGCAGGAGGACCGAACGGATTGGCGAGGGTCACATAATCCCGGCGAGAGTAGAGCTCCTTATAGACCTCCGCGTTGCCGTTGGTGATCTCGTGTCCTGCCCGGTGATACTCCTCGAGCGGTAGGTCGTCTCGTGCCACTGCACTCCTCCTATCGCTGCATTGGGTACGAGCAGGGCGGGAGGGACTCGAACCCCCGACCACTGGTTTTGGAGACCAGCGCTCTACCAAACTGAGCTACCGCCCTAGACCGTCAAGCTTAATCTCAGCGCCTTTCCGCGCGCCCGTTGCGACCGCCGATGTCGAGCCATGCTGACCTCTCGCGCCGACGACTAGTCTCACCCGATGGCCGATCAGCTGCCCGACCCCGCAGTGCAGGCGTGGTTCGCATCTCACACCTACAGCACCCGATCGGACGACACTGCCGAACTGGCTGCGACGAAGAGGGCGTTGGGGCTGGCGATCAGCGTTTGCATCCCCGCGCTGAACGAGGCGGCCACGATCGGTCCCATCTGCGAGGTCATCGCCGGCAGCTTGATGGGCCCCCAGGGTCTGGTCGACGAGTTGCTCGTGGTGGATCCCGGATCGACCGACGGCACCGGGACAGTTGCAATGGCCGGGGGGGCCACAGTCGTGTCCCGGCACCCTGTCCTGAACGAAGTCGCCCCCGGAGCCGGAGGCAAGGGGGCCGCGTTATGGAGCAGTCTCGCGTCCGCGACCGGGGACATCGTCGTGTGGCTCGATGCCGATACGAAGAACTTCGGCGGCCACTTCGTCACCGGTCTGGTGGCTCCGCTTCTGCGCGAACCCAACCTCAGATTGGTTAAGGCGTTCTACGACCGGCCGTTGGTCGCGGGAGAAAACTTTTCGGCAGCGGGAGGCGGGCGTGTGACCGAGTTGGTGGTGCGCCCGATGCTGAATCTCTTCTACCCCTCGCTGGCCGGGGTGATCCAACCCCTCGCCGGCGAGTGCGCCGTCAGACGGGCCGACGTGATGCAACTTCCCTTCGTCGGGGGCTACGGCGTAGAGGTTGCGCTCCTCATCGATGTGGTGGAGCGGTGGGGTCTCGGCGCGGTCGCGCAAGCAGATCTGGGAGTCAGGATCCATCGCAACCGAGATCTGTTGGAGCTCGGTCAGATGTCGTTCGAGATCCTTCGCACGATGGTGGGGCGCTTCGAGGATCTGGGGTTGCTGAAGGCTGTCGATCCTCCTCAGGAATCGTTCGCTCAGTTCCGGGATAGAGAGCCCAGCGTGATCGCATCTAACGAGCTGGCGGAGCTTCCGCCCCTCGCAAGCGTCCTCTAGCGCGATAAGGGAAGGTCGTCCCCGGTTTCCGAGCCCGCCGGCTCCGGCACGACTCCGTCGGGAGGCACGTCGGCCGTCGGCGCCGGGGCTGCCTCAGCCTCGGTTGCTTTCCCATGATCCGGCACCGGAACCACCGATGGGGGGCGGCCGCTTGCCGCGCGTCCGTGGGGCGAGACGTCCAGATCGAGGACCCGCGTGGCCCACAGGTGGCCGAGGATGAGTTTCGCCACCGCGACGGCGGGGACGACCAGAAGGACGCCCCAGAAGCCCGCGAGCGCACCGCCGGCGATTATCGACAGCATCACCGTGACGGGATGAAGCTCGACCGTCCGGCGCATCACATTCGGGCTGATGAAGTGGTTATCGATCTGTTGGACTACTAACTCCACCAGGGCAGCCTTCAGCCCGAGCTGAACGCCACCCGTGACCGAGCCGATGAAGAATCCCAGACCCCCGCCGATGAAAGGCCCCACCAGTG
The DNA here is from genome assembly GCA_036265345.1 of Actinomycetota bacterium. Lineage (GTDB taxonomy): Bacteria > Actinomycetota > CADDZG01 > CADDZG01 > WHSQ01 > DATAPE01. The sequence continues at coordinate 4,051 of DATAPE010000202.1, forward strand.
GGACCAGATTGAAGAACCCCGCGATCGCTCCGATGATCAGCCAGAAGGGCAGGCCGATCAGCGCGAACCCCACCGCCGAGAGCACTCCGACGAGCAACGCCACCAATAGCTGGCCTCGGAAGAACCCGCCTATCGCTCGGCCGACCTTGGAACCCAGGTCGGCTACCTCGTCCCGCTGCGCCTCGGGAACCAGATGCAGGAGATCGGATTGGATATCGGGCAGGTCGATCAGGAGATAGAGGGCCAGCACCGCCGAGACGATGCCGATGAAGACGATGCCGATCACCGAGAAGCCGATGCGAACGATCCCCCCGAGGCGGGTGGTGATCTGCCTCCTGAACGCCTGAGTCAGCTCGTCGCACCGTGCGTGCGTGGGTCCGGTCGGGGTGGCATCGGCCCCCAGCAGGCAGTCCACTTGCGTGGTGTCGATCTGAAGACCGGTGCGCTTCTCCAGCGACGCTGCGGTCTTGTCTAGGAAAGTGATGGTTTGTCCCCTGAAATGGGGCCACTCCTGCGAGAAGTTGTCCACCTGCCTGGAAACGAACGGCGTCAGTGCTATCACCAGCAGGGTGATGCCCCCCAGCACCACGATGTAAGAGAGCAGCACGCCCCACACCCGGGAGACCCCTCTGTGCTCGAGCCTCGAGACGATGGGGTTGAGCAGGTAGATGATCAGCATCGCCAGGAGCAGCGGGGGAAAGATGACACGGATCTTCAATAGCGCCCACAGCGTCAACGCCAGCAGGATCAGAAGGCCGATGATCGACCAAGCAGAGACTCCCACCCGCCTCAGCCGCTCGCTGGCGGGCAGGCGGGGAGGCATCGGGGTAGCCATGCCCAGAAGTATCCCCCGCATGTCCTGATCTAAGACGTCAGCGAAGCCGTGGCCGGACCCCTCCGGCCCCCGACTCCTACTCTAGGTAGATGACCGACGACCTCAATGTGATCCTGGCCTCCAACCGGGGGCCGGTGTCGTTCGTGAGGGCCGGGGACGGTTACGAGATCAGACGCGGTGCGGGCGGAGCGGCTCCCGCGCTGAATCGAGCCGCCCGCAGGCTCGAGAACCATGCGCACTGGATAGCGGCGATGACGTCCAGGACCGATCGGGAAGCGATCGCAGCGGGGGCCGGCGAGGGCCTGGACGAGATGCTCGGCTATTCCGTCGACCTGCTGGACATCGACCCGGACATCTACTCGGCCTATTACAACGTCGCTTCTAACCGGATGTTGTGGTTCGCACACCACTGTCTGTTCGAGGAGATCGGCATGGAGAGTTTCGGGCGCCGGGAGGTAGAAGCCTGGGTGAAGGCCTACGAGCCCGTGAACCGCATGTTCGCAGAGACGGTGGCTCGCTACGCCGACGCCCAGTCGCTCGTGTTCTTCCAGGACTACCATCTGTCGACCGCGCCGCTGGACCTCCGCCAGATACTCGCCCACCAGCCCAGCGCCCACTTCACTCACTCGGCTTTCTGCGGACCTAACGGTCTCCGGCACCTCCCATCCGATATCGCCCGCCGCGTCATCGAGGGGATGCTCGGAGCCGATCTGGTGGGTTTTCACGTCCACAACTGGGTGCGGGGCTTTCTGGCCTCGTGCCTGGAGATGGGCTTCGAAGTCGACTGGGACCGGATCACCGTCAAGCACAACCGGCGCGAGACGTGGGTGCGGACCTATCCCATCCCCATCGATGCCGAGTACCTGCGGAAACGGGCCGGGGGAAGAAAGGCTCAGAGGTGGATGCGGGACCTTACCGAGGGGCTGGAGGGCCCCTTGATCGTGCGGGCAGACAGGATGGAGCCCTCGAAGAACATCGTCCGAGGGTTCGAGGCCTATGGAGCGCTGCTCGATCGCCGTCCGGACCTTGCGAAAAGCGCGCGCTTCGTGGCCTGTCTGTATCCGTCGCGCGAATCCATGCGCGAATACCAGCGCTACGCCAAGCAGGTGCAGGCGGCAGTGGACGCAGTGACCGATCGCCATCCCGGGTCCATCCGCTTGTTTTTACGAGACAGCTTCGACCGCACCGTTGCCGCCCTGTCTCTTTACGATGTGCTGCTCATCAATCCCTTGCTGGACGGCATGAATCTCGTCGCGAAGGAAGGCCCCGCCCTGAACGGTCGGGATGGGGTCGTCGTTCTGTCCGAGGGGGCCGGTGCATTCAGCGAGCTCGGATCGGAGGCCGTCGGGATCAAGGACCCCGCCAACGTCGAAGACACTGCCGACGCGCTGGAGAGAGCCATCGAGATGCCGCTCGACGACCGCAAGCGAATGGCGGAGATCCTGCGGGAAAGGGTCGAGTCCAACCGGCCCGACGATTGGATCGAGGATCAGCTCGAGGATCTGGTCGAGATACACCACGGGCGCGATCCCCACACCGCACCCATCTAGACGAGCAACGAAGCCAGCCAGTCCTTCACCGAAGACGGTCCGGGCAATACTAGGTCGGCGCGTTGCAACAGCTCGGCGGGGACTTCATCGGAGCTCACAGCGACCCGCAGCGTCCTAACACCTTCGTCAGCCAGAATGTCAAGCGCATCGAAGCCCGGCAGGTCGACGCGGTCGTCCCCCACGAATGCAGCCGCCTGAAGACCCAGCTCTCGCGTCCGTTCGAGAACTACCGCGGCCTTTGAGAATTCCTCGGGCGGTCGCAACTCGAAGGCCAGCCTGCCCCCTGCCCGCAGAAGTCCGTGACGCGCCGCCAGGCTGGCCGCGAGTTCGTCGAGCGCGACGCGAGCTGCATCCACATCGGTTGCGGCCCGGAAGTGCAGCCCCAGCATCACTCCCTTGTCCTCGACGAACACTCCGGTCAGTTGCAGCCGGGCGACTGCCTCTTCGGCTTCGACTCTGACCTGTCTCATCAGGTCGGCATAAGTCTCGGCGCGCGGCGAGAGGACCACCGAGCCATCGATGGTTCGCTCGGCGCCGTGCACGCCCCAGATCTCGACCTGGGGGCCCAGCCATTCCACCAGTTGGTGAGCCGAACGTCCCGAGACGATGGCGACGAGCGCAAAACGGCTCGCGGCTGCTTCGAGCAGGCCCCTGAGGCCTTCCACCGGCCGTGCCTCCCAGGGGAGATGAACGATCTCGGACAGTGTCCCGTCGAAGTCCAGGAACAGCCCTGCCGTTTTGGGGGCGGATCGAAACGGCGCCACGAGGTCGGGGCTGGTCATCGTGCCGGCGAATCTAGCGGGGGTTGTTACGGGGCGTCGGCGCCCACCACCACGTGGAGCGCAACTTGAGGCGACAGGTTGGCAGGCTTAGGAGCGGCGATCCACCCGAACCGGGCAGCAAGAGCCTGGGCCGCGGGTTTGGCGCTCGGATAGGCCCAGTAAACGGTGGTTTTCGGATAGGGGCTGCTCGATGGCCCGACGACGGCGATCTGGAATCCGAGATGCGCGAGCCGAGTCGCCATGCGTTGGCCGGCTGCCGGATCGGAGGTCGCGTCCAGCACCTGGACGGTGATCCCCTTGGTGATCAACGGTGGCTTGGGTCGGTGCGAGCGTTTCGGCGACGGCGAAGTTGCACTTGTCGGAGTCGGCGTGGGACTGTTCGACGGCGTGGCGGGCGGCGAACCGTGTGCGAGAGCCGCCTTCCCATTCGATGCACCGCCACCCAGCGCGTCCACGGCTATCCATACGCCTATGCCCACCATCACTGCTACAAGCGCCCAGGGGACGAACCACGACAGGACCGATCGGTAGAACGGCCACTGGTTGGGAGATGAACGCCGCCCCATGGGCAGGCGCGCCTTAGCTCTGGCCGGGCGAGTACTCCGCGCCCAGCAAGCGGGCGACCCGCTGCCGCTGGCGGTACATCCGCAGTCTTCGCAACCGCTTCACCAGGATCGTGTCGTATTCCATCGCGGCAGGGTTCTCGAGGAGCTCACCCAGGAGGTTGTAGTAAGTCGTGGCGGAAACATCGAAGCGCTCTCGGATCGCCTGTTCCTTGACGCCTGCGTGCTTCCACCAAGAGCGTTCGAAGTCGAGGATCTCGATGTCGCGCGGCGACAACTCTTTGTTTGTGTCCATGCACCGAATCTAGTGCCCGAACGCCCTCGGGAGGTGGATTTAGAGCGGATCAAGCACCGCGGGGTTTTAGGGAAAGAGGCCGCGCGTGAGGTGAGCCTCCGCCACTCTGCCGACTCCGATCCAGTGCGCCGCCTGGCGCATCGAGAGGTTTCTGTCCACGGCGATCTGATGAACCTCGGCAAACGCATTGTCCATGATGCGCCGGAGGCGATCGTTGACCTCCTCTTCCGACCAGAAGAACGCCTGGATGTCCTGCACCCACTCGAAATAGGACACGGTGACCCCGCCCGCATTCGCCAGGATGTCGGGTACGACGAAGCTCCCTTTGTCGGCGAGGATCTTGTCGGCGTCAAACGTTATGGGTCCGTTGGCCGCCTCACAGACGATCTTCGCCTTGACCGCGTCGGCGTTCTTCACGGTGATGACACCTTCCAAAGCAGCCGGGACGAGAACGTCCACCTTCATCTCTAGGAGCTCTTCGTTACTGATGGCGTCGGCTGCCGGATAGCCGACCACGCTCTTGGCTTCTCGTTTGTGGCGGTTGATGGCTTCGGGATCGAGGCCCCGCTCGCGGTAGAGCCCACCCTCGACGTCCGACACGGCGACGACGCGGCAGCCGGCATCGTGCAGCAACTGGGCGGCAAACCCGCCGACCTTGCCATAGCCCTGGATCGCCACGCTGATCTCGTCGATCGACAGACCCAACGCCTTGAGCGTGGAGAAGATCGTGTACATGACACCGCGCGACGTGGCCCCCGTTCGTCCTCGCGAACCGCCGATCGAGACCGGCTTGCCCGTCACCACTCCTGGAGTGGAATACCCCTGGTTCATGGAATACGTGTCCATGATCCAGGACATGATCTCTTCGTCGGTATTCATGTCCGGGGCGGGGATATCGCGCTCAGGTCCGATGAAGGGCAGGATCTCCGACGCGTAGCGCCTGGTCATCCTTTCGATTTCAGCGCGCGAATGTTCACGGGGATCGACGGTCACTCCACCCTTCGCCCCGCCGAACGGCAGACCCGCGATCGCGCACTTCCACGTCATCCACATCGCGAGGGCTTTGACCTCGTCGAGATCGACCGACGGGTGGTAGCGGATGCCGCCCTTAGCCGGCCCCCGCGTGACGTTGTGATGGACGCGGTAGCCCTGATAAACGCGGGTCGAACCGTCGTCCATGCGGAAGGGAACAGACACCAGCAACGCTCGCTTGGGCGATCTCAACGTCTCGTGCACACCCGGAGCGAGTCCCATCAACTCGGCGGCCTCGTCGAGTTGAGCCAGGGCGGTATCCCAGGCGGAGCTATCTGTCTCGATCATCTGACCTCTCTGTCGCTCGCTTCGTGTACGAGGCGCTCCACCCAGAAGAGCCGGGTGTCGGACTCGAACCGACCACCTGCACATTACAAGTGTGCCGCTCTACCAGATGAGCTAACCCGGCCTGACTGACAAGGAAGGCTAACCCCGCGCGTCACCAGACAGGCTATGAAACCTGCGGGCTACCTCGAACATGGCGATCGCACCGGCCACTCCTGCATTCAACGATCCGAGCTCGCCCTGTTGGGGGATGCCGACCACACCATCACATCTGAGCCGCACCGTGCGCGATATCCCTCGGTCTTCAGCGCCTACCACGAGGCCGGCCGGAGGGTCCAGCAAGCTCGAGGTCCACAACGATTCGCTCGCCTTCTCGTCCAACCCGACCACCCACAAACCTTGGGATTTGGCTTGCTCGATGGCGCGAGAGAGGTTGCCCACTTTGGCCACGGCGAGTAGCTCCGTCGCGCCTGCTGAAACGCGCCTGACGGCGGACGTCACCGTGGCCGCACGACGCGACGGGATGACAACTCCGTTGAAACCCGCGCCGAGCGCAGAACGGATAAGGGCTCCCAGATTCTGCGGGTCCATGATCCCGTCGGCGAACAAGACTCCCGTGCTCGCACCAGCAAGAAGCGCCTCGAGAGGCGAGTAGCCATAGGCGCCGGTGACCGCGGCCACGCCTTGATGGTTTCCGGGCGCTATGCGGTCCAGCTCCGGGCGCGAGACAACCTGCGCGGGAACACCCGCCTGCCGGCTCCGTCTTCGGATCTCCTCGAGGAGCTCCGATCCACCGGCTTCGCGTGCGACGAGCACCTTCTCGGGAGATCCTCCGGAGCGGAGGTATTCGACGACCGGACGTCGTCCCCACAACACATCGTCGGAGTTTTCTAGTCTCCTACCCTCAGATGCCAGCGCGCTCCTCCCGGGGTGTCTTCCACAGAGATCCCTATCGCTTCGAGGTGCGACCGGATGGCGTCGGCGCGTTCGAAAGCCGATTCTGCCCGCGCTTGCTCCCGAAGCTCCAAGACGTACTCCACGAGGCTCGCCACCAGCTCCGAGGATACGGTGGAGCTTTCAAAACGGAACCCCATCGTCGATGTCATCTCGAGGAACGACTGCACCAGCCGGGAGAGCTTGTCGCGCTCCTCTTGGTTTTCGGAGTGCAGCGCTTCTATCGTCTTGTTGCCCTCACCCACGAGATCGTGGATCGCCGCGAACGCAGCCGCCGAGTTGAAGTCGTCGTCCATCGCCGCGATGAAACGCTGCAGGAAAACGGCTCCCTCGTGGTCATCGAACTCCTCGTCGTCAACCGGGCGCCGAACGAAGCCTACATCGGGGACCTGGCCCTCGAGTGCGTGAGTGGCCGAGGACAAGAACCTGGCCCATCTCTCGTAGCTCTGCACCGCGTCGTCCATCACGGCGTCGGAGAAGAGGGGCTGGATCCGGTACGACCCCATCAGCACCCAGTAGCGGATGACGTCGGCGGGATAGCGCTCGAGTAGATCTCTGCCCAATACGACGTTCCCCAAGGACTTCGACATCTTGGTGGATTCCATCTGAACGAGACCACAGTGCATCCATTGTGTGACGAAGGGTTCTCTGTCCGCGAGAGCTTCCGCCTGCGCGATCTCGTTCTCGTGATGGGGGAACGTCAGATCGGCCCCGCCCCCATGGATATCGACGGGCATACCGAGATACTTCGTGGACATAACCGAGCACTCGATATGCCAACCGGGCCGGCCGGGCCCCCATGGCGAAGACCACGACGGCTCATCTTCCTTCGCCGATTTCCACAGCGCGAAGTCCAGAGGATGCCGCTTGCTTGCCTGGGGCTCCACGCGCTCGCCGGCGCGCATCTCATCGAGGGACCGGCCGGACAGCTTCCCGTAGCCGGGGAAGGAGTCGACAGCGAACCACACGTTGCCTTCTGACTCGTAGGCAAAGCTGCGGTCGATCAGACCCTCGATCGCCTGGATCATCTCCTCGATATGTCCGGTAGCCCGAGGAACGATGTCGGCCCGCCGGATCCCGAGAGCCTCCATGTCCTCGTCGAACGCGGCGGAGTATTTCGTGGTCACGGCTTCAGTGGAGACACCTTCGATGCGGGCGCGGTCGATGATCTTGTCCTCGATGTCCGTGTAGTTCATCACATACGTGACTTCGTAGCCCCGGTACTCGAGGTAGCGGCGCACGAAGTCCAGCCACATGAATGTTCGGAAGTTTCCGATGTGCTGGAGATTGTGAACGGTGGGCCCACACGTATACATGAGAACGCGCCCGGGCTCGCGCGTTTCCAATGGCACGACCTTGCGAGCCATCGTGTTGTAGATCCGAATGCTCATCTGGAGAGATTAAGCCCGCTCGATCAGAACGACTGCGATGGCTGCTATCCCTTCGCCGCGCCCGACGAAGCCAAGGTGGTCTGTCGTCGTGGCTTTGATCGAGACGTTCTCCTGATCGACCCTCAGCGCTTCTGAAACATTCCCGATCATGCGGTCGCGATATGGATTCAAGCGGGGCACCTCTGCTACGACCGTTGCATCCACGTTCGCGATGGACCATCCGGCGGCTCCCACAGCGTCGGCGGTCTCGCTCAGTATCAGCAGGCTTGAAGCCCCGTGCCATCGCTCGTCATTCGGAAACAGCGCGCCGAGGTCGCCCAGGTTCGCGGCCCCCAGCAAGGCATCGGCCACGGCGTGGCTCAAGACATCGGCATCCGAGTGACCGCTGAGTCCTGGACTTCCAAGGATCTCGATGCCCCCGAGGATGAATGGACGCCGCTCGTTGAAAGGGTGGGCGTCGAATCCCAAGCCGACGCGGATCATCTTCGTTCCTTGAGAAGAGCCCCGACGAGTCGGATGTCTTCAGGATAAGTGAGCTTGATGTTCATCCTGCTTCCAAGGACGACCGCGACCTTTCCGCCGTATCGCTCCACGACCTGACCCTCATCGGTTCCGATGAAGCCATCGCGTGCGGCTTGCTCGTGGGCCTTGCGCAAGACCTCGGTGTTGAAGGCGGATGGTGTCTGCGCTCGCCACAGTCCGGTCCGGTCGACGGTCTCGACCGCAACGGATCCCGTCACCCGCTTGATCGTCTCATCCATGGGGATCACCGGTATGACACCGTCGACATCATCGAGCGCCTCCAAGACTCGAGCCATCAAGGCCACGTCTGCCAGGGGCCGAGCGGCATCGTGGATCACAACCCGTGCCGATGTGACCAGTCGCAAGGCGTTTCCCACCGACTCCTGTCTGCTGGGACCTCCCACAACGAAGGAGACCGCTTGGTCCCGGACATCCTCGGGAGGATCGACATCGGGGGGAAGCACCACGACCACCGGATCGCATCCGCCCGTCTGCAGCATATCGACGGCCCACCGGACCAAGGATCTGCCGCTCACGCGCAGGAATTGCTTCGGATGGCCGAGGCCGGACCTTTCGCCGCGGCCCGCGGCCGCGACGATCGCGGTGGGAGGCTCGGGAGGCTGGATCGTGACCTAGCCGAGCACCTCGTCGAGTAGCTGCTCGGCTTCCTCTTCGTTGCAATCCTTCGAGAACGTCAGCTCCGAAACGAGGATCTGGCGCGCTTTCGTGAGCATCCTCTTCTCGCCTGCGGAAAGACCCTTCTCTTTGTCTCGCTGATGAAGACTGCGGACAACCTCTGCAACCTTGTAGATATCGCCGGAACGCAACTTCTCGACGTTGGCCTTGAAGCGCCGCGACCAGTTGGTGGTATTGGTGGTGGGCTCTTGCTTCCGCAGCACCTTGAACACCTTGGGAACTTCTTTGGCGGGTGTCACCTCGCGCAGGCCCACCTCGTCGGTTGAATCGGTCGGAACCATGAGGGTTAGCTCGCCGTATGCAAGCTTCAGGATGAAATAGTCACGCTTCTCGCCGAACAACTCTTTCTCTTCGAGGGATTCGATGACGGCTGCGCCATGGTGCGGGTACACGACCTTGTCGCCTACACGGAAGCTCAACTCTGATACTCCTCCTGCCAAGATTCGATCCTCACATGTCGAGCAACTGGGAAGGCTCGACCAGGGAGCCTTTGGTGTACCAAGGATAGCATGCGACATTACGCGACGAGTTCTCCGCGACGGTCGCGGTGCCCAGTGTGATCGACGTGCGCGAACATCTCCGAAAGGTCGCCGACGACCACGAGAGATAACCCCGCAGGAGCATCTACAACCCCGCGGGGTACGAGTGCAGTAGTGAAGCCAAGCCTCGCGGCTTCTTGGAGCCGCGCCCCCATCGCAGGAACGCGGCGGACCTCGCCCGACAGCCCCACTTCGCCAACTGCCACGGTTAAGGCATCTATCGGCATGGAGGTGATCGCCGAGTAGAGGGCCAGGCACACGGCCAGGTCGACGGCGGGTTCTCTGACGCTGAAGCCTCCGGCGGCGGCCACGAAGACATCCAGCGAGGCAAACAGCTTGGTGCCGGTTCGCTCCGTCATCACGCCCAACAACAGAGACAGACGGCGG
>DATAPE010000203.1:0-13366 GCA_036265345.1 Actinomycetota bacterium
TCGCTCGACCGAAGTCGAGCTAACCCTTCCCCGTAACCTTCCGGCACCGGGCAGGCGTCAGTGCGTATACGGCGCCTTACGGCTTAGCACGCACCTGTGTTTTTAGTAAACAGTCGCTTGGGCCTGGTTTCTGCGACTACCAGCAGCTTCGGGAGCAAGTCCCTACACCACCAGTAGCGCCGCTTATCCCGAAGTTACGCGGCCAATTTGCCGAGTTCCTTAACCAGGGTTCACTCGATCGCCTCGGTATGCTCTACCTGTCCACCTGAGTCGGTTTGGGGTACGGGCACCACACGAACTCGCTAGAGGCTTTTCTCGGGAGCATGGGCTTATCGGCTTCGGCTCAAGCGCCTCGGCATCGCATCTCAGAGTTAATGACCTCCCGGATTTGCCTAGGAGGTCCTCCTACCTGCTTACCCCACGTCGACCATCGCGTGGGTCCGACTACCCTCCTCCGTCACCCCATTGCTCCCTTAGAACATCTGGGTCGGTAGGCCCCGAAGGGCTTTCCTTAGCAAGATGATTCGGGGTGGGCGCGCGTGTGGTGGTACTGGAATATCAACCAGTTGTCCATCGCCTACGCCTCTCGGCCTCGGCTTAGGTCCCGACTTACCCTGGGCGGATTAACCTTCCCCAGGAACCCTTGGACATACGGCGTCGAAGTTTCTCGCTTCGATTTCGCTACTCATGCCGGCATTCGCACTTGTAACCGCTCCAGCAGACCTCACGATCCACCTTCACAGCTGTTACAACGCTCCCCTACCCATCCATAAATGAATGTCGCAGCTTCGGTACTTTGCTTAGCCCCGCTACATTGTCGGCGCGGAACCACTCGACCAGTGAGCTATTACGCACTCTTTCAAGGGTGGCTGCTTCTAAGCCAACCTCCTGGCTGTCTGGGCAACTCCACATCCTTTCCCACTTAGCAAAGATTTAGGGACCTTAGCTGGCGATCTGGGCTGTTTCCCTCTCGACTATGGAGCTTATCCCCCACAGTCTCACTGCCACGTTCTGGAGTTACGGCATTCGGAGTTTGGCTGAGTTCGGTAAGCTTGTTGGCCCCCTAGCCCATCCAGTGCTCTACCACCGCAACTGAACACGTGACGCTGCACCTAAATGCATTTCGGGGAGAACCAGCTATCACCGGGTTTGATTGGCCTTTCACCCCTATCCACAGGTCATCCCCCAGGTTTTCAACCCTGGTGGGTTCGGCCCTCCACGAGGTCTTACCCTCGCTTCAGCCTGCCCATGGATAGATCACCCGGCTTCGGGTCTAGAGCACGCGACTAGATCGCCCTATTCAGACTCGCTTTCGCTACGGCTACAGCTCTCGCCTTAACCTCGCCACGTACCGCTAACTCGCCGGCTCATTCTTCAAAAGGCACGCCGTCACGGCCATGTCCGAAGACATAGCTTCGCTCCGACTGCTTGTAAGCGCACGGTTTCAGGTACTATTTCACTCCCCTCCCGGGGTACTTTTCACCTTTCCCTCACGGTACTGGTTCACTATCGGTCGCTAGGTAGTAGTTAGCCTTACGAGGTGGGCCTCGCAGATTCGCACGGAATTTCTCGGGGACCGTGCTACTTGGGAACACCATCGGGAGGTCAGTCGGCTTTCGTCTACAGGACTATTACCTTCTTTGGTCCGGCTTTCCAGAGGATTCGACTAACCGCAGACTTTGTAACTCCCTGATCGGTCTTGCGCCCGATCTGATGGGTCCCACAACCCCCCCATGGCAACGCCGCAAGGCTTTAACACCATAGAGGTTTGGGCTGATCCCTGTTCGCTCGCCACTACTGAGGGACTCGTTATTTACTTTCTCTTCCTCGGGTTACTTAGATGTTTCAGTTCACCCGGTTCCCTCCGCAGGCCCTATGTATTCAGACCTGGGTACCAGCGCATGACCACTGGTGGGTTTCCCCATTCGGACATCCCCGGATCAACAGATGTTTGGCTCTTCCCCGGGGCTTTTCGCAGCCTACCGCGTCCTTCGTCGGCTCCTAGCGCCTAGGCATCCACCGTACGCCCTTAATAACTTGGTATAGATGCTCGCGCTCGCTATGGAGTTTCCAAGGTTCTGTTTCTGGAAGGGCGTCTTGCCTCAGACTTCTTGTCCCGGAGCATAAAAAACCGCCGGCTTCGAAAACTCAGGCCGGCGGGGCGACAGGCGATCTTGCGCGAACTACGCCTAAGCGCCTACCCCAGGGGAACTCTTCGACACACGTTTCCTTCCGTCGTCCTGCAACAGCCTCGCAATAATAGGGAGGCGTTCGGACCCCGTCAAACCGCCCCGAGCAAGGCTCGCCACTCGGCCTCGGTGCTCGGGCTGCTAGGAGTGGCCAAGCATGCGGTGCGGGCGGACGGCAACGATCACCCGCTCCTCGCGGGGACGGTCCCCGAAGTCCTCGCCGGTGTACTTGTGAGACATCTTGTTGATGAAGGCCTTGCCCCTGACCGGGTCCTCGTCGATCTCCGCCACGCCGCGAAGCTCGAGGCAAAGGTAGGGCTCGTCCGGATCCAGGATCGAGACCGCCACCGCCGGGCGCGCTTTCAGATTCTTGTACTTGGCGCGTGACTTGATCGTGCTGAACAGCAGCCGGCTGCCATCCCACTCGAACCACACCGGGTTGGACTGGGGCGAGCCGTCCGCGGCGACCGTGGCGATGTGGGCGTAGGCGTTCTTGTGAAGGATGGCGGCGTACTCGTCAGGCAGGCTTTCGATCGGCTCCATCTCGTCCCCTAGCGTCGATCTGTTCGCTGATAGGTTGCCTTCGTCGCCGAGCGAAAGTACACGATGCTGCCCACTCCCAACCTCCAGGACTCCGGTCGGGTGGATGCGTCCGATGTCTGGATCAGGAGGTGAGCATGCCGCCCGGCGAGTGGAGCGAGCTGCTGGATTGGAAGCGCCAGGTGTTCGCGCTGTACGCGCGGATCCGAGGCAACCCCGATCCGGCGGACGCGTGGAGGGACTTCAAGGACACCCGCGACGAGCTCTTCCGGGACCATCCGCAATCCCCGGTTCCCGACGCTGAACGAGAAAACGTCACGCTCCCTTACTTCGACTACGACCCCGACGCCCGCGTGCTGGCGCAGACCTCGCCCGCCGAGGAGGCGCACTACGAGATCGCCACCAGCGGCGACGGGACCTACGGTTTCACGCGCCTCGCGTCCGCAACCTTTGACCTCGCCGGCGGACAGCAAACGCTCGAGCTGTACTGGCTCGACGGGTACGGCGGCGGTCTGTTCGTTCCCTTCCGAGATGCGACCGCCGGAAAGGAGACCTACGGCGCGGGCCGCTACCTGTTGGACACGATCAAAGGCGCGGACCTCGGGATGCAGGACGGACGCATCGTCTTCGACTTCAACTTCGCCTACAACCCATCGTGTGCTTATGACCCACGATGGGTGTGCCCGCTGGCACCGCCACCGAACCGGTTGACGATCCCGATCAGGGCCGGCGAGAGGTACTCCTCGCCTTAACGGTGCAACTCCGCTTGCGGGTCGGGGCCCGGATCGGGCGCCGCCGAAGGCGTCATCGCCCCTCGCAACGACAACGCACACGCGATCCCAGCGATTGCCCCCTCGGACGCGGCCACTTGAACCAACTGCTCGCCCGGTGTCAGGTCGCCCGCCGCGTAGACGCCCTCGACCGAAGTCTCCCCGTGCGGCCCGACCTTCACGTACCCCAGCTCGTCGATAGCACAACCAAGCTCGCGAGCGAGCTCATTGCGGGGATGGTGAGCGATGGAGAAGAAAGCGCGCTCCGCCGGAAGCTCCCGCCCCGATTTGAGCCGCACCCCCGTCATGGCGCCGTCTTGGAGATAGAACTCTTCCACGGTCTCCTCGATCAGATCGATGTCGTGCCTGGCCATGGCGTCGCGGCATGCTTGGTCACCCTCGAAGGTGTTGCCGTTGGTCACCACCCGAACCGTCGCTCCCCACTCGAGAAGATCCAACGCGTATCCGGCAACGTGCTCTCCCCACCCGATGGCGAGCACCTCGAGCCCGCTGGTCTCGTAACCGTCGCAGCACGAGCAATGAAAGATGTAGGTGCCGTAGAGCTGGTTGAAACCCGGGATGTCGGGGAACTCGTCCCTCACCCCGGTCGCGAGGATCACGCGCACGGTGTCGACCGGCCCCCGTTCCGTGCCGATCACAAAGCCGTCGCCCGCTCGCTCCGCGGCATTGGCCTCGCCCTCGAGGAAGCTGACGGTCTCGTACGCGCTCGCGTCGTCCCGCGCCGCCGCCAGGAGCTCGGCCGGCGCCACGCCGTCGCGGGTCAGATACCCATGGCTGGCTCCTGCCGTGAGGTTCCGTTGCCGGCCCCCGTCCACCACCAGCACCTTGCGCCGGTACCGGCCCAGCCACACAGCCGCGGCCAAACCCGCAGCGCCTCCGCCGCATACGACCACGTCTTCCACCTCCGCACGGTAAGGGAGGATGAGAGCCGCGCTTATAAGGAGGCAAACATGGCCGACGATCGGAAAGAACACGACCGCGAGGGTGAGACGAGCAAGCCCCCCGCCGACGACCAACAATCCGGAGGACCAGCCGACGGGCCCGGCAAGTCAGGGGCCGGCGAGAAGGACCTGGGCGAGACCAGCCAGGGAGAGCCCGGCAACTAGGCAAGACGATAGCCAACCTCCGTAAGCTTCCTGGATGGCCATCGACGAAGCTTCGATCGACGCCCTGTTCTCGGCCCCCCTCGACGAGTTCACGTCTCGCCGGAACGCCCTCGCGAAAGAGCTCGCCGGGGCTGGTGAGAAGGAACGGGCCGCCGAGGTAAAGGGTCTGCAGAAGCCGAGCGTCCCGGCGTGGACGCTGAACCAGCTGGCGCTCTCGGATGCGGCCGGGGTCGCCGACCTGTTGGACCTGGCCGACCAGCTGCGAGCCGCCCAGCGCGGCGACGGAGGCGACCTGCGCAAGCTGAACGCCCAGGTGCGCGCCCAGGTAGCCACGCTCCTGGGCAAAGCACAGGCAATCGCGGAAGCCAACGGGCGGGCGGTCACGCAGTCTCTTAAGAATCTCGTGACTCAAAGCCTCATGGCTGCCGCAGCCGAGGAGGAAGCCGGCGCTCAGCTCCGCGCGGGACGACTATCCCGTGAGCTCCAGCCCGGTGGCTTCGACTCGGCGAGTTCAGACGCTTACGCGTGGTCCCCCGAACCCGCGCGCTCGCCCCGTCAGAAAGAGGCCGAGGAGCGCGCGGCAGTCCTTGCCGAGGAAGCCGACGCGGCCGAAGCCGAGGCCAACCAGCTTGCCAAAGAGGCCGATCGCGCCGAGCGGGAAGCGGCCCGCGCCCGCGTCCGCGCGGATGAAGCCGCGGTCGCTGCGGGAAAGAAGCGTGCCCGCTCCGATTCCGCCGCCAGCACTGCCGAACGAGAGGCGAATTAGCGGGAGGGCCGACCACCGCGATCTCGGGGGGCCGGGACTCCTAGCGGATCACTGGTGGCGGAACTCGGCCTCCAGCGTCGGTCCGGTATCGGGTGTCAGCCGCACCGTCCATACCGAACGAAGGTCCACCGGGAGAGCTCGTCCCCAGCTGGTGGTTCCGGGCGTCCTGCTGAAGGTGCCGAGAGGGATCTCCCTGCCGTTGCGGGTCACCAGCTTGACGTTGTACCGGTGGGCGGTGTTGGCACCATCGAGCACCACGAATACCCAGGACGGCGAACCCTGGTAGGCGAATGCCTGACCCAGAGGGCGGTCCCCGCTGTAGAGAGGTGACGACGCGAAGTACTCGCCCTGGGCCGCCGCGAACACATGGCGATAGTGGTCCGCGAAATGGATGTCCGACCGCACTGCGAGATAGGTGCCGCCGGCCCCCGCGGCCAGCAGCACTGCCGCAGCCGCCAGGATCATCGCCACTCGTCGTGGCTTCTTTCGGTGACCGAATCGGTAGCGCTCCATCATCCGGCTCTCGAAACCAACCGGAGGCTCCAGGGCCGGCGCGGCCAGCAGCAGCTCGTCGGAGACATCCGACATCTCCTGGACGACGGCCCGGCACTGGGGGCACCCCGCCAGGTGCTCCATCGCCTGCGCACGTTCGTCACCGCTGACGGTGCCCAGGGCCAGCTCGGGAGCCAGCTCTCTAATCTCTTCGCAATCAGGTCTATCGGTCATCCGTCACCTCGAGCTGGGAACGCAACTTGATCATCGCGGTCCGTATCCGTGTCTTCACCGTCCCGATAGGAACGTCTTCCAATTCTGCTATCTCTCTCGCCGTCCTTCCATAGAACGCTGCCAGCAGCAGGGCCTGCCGCTGCTCGGCGGGCAATGTCCTCAGCGCCCGGTGCACGCGCACGCTCTCGTGGGCGTCCATCCCGGCCCGCTCGGGGTCCGGCTCGGTGGACGGCAGCTCCATCGACATCAGCACCTCGGGGTCGATCGGCTGCGCCCGTTTGGTCCGGATGCGGTCCACCGCCAGATTCCTGGTGATCGACAGCAGCCACGTCGATACCCGGCCCCGGCGGGAGTCGTAAGCCGCCGCGTGGCGCCACGCCCTTACAAAGGTCTCCTGAGCCACCTCTTCGGCGGTCCCCCGGTCGCGAACCACGGTGAGGGCAAGTCCGAAGACCCGTGCCTGGAACCGGCGAAGGAACGCGGCCGCAGCCTCGGAATCACCCGACCCCATAGCTGCCAGCAACGACTCATCGGAAACAGACCACAAAAGGTGATACGGCTGGGCCTTCCGGCGGGATTGCCCCATCAGCCGATGTCCACGAAGACGGTCGCATCCTGCACAATTCACATCATGCAACGCGATCGCGGTGACCGCCTGATGGGCCTCCTGGCCGAACCCGATCGACTCCGGGTGATCGCGGCCTTGGTCCTCGGGGCGAGCTCCCGCGCCGAGCTAGCCGAGGCGACCGGGTTGGTCCCGCGTGCACTCGCAACCGCCTTGAACCGGCTCGAAGACGGGGGGCTGGTCGCCGAGAGCGACGATGGATACGTGTTCGAGATCGATGAGCTCAAAAAGGCGGCCAGGTCGGCGGGCCGCCGCCGCTCCGAAGCCGAGAAGGAAGGCTCGCCGGCGGACGAGGTTCTGTCCCGGTTCCTGAAGGGAGGACGGCTCGTATCGATGCCCGCCGCCCACGCCAAACGGGTGGCGGTACTGAATCACCTCGCTCAGGATTTCGAGCCGGGCCACTACTACGAGGAGCGCGAGGTGAACAGGATCCTCCAGCGCTATCACGACGACTACGCAACCCTCCGCCGCTATCTGGTCGATGAGGGCTTTCTGTCGCGCGACGCCGGCAAGTACTGGCGGACCGGTGGAACGGTGGGTTCCTAGGAGCTACTCCCCGAAGATGTGAAAGAGGATCTTGCGATCCTTCGGCTCGTCGAGCTCCCACAGGACCAATCGCTGCCACTTCCCGAACGCAGGCTCGCCGTGACTGATCGGGATCGTGAGCGACGTTCCACCAACAAGCATCTGGCTCACGTGCGCGGGTCCGTTCCTTCGCTCCTCGGCCTCATCATTGAAGTTTTGGGTGCGTCGCGTCATGTCGTCGTGGGCGTAATAGATATCGTCGGGAACGAGAGCCCGCAGACGCTCAGCGACGTCGTTCATCGCGCCGTCTTCCCATTCGTTGATCATGAGCGCGCAGGTCGTGTGCGTGCAGAAAGCGACCAGGCAACCTTCTCCGATGCCCGCATCCCGGAGGCCCGCCATGAGCTCGTCTGTCAGATCGACGAACTGATGCCGGCCGGGGGCCAGCACGTCGACCTCGAAAGTGTGCGATTTCATATGAGCACCGTAACGAAGGCGTGCAGGTGCACGTCGACGAAGATGTGAAGATTTAGAGGAGGTTCACCCGGTGTCCTCAAGCCATCACATCCGCTCGAGCGTGGCTCGACGCCGCGCCTCGATCTCGAACAAACGGAACAAGCCATACGCCACTATCCCGTAGAGCGCGCCGATCCTGAACTCTGTAGCCACCAGTCCGCCGACCTGGGACAACGAACCTCCCGATGCGATCGTGCGAGCGGCCGCGATCCCGTGGGTTAGCGGCAGGGCATTCCCCAGTCCCTGCATCCACCCCGGAAGCGCCGACAAAGGCACGTTCACACCGCACAGCAGCAGCATCAACCAGTACACCGCATTCGAGATGAAGAACACGTCCCGCGCACGCAAACCGACAGACCCGAGAAGCATCCCCAAGCAAGTGCAGGACGTAACCGTCACCAGCAACACCGCGGCCAGCGCCGGGATCTGCCCGACGGCGAGGTGGAATCGCAGGAACACCAGTCCAACGCAGAACCCAAAGATCGAGACGACGAGGCCGTTGACGATCACCGGCAAGGCGCGCCCCAGGAACAGCGCCAGTCGGTTGGCAGGCGAAGCCAGCAACGGAGCCAGCGTGCCGAAGAAACGCTCGTTGGCGATGGTCATAGTCATCCCGTAGATCGATGACATCGCGCACGCCTGTACCGCATTGCCGACCACGAAGAAGGCGTCGTTCTGAACTCCGCTGAAGCGACCGAGATAGGTAAAGAAGAAGATCTGAAACAGTGGACTACCCAACATCGTGGGGATATAGATCGCGGGCTTGAGCCAGTTGAACAGCGCCTTATAGGCGATGAGGCCCCCGATGAAGAAGACGCGCAGGAACTTCACGCGAGAGCCAGCGTCCCGCGCTCCCTCGCCAGCCGTTCGAAGTGCTTGAGGCAGAAGCTGCCGATGGCGATGTAGATGCAGCCGAGGATCACCGACATCGCGATACCCCAAAGAGGATTACCTCCGAGCGCCGATGTACGGAGGGCGCGGATCCCCCACGTTGGCGCGAGCGCCCAGCCGATCACGTGCGTCCATCCCGGCAGCAGCGATAGCGGTACGAGGACCCCCGTCGTCAACCACACCGGGTACTCGAGCAGGTTGGCTAAGGCGTTGGCGTTCCGGTAAAGGACGAAGGTGGAGGCAAGCACGAGCCCGAGAAGGCCCAGACCCAGGATCGTGACCACCAGTGAGATGGCGAAGAAAAAGGGATGCATTATCTGGAGTGGCATCCCGAAGAAGGCCATCCCCCACACCAAGGTGGCGACGATCGAATAGAGGCCGACCGCGGAGGTGGCCATGGTGAGCGGCAGCAGTACCTGGAGCAACGGCGGCGGGACCACCACTATCAGCTCCAGCGTCCCTTGCCATCGCTGCCATTGGATCGCGCCGCCCGACCCGAACAACGTTGACGACCAGATCCCCATGAGTCCCGCTCCCAGCGCCGCGTACAGCAGGGTGGGGGCCCGGCCCCCGGCCCGGAACATGTAGAACGCGATCGAGGCGAAGATCACGGGTTCGACCAGCGAGATCAGGATGAAGAAGTTGGACTGCGACAACGACTTGAAGTGGAACACGAGCCCACTAATCAGAACCCTGGTTACCCGCCGGCTGCGCGAGCGAGCCATCTATCCCTCCTCAACCAGGGCAACGTAGGCATCTTCGAGCGTCGGTTCGCGCGACGCCACCCGGCCAACCCGGAAATCCTGCAGCGTCGCCAGTAATTCCTGAGTCAGTTCGAGGCCGGTCGACGAATGAACCAGAAGGACCTGGGCCTGGTCCCGATCCTCTACCGACACCGCATCGACACCAGCGATGTCTCGCATCCGGTCGACGGTGCCTCCGTCAACGCCATAGGTCTCTATCTCGACGATGGTGCTGTGAGCGACGGTTGCCTTGAGGTCCCGAGGAGTGCCTTCGGCGACGATGCGTCCTTTAGAGATAACTGCGATGCGGTCGCACAACGCGTCGGCCTCGAACATGTAGTGGGTGGTTAGCAGCACGGTCTTGCCCGACTCTGTCAGCGAGGCGATGGTGGTCCTGAGCTCACGCGCTCCGACCGGATCGAGACCGATCGTCGGCTCGTCGAGGAAGATCACAGGCGGATCGTGCAGAAGGCCTCTGGCGATATGCAGCCGTTGACGCATGCCCCGCGAGTACCCCTCCACCCGCTCCTTCTCCCGTCCTTGCAGTCCCACCAGCTCGAGCAGGTATCCGATCCGGGCCTTCTGGGTGGCGGGGGCAAGTCCGTACAGCTCCGCGAAGTAGCGCATGTTGTCCAGGGCCGACAGTCGTTCGTACAGCCCTCGGTCACCCCCAAAGACGTAACCGATGCGCTCACGCACGGCCCGGGCGTCGGTTACCACATCCAGACCCAGCACCCTGGCCGTGCCCGAGGTCGGAAGCAGGAGCGTGATGAGCATCTTGATTGTGGTGGTCTTGCCCGCCCCGTTGGGGCCCAGCAGCCCAAATAGCTCGCCTTCGGCGATGTCGAAACTGATCCCGCGCACGGCCTCGACCTCGACGGGCCTGCGCTTGAACACACCGGTCGTCGTGTGATACGTGCGCCGCAGATCCCTAACCTCTACAGCGCTCATAGGGCCTGCAGCCTATCGACCTCGTAATGCTCCCCGCCGCTGTTTCGCGGCGCCATCAGCGCCCGCAAGACTTCCCTACCAAATCCACGGGCACCAATGCTGGGGATGGTTGCCTACCGTTATGCCCGGCGAGTACGGACCACGAACGATCACGATCATGCGGATCGTCTTCTCAGTGGTGGCTGCACTGGTTCTCGTCTACGCCGCCTACCTGGTGCGCTCGATCCTCGTGCTCGTGCTGGTCGCCGGTTTCCTTGCGATCGGATTGGACCCCGCAGTTCGAGCCTTTGAGCGGTTCGGCCTTAAACGAGGGTTGGCGGTAGCGGTGCTGTTCCTTGCGATCCTGCTCTTCATCGGGGGATTCCTATTTGCGGTTATCCCACCTCTGGTTTCTCAGGTCGCCAATTTCGCCGCCCATCTTCCCAAGTACGTTCAGGATCTCGCAAAGACGAATCCGCGGATCGAGCGTTTCATCATCCAGAACGACATCCCCGACAAGCTGCGGGCTGCAACATCGAACGCCCCCGCGCTCATCGGGGGGTCGGTGGGCACCCTCGTCGGTGTCGCGGGGTCGGTGATCGGCACCGTCTTCAAGGTGCTGACCGTTCTGGTTCTGACGATCTATTTCTCGATGAGCCTCCAACAGATCAGAGCGGGAACGCTAAAGCTGATCCCCAGGACCAGGCGAGATCGAGTGTCGGCGATGCTCGATCCCATGCTCGAGAAGGTGGGGGGCTACGTCGCCGGCAACCTTGCCATCTCTTTGATCGCCGGCGTCCTGGCCTTTGCCTTCCTCGCCATAGCCGGTGTCCCCTTCCCGATAGCCCTCGCCTTGTGGGTGGCCATCGCGGACCTGATCCCCTTGGTGGGTGCAACCCTGGGAGCGGTCCCATCGATCGTGGTGGCCTTCGTGGGCTCGATCCCGCTTGGCATCGCGACCATCATCTATTTCATCGTCTACCAGCAGACCGAGAACTACCTGATCGCTCCGCGCGTGATGACGAGGGCGGTGGACCTGTCGCCTGCGGCGGTTCTTCTGTCGGCCCTCATCGGAGCCAACCTCCTCGGGTTCGTCGGCGCGCTCATGGCCATCCCGGCGGCCGCGTCCATCAAACTGATAATGGAGGAGATCGTGCAGCCCGCGGTCGATCGCGGCTAGATCTCACCAAGCCAAGCCACTAGCTCGCTCCTAGGGAGATTCGGACTTCCCCCCTAGACTGATTATTTCGGGCAAACCGCTACCGGCGGCATTGTGAGGTGCTGTGAGAGATGTCTGAAGACCTGATCCCCTCGATGCGCACGCGCCTCGTCGATGAGATCGCGAAGGTGGTGGTCGGGCAAGACGACACCGTCGAGCTGATCCTCATCGCGATGATCGTGGGCGGCCACATCTTGATCGAGGGTGTGTCGGGGGTGGCCAAGACGCTTCTGGCCCGCGCCGCCTCTCGGGCCCTCGCCGTCGAGTTCCGCAGGGTTCAGTTCACCCCCGAGACGACCGGCGAGGACCTGGTTGGATCGTGGTTCCAGAGCCAGCTCGGCCGCACCTTCAGACCGGGGCCCATCTTCACGAACATCTTGCTCGCCGACGAGATCAACCGCACCCCTTCGCGCACGCAGGCGGCGCTTCTCGAGGCCATGCAGGAGCGACAGGTCAGCCTGGCCGAAGAGACGCGCCTGCTTCCCGACCCCTTCGTCGTGATCGCAACCCAGAACCCACAGAGCTTCGAAGGCACCTTCCCGCTGCCGGAGGCACAACTCGACCGCTTCCTGTTCAAGGTATCGGTGACTTATGTGTCCGAGCACGATGAAGTGGCCGCCATGCTGATGAAGCACGAGGGCATCCAATCGGCAACGCTGTTCGATGTCAGCGCCGCCATCGGCCTGGCAGACCTCGTCGAGGCCAAGCAACTGGTGGACGACACGCAGGCTTCGGAAGGGGTCATCCGGTACATGGTGGCGGTGATCCGTCTCACGCGCGAGCTGCCGACGGTGGCGCTGGGCAGCAGTACCCGCGCCGCCGTCCATCTATTGGGGGCCAGCAAAGCGGCCGCCCGGCTAGCCGGGCGCGACTACGTCACGATCGAAGACGTGCAGAGGATGGTGCCCCCTGTGCTACGTCATCGACTGATCCTGCGCAAAGAGGTGGCGTTCGACGAATACAGCGCGGACGACGCTCTCAAATTCGTCCTTCAAACGGTCCCGGTGCCGGAAACGGTATGAGCATCCAGGAGCAGAGCGGTCAGGCTCGCCTACCGGCATCCGAAACCGAGGGCCAGAAGATCGCTCTGCGCGTGGTGCGCGTCGTGTTGATGCTGGACGTCTGCCGGATAGAGGGATGGATACATCTCCCTCCCGAGTTGAGCCGCTTCTCGGATGCCTGGGAGTCGGTGATGCGCGACCCGCGGACCTTCTTCCCGGTAACCGGCACCAAGCTGCGGTACGGCGACGAGTCGCAGCTCCTCTATGCCCCCGAGTTCATGGAGGTCAGGAAGACCGAGGTGAGAGCGATCTTTCCCCTGGATGCGCCCGGCGATCAGCCCTAGCCCTGTTCCTCCGGGTTGCGCTCCAGCTCCTTGTCGTCCAGGTTCTTGTAGACGCTGCCGCACTCGGGACAGTTAAGCCGTCCCTCGACAACGGGTGCTCCGCACTCAGGGCACTTCTCTTCTTCGGGCATCATTGCCTCCTTGCCGATGGGTCCGCCGCAGATGCGCGGGGACCCCAAGCGTAAACAGACGGTGGTCAAAAGAAAAAGGCCCCCAGAAACCGGGGGCCTTTTGGATTAGCGGTATCGGCTAGACGGGCCGGACGTTTGACGCCTGCTTTCCCTTCGGTCCCTGCGTGACCTCGAACTGGACAGCCTGTCCCTCTTCTAGAGACTTATAACCCTCGGTCTGGATCGCCGAGAAATGCACGAACAGGTCCTCACCCTCAGGTTGCGAGATGAACCCGTAACCCTTGTCGTTGTTGAACCACTTGACGGTACCTTCTGCCACTTCA
>DATAPE010000204.1:0-3335 GCA_036265345.1 Actinomycetota bacterium
CGGCCCCGCACGATCTTCCCGTCTCGGACCGTGTATAGGGCGGCGTAAGTCAGATCCGTCTCGACTCCGCTGAGCTTGGCGCGGCCGCTGATCTTCGTGACCGCGATAACCCTGCCTTCTCCGCCGTCGATCAGTTCGACCGGCTCGCTTCTGAACTCATCGAATGTGTCCAGCCAGTCCTGCAAATACACGCTCAGGGCGTCCTTGCCGTAGATCGGTCCGTGGTCATCGGGTGCACCCTCGACCGCCCGGTAGTCGATGTCGTCGGCGACGTACTCGAACCAGGCATCCAGGTCGCGACGGTTGAAGGCCGTGAACGCGTCGATGACGATTTGGACGTTCTCCCGCGACATTGCCGACGCAGTATCTCGCGGCGAGCGAGCCTGAAATGGCCCCGGCCGACACACCCAGGCGGTAGGCCAGGGAACCCCGAGCAGGGTGCGGCCGGGGCCACGCGTGAGCCTACCCGCTCCCTGGCATCCACGAGGGACGGCCCTAGCCGACGAAGGTTCCTGTCAAGAAAGGAAGAACCCAGGAACCCAGGGGCCGACCAGGGCCGTGGTCTGTACCTCAAGGTCTGTTCCCGGCGGGGAGCGTCTGGAAACCGAGGCGACCGAATCGTGAGCTTTGAGTGCTGAGTGTTGGCCTACTCCCGCAGCCCGGCGGCTTCGAGGGCAGCTTCGGCGGTTCGGTATTCCTCTACTCGCACGATCACGTCGTCCCGCACGGCGAAAACCCAAGCTTCCCGCTCTTCAACGACGACCCCGCTGCTCTTGCCTCGTCCGCCCCAACGCAACGGGACCACCACTCGCTCCCCGGCGAGGATGAAGTCATCGGCCTCGAACCACATGTCGTCCAAAACATCGCGAAAGCGCCGGAAGAAGGCTCGGACGCCGTCATGACCGCGATACCTCTGGGCATCCGGCAAATCGGACCGAGATTCCCAAACCACATTCGGGGAGAGGAACTCAAAGACGCCCTCTCTACCCCTCTCGCTTCGGGCCTTGAAGTAGCTGCGCACGACCTCGACACTCTCCTGCGACATCGCCTACGCAGTATCTCGCGAGAGGGCAAGAAATGGCCCCGGCCGACACAGGGTCCAGGCGGCAGCCAGGAAGCCCCGAGCAGGCCGACCGGGGCCAGGGACCAGAGTCTACGCCGAACAGTCTGGGGCCAGGGCGGAGGATTGCGAGAAAGGGCCCGACCGACGGTCATCCAGGAGCACGGGAGATGGAACTCCCATGCCGGCCGAGCCCAAGAGGAGCCTTCCCGAAGGCGTCGCCACGTAAACGCCAAGGGAGCCCGCCGAAGCGGGCTCCCGCGCCGAGGTGGTATGGAGACCCCAGCCCCCTTTACTTTCCCGGAGGGGCGCGGTTCATTCGGTCACGCACTCGCGCCAGTTCGGCCAAACGCGCTCCAGGGTCGCGCGCGCTTGGGCATCGAGCACGGTGTGCTCGATCGTGAACACGAGCAGGTCGCCGCGTCGCAGCTCAACCCGGAATCCCAAGGCGCGCATCTGGGCAACCGCCTCTTGCGCCTTGCCGCGACACTCAGGGCGGACCTTGTACGCCCACTCCTCCGGGTTCATCGGTCGAAACCTAGCCCTCGCCCCGCTTTGTCTGCGGACTCTCGCTGCAGCATCTCACGACAAGGCCCGCCGAAGCGGGCCCCGTCGGATCCAGCAGCGAGGCCGCTCGTGCCCGCCCCGGAGAGTGTTTGAACAGAGCGGGCTACGCAGCCTCATCCGCTTTCACCTGTGCTCTGGGCTTGTTCCCTTCGAGCACCACGCCAAGCTACGGGAGCGGACTCAGCATGGCCAAACTTAAGCCAGCTCGTTCGACGATTTGCAGGCGGGGAGGGCATCGCAAACGAAGCGCGGACGGCGCAGGTCTGCCGGGGGATAGGGAGGGAACGAAATCCGGGTCCTAGAGCCAAAAGACCGCCGGGTGGCTCGCTGTAAAGAAAGCCGTTTTCGCGATGGGAAACGCATGGGCAAGCCAAGTCGGCCTATTTCGGCCAGGGAACTCGAGGACCCGGAGCCTCAGATTCAGATCCCGCTCGCGCTCGTACGTGGGACAGCTGCTAGCTGTCTAGTCCTTTTTGTGGGTGCGACTGCGTGGCTCGGGACCGCCGAGCGACTAACTGCCTAGGTTCCCGTGGCGGCGCCGGGCGAGCCGGGCCCTCTTGCGCTTCGGCAGCTTTGCGATCGAGATCATCATGGTCTTCCCGGCGGCTGGGTGCTCGCTCGCTGGCCGGTCGTTGATCTTCAGGGCCGTTTGCGACCTCCAGGGGTAGAGATCGCACAGCACGGGACATAGCCCAGCGGACGCTCCGACCGACCGGTTCCGATTACTGACCAGGGGTCAGGTCTCGGAGCCGATGGAGCAGACCTGCTCGGCGGCACCGCCAGTGGCGCTCTCGCGTTCACGCGAAAGCAGCGCTCTCGTTGCGGGTCCCCTATGAGCTCCCGCCGCGGGAGACCGGGACGAGTCCAGCTTTGCGGTGGCTAGGCCGCGGTCGGGAATCCCCCTCACCTCCGTCAGGTGTGGTCTGCGATCTGACGAGTCAGCGACGTGACGGGGGAGCCTTGACAAGCCTGCGGTCCATGAGAGGGTCGGCCCGGTTGTAACAATTGGATCGATCCTCGATCGATCCGTCGAGGAGGTGTATCGCAATGTCATTGAAACGCTGCCTTAGCGTGGCAGGCGTGCTCGCGCTCGGCATCGTCGCCATCTACGCGATCGGGGCGAGTAGCGCCCGCGCCCCCGCCAAATCGCATCGGGGCACACCGATAGCGTTCAAGGCGCTCGTCAACAACGGCTTCCACAAGACCATCGTCGGCGTCCCCGGTGCGGCCGTCCGGCTCCGGTGCACGAGCCAGACAACCCGCCTCATCCTGCTCGGCACCGCGGCGAACGGAATGGCGAAGGTCAGCTACGCCAATGAAGGTGGAGGCGGTCCAACCGGGACCCTGAACCCCCACGAGGTCTCCGCCTCAGCGGATGATCTCGACAACGGCGAGTTTCTCTTCATGAACAGGAATGGGACCAGTGACGAGGTCAGTGGGACCGTTGAGTTCGTGAACGGGGCCCGGTCCCGGACCATGACGGTTCAGTACGGGACCGAGGACAACCCGCCCAACAGCCCCGCCGACTGCGCGATCTGGGGTTCGGCGATCAAGGGGGCCTTCTAGACCCGGTTGGCGTTTATGAGATCGGGGGGCTCCCCCTGCGATCGGGACCCGCTTCGGCGGGTCCTGGTCGATGTAGGGGTCGTGGTTTTCGGTCATCTCCTTGTAGCGCTCCTCGAAGCCGCCGGTGGCCTGCGGAAGTGGG
>DATAPE010000205.1:0-8377 GCA_036265345.1 Actinomycetota bacterium
CTTGCTCAGGCGGGAAGCACCACATTCTTTGTAGCCGGATCGTGATCTCACCAAGCGCGACCCCCAGTCCGCTTGGGGTTGGGAAGTGGCCCGCTAAGCGCAGCAGTGGAGCGATGGGGCTTCCCCGAGCGAACGCCTGGATCTGGCTTCCCACCGTAGCACGGGGCCCCCAGCGGGAGGGAACCGCGAGGCGAGTGTTAGCGAGCCCCGAGTCAAGCGCTACGCAAGTGCATAGATGAGCGGCATCTTCTCGAACACCTCTTTCGTTCGTACTCTCCTCTTTCTTACGCGAGACACGGGACTCGTACCCAGGGCCTCAAGACCCTCATTCGACGGGCCCGTCGACCCCCCGCACGATCTCCTCCTTGAAGAGAGATCACGTCAACGGATCGTGTCTATTTCACTATCAGTACGGGCTTCTTCGACACATGCAGGACCTTGTGAGCAACGCTGCCCATTAGAAATCCCGCAAAGTCGGCCAAGCCCCGAGTTCCCATCGCGATCAGATCTGCGTCCACGGACTCCGCATAATCAATGATGTGCTCGGCGACATGTCCGGTCGCAGTAACGGTTTCCGACCGGGCATTGAGCCCCGATTCCTTGAGAGTGCCGGCGATCTCGTCAGCCACATGGATCTGTTCTGGTTCGTCGATCTCATAAGCGCCAGCTCGGTTTCTGAGGCGCTCTCTGACGTGGAATACGACTATTTCCGCTTCAAAGCTCTTGCCCAGCTCCGTCACCAACGGAATGCCCTTTCTACATTCGTCAAAAGCATCCACGGCGAATAAGATCCTTTTCACAAGCACCTCCTCGGTCGGCGGTCATTCATCTTGGCATCGGGGGAGTGCAGCCGCAATAGACCTTCCGACCCCTGCGAACAGTCGACCACCACCCCCCGCGCCCTCAACACAAGCGACATCCCATCAAACAAGGCGCCCACCTGGCCCGACACCGCGACCAACGGCATTCGAGCGATAGCTCACGTTCTCCAGCGTCCCCGTGATCCGACGAACCTGCGGAGGCACAGGCTTAGCGTTCGTAGTTGTGTTCGGCCCGCGTGCGCAAGCCCAGGCACAAGCTCCTACCCATGACGAAATCTGCTGGGACTACAAAGGCGTGATAGGCGACCCTTAGCCACCTTGGCCCGAGCAGTCCTCTGACTTTGAACAGGAAGCGGGTCTCGCCGCCACCGAGATCGGTGAGATAAAAGGCCCAGCTCCATTCCATCTGGTAGCGGGAGTTCTTTGCACGGAGCTGTGGGGGAAGGTGGGTCCAGGAACGCAGGACCAGCATCTTGTTCGCCTCGAGCAACTCCACAACAAAGAAACAATCTGTTTGGGGGGGCCCATCAGGGATGCGATCTCCGACGTGAAGGTCCTGCCATTGCGGAAGTATCGACTCGGCACTGGCGCGATTGGCTGGAAACAAGAGGCGGTCAACCCACCGATAGGTGTACCAGCCGCCGCGGTGCCAGCCCAACTGGACCAACCACGGCCAGATCTCCTCTGGGGTCGCCTTTATCGTGGTCGCGTGGTTCGTCGTCAAACGAGGATCGGGGATCAAATCGTCGCCCGGTAGGTAGCGGGTTCTCTCCTCGAGGGTCGAGCCCCACGTCCGGCCCAGGGAGTAGATCGTCAGCCACGCCGCTCCGACCAGCACGCTCCACAGAGTCGCCCTCTTGACCGAGAGAGCCATCATCGTGCCTGCCTTTCCTGGTCCCCAGCTTTCTCATCACCGTGGGGGCGATCGCGATCCAGATGAGCCACCACGCGATAGAGGGGCGAGATAACTCTCACCCCTCTCCGGCCCCCCGGTCTCAGACGGTCTGCGTCCTCATCCTCTTGGCATCGGAGCGCTTGAATACAAGTCCTGGCTCTTCGGGAGTTCCGAGCAGCGGGAGGAGGTAACGGTCGACGCCGTAGTAGCCAGCCACCCTCCACGCCAGGATCAGGCCGATGCTGATCAAGATGAACAGCGGGTTGACTCCGGCGCTGCCGGCGAAGATGTAGCTGAAGTTCATGGTCGCCCCCAACAGAGCTGCGATCCCCGTGAAGATCCCAAGGATCAACATGATCCCGATAGCGACCTCTCCCACTGCAACCACCTTGGCGATCCAGTGGTACTGGCCATCAGCTATCCAGTTCAAGAAGGACTTGTACCAGCCGTAAGCGACGGCCGGGTGGTCGCCCTTGGTGAGCTGGGTGGCGGCGAACTGGCTGAAGCCCTTGACGGCGACGCCGCTCTTCATCCACGCGTCGCTTCCCGGCCCGAAGACCTTGTCCCATCCTGCCTTCAACCACTCGTAGCCGAGGTACAGCCTTGCAACGAGCCAGATCACGGCGGCCGGCCGCGACGCGAACAGCCACCTCGCGATCCTTGGCTCTTCGTAGTAGTGAAGCCTCTCTGTCTGTGCCATCGCGATTCTCCTCTCTCGTCGACTGCCTTCCTTTGAAGAAAGCATCGAACGAGGAGGCGGGCCCTCCCAGGGCCGAACGGACCTGGTAGGAGGAGACCTTTGGCCCCTCCAGGCCGTTTCAGTTGCCGGTTAAGTCAGATCTCGGGCGAGGGGTGGCCCGGGCCCGGGCTACATAGGAAGCTGCTTCAGCCCTCCGCGTCACCTCGAGCTTCTGCAGGATGGTGGACACGTAGTTCTTTACGGTCTTGTCCGAAAGGTGGATCCGGGCAGCGATCTCCCGATTCGTAAGGCCCTCTCCCACCATGTCCAATATCCGTTCTTCCTGGGGAGATAAGCGCGCCAGCTTCGGGTCTCGGTCGTCGAACTTCGCCTGACGCAACCGCTCCAGGACTCGCTTTGTCACGTTGGGATCGAGCAGGGACTTGCCAGCTCCGACCGCGCGGACTGCGTCCAGCAGGTCGTGACCTCGTATCTGCTTGAGGACGAATCCAGCTGCGCCGGCCATGATCGAATTGAACAAGGCTTCGTCGTCTGAATATGAGGTCAGCATGACGACCTGCAAGTCGGGATGGTCATCACGGATGGCGCGGCAGGCTTCAACCCCAGAACCACCCGGCATGCGAACGTCCATGATCACGACATCAGGCACGTGGACGTTCGCGAGAGCGACAGCGCTTGAGGCATCGTCGGCCTCAGCGACAACCTCGATATCGGCTTCTGCTTCGAGAAGAGACCGCAACCCCTGACGCACGATCTCGTGGTCATCCACCAACATGACTCGGAGCATCTTTACCTCGATCCGGTGGGGAGCGAAATTGTGTGCATGGTGCCCTTCGGACTACGCGCGGAGATTGCGATCGCTCCGCCGATGCGCCTCGCTCGTCCCTGGATATTGTTCAAGCCATCACCACGAGCGACGGTGCGAGGGTCGAAGTGCCTGCCGTTGTCTTCGATCTTCATCACAAAGGTTTCATCCTCACGCATGACGCACGCGATGTGGACCTCGCTGGCGTGAGCATGCCGGGCGATGTTGGACAGGATCTCACGAACGATCTGGATAAGGTCACCGCTGGCGTCGCTAGAAACCTTCTGGAGCGCTGCCTCGGACAATTCTTCAGTCACCTCGACCAGCGCGTTCACCTCCAAGTCCTTCAACAACTCCTCGATTGCTCGCTTCAGTCCGTATTCCTCCACGCTCTTCGGCTGAAGACCAAATATGTATGAGCGCACATCCCGGACTACGTTATCGAGCGTCCCGATAGCTTCATCCATTCGCTTCATGGTTTCCTTAGGGTCTCGTTCCACGATGGTCATCGCTCCCTGCAGCGCCAGTCCGACGGAGTAAATCGATTGGATGACGCCATCATGGAGCTCTTTGGAGATTCGATCGCGCTCTTCGAGAACCGCGAGGTCCTCACTTCGAGCCTTGATCTCCTCAAGCAGGTTGGCGTTCTGAATCGCTACACCAGCTTGTGCCGCAAGTGTAAGTGCCAGCCGTTCGTCATCCTTGGAGAACTGGGAGTCGCCGCGCTTCTCAGTGAGGTAAAGTCGCCCATAGACCTTCTCCCGGACCACGATGGGCACCCCGAGGAAAGAATGCATCGGGGGATGGTGGGGCGGGAATCCATAGGATGCATGGTGCTCGCTTATCTCTCGCAATCGCATCGGACGTCCGCCCTCTAGCAAGGCCCCCAGAAGACCGCGCCCCTGCGGCAGGTCCCCGATCTCGTGCGCAGTCGTCACATCGATTCCAGAGTGAACAAAGCGGCGCAAGAGCGTCTTCTCGCCTATCACTCCCACCGCCGCGTATTGTGCCCCCACCAACTCGCGAGCTAGATCCGCGATCCGCTGCAGCAGTGCGTCGAGGTCGTGTTCAGAAGCTAGGGCGAGGCCGGCCTCGACGAGTCCAGCTGCCTGACGTTGAGCACGATCGGCCATAATCTGAATCTAGCTTGCTTCGACGGCTTGCCCGCCCCCCGTTGGCCATCACAGCTCGTTCATCGCGACGGACCGACCGCCCGACTTAGCTCGTTCCGTTCTCCCGGGCCGAAAACGTCATCGTCTGCGGTGTCATCTTGCCGCCAGCCGAGCTCGTCGATCACGTCGAGGACTCCGGGGACTCTGGCGACGATTCGCGCCGCCAGCCTCTTGGTCGATCTGAGTTCGGTCACACCGGCCATGGTGATGACTCCCTCTTTGGCGCTGACCTCAAGGGAAAGGAAGCTGTCGAACCCAAGGTCACCTATCGCACCGACAACCGACGAGGTGAGCCTCTCGTCGTTTGGAGCGATCGCTCGCACGAGGTCGGCTCGCGCCACGATGCCTACCATGTGACGCTCGGTATTCACCACGGGAAGACGCTTCACCCCATGCCGATCGATCATCGCAGCGGCTCTCCATAAGCTCGCCTGTGGAGAGATCGCTACCACCTTGCGGGTCATCACGTCTCCAACCGGCAAGTTATGCGCGGGGGGCGGCGCAGATCCGGCCGCCAGCCAGACCAAGTAATCGTTCCTCGGAAACGGTGAGGGAACGCCGATCCACGGCGTGTAGGCGCGAACGAGGTCGGTCACCGACGCAACTCCAACCAGGCGCCCCCCTTCGACCACTGGTGCGCCACTGATGTGATTGAGGAATAGGCGTTGTGCGGTTTCCTGGATCGTGTCGCTGGGCCGCAGCTTGACGACCAAGCGAGTCATGGCATCGGCAACCGTAAGGCCGTTCATACTGCCTTCTCTGATTCCGCCTGCACCTCGGGCGAATATTCCGTAGGTGAAGCGTATCGAGATTCCTCTAAATGAACATCGATACCGCGGTACATGCCGGCGCTTCCTACTAATTCGGGGGGGAGGGTGGGATCGTTCTGGCGATGTTCGAGATGAGCAATCGCGGCTAGAACGTCGCCGCGCGTAACCACTCCGATCAGTCGGTCTCCATGTACAACCGGGATCCGGTTGATCTTATGGACCCTCAGCAGACGAGCTACTTCGTCTAGAGGCGTTTGAGGGCCAACGATGACCGGCGGACACGTCATGATGTCCTTGGCCCGACGCGGCCCCCAGGAACCACGATCCGAGGCGGGACGGCGGGGGCCGTGGTTGGAGCGTCGAAGCGCAAGCCTGACCATCGGTCCGCCAAGGGCATGCGCCAGGTCGCGTTCCGAAATGACGCCCACAACTCTTCCGAGCTTGTCGACCACCGGCATCCCAGAGATGTCGCGGGCCGCGAGTATGTCGGCGATCTCCTCGAATAACGCTTCGTCACGGCAAGCTATCGCCGGAGCAGTCATGAGGTCGGCGACGACCGGCTCATGGACAGATCCAGGACCTTTGGTATCTGGGATCAGATCACGCATCGAGACGATGCTGAAATCGGCTCCGACACGAACGATCAAGTGACGGACGCGGGCGATGCGCATCCGCTCAAGAGCTTCTTCGTCGCTGATGGGGCCGTCGATCACTACGGGGGAGAATGTGGCGATCACCGAAACGACAGTTTCGGCAGGGTCGCGAGCCAAGGCCACGAGCCTCGATAGGTCTCGCTCCGTGATGATCCCAGCGAACTCTTTCTTCCGACCCAACACGCCAAGGGCGCTGATCCTGCAATCCACCATCAGCCGAGCCGCGTCCTGGACCGTCGCGTCGGATCTAATCGATATCAGCGGATAGGTCTTTACCTGGTTCATAGCGTCACCTTTCAACAACGTGCGAGCACTTGCTTGCCTCCAAGATTGACGCGGCCGCGGGTCTGCAGACAGGGCCAGTTGGCCCGCGTTCAAGATGCCGTTTGGTACTCGGGGTGAGTCCAGACCATCCAGTGCTGATCGGGCCTTGCGCCACGGGAGCTGACCCCTCGAGGCCCAAAAGCACCGGTAACCAAGGTCCGGTCGGCCCTACCTAGTCATCCCTACTCGCGCTAGTAGTGAGGACAGGTTCCGAGAAGGAAAGAAGGGAGGCAGGCATGCGCCCGATCCAGGCGGCAGCAACAGATTTCCTCGGCAAGAAACGGATAGCCGTGACGGGGGTTTCGAGAAAACCTCAAGGACACGGAGGCAACGTCGTCTATCGGCGCCTCCGCGAGCGCGGTTATCAGGTATACGCCGTCAATCCGAACGCCGAGGAGGTTGAGGGAGATCGCTCGTACCGTGACCTGAAGTCTATTCCGGGTGGAGTGGATGCCGTCGTCATAGGGACCAGGCCCGACCTCGCGGAAGCCACCGTGCGGGAGTGCGAGGAACTTGGGATCCGCAATGTGTGGATGCACCGAGCTTTCGGTACCGGGAGCGTTTCGGAGAGCGCGGCGAAGTACGGACGGGAACAGGGCATGTGCGTAATCGACGGTGGGTGTCCATGCATGTTCGACCCCGCGGCCGATCCTGGCCACAAGATGATGCGTGTGCTGTTCACGATCACAGGAAAAGTGCCCCGCATGGTAAATGAGGTCAAGGAGTTGAGATGAGCTCAAACCTCGAGTCGAAGAGCACGTTTACAATTGAGGAGGCTCAGGCAATAGCCAAGACTCTGCGAATCGACTGGACAACCAGTCCTTTCGATGTCGAGCAGTTTCGGAAGGGTCTCGACGTGGAGCTAGAACACGGCGCTCGTGACCCCAAAACCGACGTCACTGGAGACGATCCGATCCTCACGGGAAAGATAGCTTTGGCTCACCTCCGAGAACTCCCTGACTACTACACCCGGCTTGCGGTGATGGAAGGCGAAGCCGATCCTGAAGACAGGATTTCGTGAGTCGTCCGAGACTTCACCATCGTTTCGGGTTCTAATCTGAGCCAGATGGTGGAGCCGGCACAGCTCGAAAACGCCTACCCTGCACACCGGGTCGTGGATGTTGCGTTACGGAATGGCTCAACCGTGCGCGTTCGTCCCGCGGTGTCCGGCGACCTGGACTCGGTCACCGACCTTTTCGCCCGGCTGTCCGCCAAGTCTGTACGGATGCGTTTCCACGGCGTAGTAACCCCCTCACGAGAGATGTTGCGGCGGTTCGTGGCCGTCGATTACGCGACGAGCTTCTCTCTCATTGCACAGACCGGACTTAAAGAGAAGAGTCGAGCGATAGGCCTTGCCACGTACGTTCAAACCGGGCCGGGTCGCGCCGAGATGGCCCTGGTAGTCGACGATCCCCTTCAAGGACTCGGCCTCGGGAGCGTGCTGATCGAACACCTCGGGGAAGCCGCGGCGGAGGCCGGGATCACAACCTTTGAGGCAGAGGTGTTGGGCTCGAATGCGGACATGCTGGAGGTGCTCCGTAACCTCAATCTGCCGATCGAGACGTCGCTCAGTGGTGGGGTTGTACACGCCGAGTTCCCAACATCACCCACACCGGAGGCCCTCGAGTCCTTCGAAAGACGGGAAGCGATAGCGTCGGGCGCGGGGGTTGCCCGACTCCTGCGACCCACGTCGATCGCGGTGATCGGAGCATCCCGGCGCCGGGGAACCATCCCCGGCGAGGTCTTCCACAATCTCTTGCAGGCGAGCTACGAGGGCCCGGTGTTTCCAGTCAACCCCAAAGCCGAAGTCGTCCAATCGGTGCGCGCCTATCCCACCGTGCTTGACATTCCAGACGAAGTCGACCTGGCGGTGATCGTCGTGCCTGCCCCGGTGGTAGCCGAGGTGGCAGAACAGTGCGGAGAGAAGGGGGTGAAGGCTCTCCTGGTGATCTCATCAGGCTTCGCGGAGGTGGGCGACGAAGGAGCCGAAAGACAGCGCGAACTCCTTCGGATCGCGCGCGCCGCCGGGATGCGGATAGTGGGCCCCAACTGCATGGGCTTGATGAACACCCATCCATCAATACGCCTCAACGCTACCTTCGCCCCTTCGACTCCGCCCCCCGGGCGCGTTGGTTTCTCATCGCAGTCTGGAGCGCTCGGCATCGCCATTATCGGCAGAGCTCTGGAGCTTGGCCTCGGGATGTCAACTCTCATCTCCGTCGGCAACAAGGCTGACA
>DATAPE010000206.1:0-4018 GCA_036265345.1 Actinomycetota bacterium
CCGATCGCGACCGGAGGCGATGGGGGCGGTTCAATTCGTCAGCCGGCCAGTTTTTGCGGCGTCTTCGGCATCAAGCCGACCTTCGGTCTGGTGCCGATGTTCCCACCATCCGTCGTCGGCACGTTCGTTTCTGAGGGGCCATTGAGCCGCACCGTCCGGGATAGTGCGCTCATGCTCGGGGTGATTGCAGGACCAGACCCACGGGATATCTTCTCGGCGCCGGGTCCGGATGTCGATTTTGTCACTGGGTGCGATGGTGGTATCGCCGGATTGCGAGTCGCCTGGAGCCCTGATCTTGGCTACGCCGCGGTCGACCCACAGGTTCGCGCCGTTACGGAGCGGGCGGCTCGCCGGTTTGAGGAGTTGGGCGCCAATGTCGAGGAGGCGGCACCGGGTTGGCCCGACCCTTACGAGTTGTTCCACACCCTTTTCTATGGCTTGGTTGGTGCCGATATCGACGCGCTCCTGCCGGACTGGCGGGGTCGCCTGGATCCCGGACTCGAGCGAATTGCGGAAGCTGGTCGCAAGTTGACCGCGTTCGATGTTTCACGGGCGCAGCGTGTGCGGAACGATCTGCAGCTCATGGCAGCGGCGTTCTTCGAGCGCTTCGACCTGCTCCTGACACCAACGATGACCCTTCCGCCCTTTCCAGTCGGGATCGACTTTCCGCCAGAAGTCGGCGGCCAACCGGTCACGGGGATGCAATGGACGGCATTCACCTTCCCCTTCAATCTCACGGGCAACCCGGCAGCCAGCGTCCCTGCCGGCTGGACAGCCGATGGCCTTCCTGTCGGGCTTCAGGTTGTGGGGCAGCGGTGGAAGGACGCCGTCGTGCTCCGCGCTTGTGCTGCGTTTGAAGCCTTACAGCCATGGGCAGCTCGGCGTCCAGCGTTGTTTACCATGTATGGAGATGCCTGAGATCCAGGCACCTGAGGCCCCAGCCTGCTGTTTACAAATCCGGAGAAACCCCGTCTATGAGTGTCCACCGTAAAGCTTGCCCATCCACCTTGACCGGGCGCCTCGCCTGTTCAGAGGAATCCCGCAACCTCTGATTACCCGGACGCCGGATCATCGAGCAAGACGTCTTTTAAGTCCACACGCGTCGAGATTCCAGGCTCATGCTCAATATAGATAACGGGGTTATCCGAGGCCCATCGGGAAAAGCGCTCCATTACCGAACAGATTGCACTTTCTCCATTAGCGCCGACACTTTTCCGAGATCGACAATTCCCCACATGTTGCCGGTCGT
The DNA here is from genome assembly GCA_036265345.1 of Actinomycetota bacterium. Lineage (GTDB taxonomy): Bacteria > Actinomycetota > CADDZG01 > CADDZG01 > WHSQ01 > DATAPE01. Next base: position 1,250 of record DATAPE010000206.1, read on the forward strand.
TCTGAACCAACTCCCCACGATGGCCCCGTCCGCCACTCGCAAGAGTTCGGCGGCATTGTCGGGGTTCAGGCCGCTGCCGACGAACACCGGGCGGTCTGTGCCTGCGCGTACGTCCTCGACGTCACTGAGCCCGGCGGGATCCCCGGTGCGGGAGCCGGTGGCAATGAGCACGTCGGCGCCGAAGAACTCGACGTCCCGAGCTTGTTCAGCGACTTCACGGTCCGCGACGATGGCATGGCTTCCGTGCTTGACATGGACGTCCGCGAAGATCGCGATCGCATCGGCCTCGATCTGCATCCGGTAGCGGAGCGCCGTGGAGGCGGCACCCTCAATGAGCCCTTCGTTGGCAATGTAGGCGTTCGCCCACTGGTTCACACGCACGAAACTGGCGCCGCTGCACTTAGCGCAAGCAAGTGAAGCTTTCGCAGCGTTGGCGACGATGTTGAACCCGAGTGGCAGCTTTGTCGCGCTGCGGATGCGATCCCCGATCACCGACATCGCACCCACGGTTTCGTAACCAATCTGGTCCGGTTTTAGAAACGGGATGTCACCCGCATTCTCGAGCAGCAGACCGTCCACGCCGGCCTGCTCCAGATCTATTGCCTCTTCGAGGGCACGGTCGTAGACGTGCTCCAAGTCACAATTGCGTCCACGAGGCGATCCGGGAAGCGGTAAGACATGGATCATGCCAATGATCGGCTTCGTCACTCCGAACAGCGTGTCGAGCACGTTCCCCTCGCCCCGATCTTCCATGGCTACGTCTTGCCAACTCTGGCGTCGTGGGCTCGCTCCTCCGCGCTATCGACGCCCCAGATTCTGGCGGCATTGCGCCAGAACACCTTCTCCAGCTCTTCCTCGCTGAGACCGATCACCCGCAGCTTCTCCTGTTCGACGCGAGGCGACTGGTAGGGAACGTCCGAACCGTATTGCAGGCGATCAACAGAGACGTTACGGATGAAGGTCATAATGTCGAATGGAAAGGCCTGGGCCATGTCCACGAAGATGTTCGGGTACTCCTGGCAGGCGAGGATGACCTCCCAAACATAGGCATGCATGCCGATATGGGCGAGCACGAAGCGAACTTTGGGGTAGGCCTTCGCGGCCTGCGCCTGTAGATAGGGGAGATCTCGCGGGGCATCGCCGGAGTGGAAAAGCACTGTGAGGTCGTATTGCTCGGCCTTGTCCAGGAGCGGGCCCATCACCGACATGTCATTCGGCCGATAGAAGTCGTAGCCGGCGACGAGCTTCAGGCCGCGGCAGTTCCACTCGCCGACGTAGCGGTCGATCAGATCGCCCGTGTGCCGCGCTCCAAACGTCGGGTCGATGCGAGCCACGCCGACGATGCGATCGGGATACCGCCGTGCCGCCTCCCCCACGGCCGTATTCGCCTCGTTGTAGTCGGCGTCCCAGGGGGGAGTCATGCGCCGGTCGTGGGGAAACAGAACACCGTGGGAGGCGTCCTGCTCATCGAGCAGTCTGATGACGCTTTCCGGTTCGCCATTCACAAGATATGGGACGCAGGTGTGAGCCGCGACATTGCGGTCAGTCCCATAGTGCATATGAGCGTCGATGACCCTCATATGGGGAGTTCCTCATTGAAGTGCTCGCGGTAGCGGCACCGCAGATCCCCCGGACTCGGCAGGTTCGTCTGGCAGCCCCAGGTCTCGACGACAAAACTGGCCACCACCGCAGCGCAGCGGCCGGCCTGGGGGCCGTCAAGACCGGCCAGCATCCCGAACAGGGCCCCGGCCACGAACGCATCCCCCGCGCCCGTCGAATCGACAAACTGGGTGGCCGGCACCGATGCGATATGGGTCGTCCCGTCGCGGGTGTGCCAGAGGCTCCCTCCAGAACCCTGGGTAACCACAACTAGCTCCGGACCGTGCGTGAGGAGCCCAGCGGCGTCGTCGACACCGAGAGCTGCTTGCAGATCCCTGACCTCACCCCGGCTGAGGAAGAGCATGTCAGCGGCCGCAAGGAATCGCTCGGCGTCGCCGCCCGCACTGGCAACCATGCCATTGATCGCCGTCATACGGCCCTGGCCTCGTGCGTGCTCAATGGCGGCGAGCGTGTAAGGACTGAACATCTCGCTCACGACCAGCGCCCGGGCCCCGGCGATCAGCGGCAGCGGTGGGGACCAGTCGTCCTGCACGGCGGCCACGCCGAGATGGGAGAGACAGAAGCCCCGATTCTCATAGTCGAAGACGTTGTAGCTGTGTCCGGAACGCACTCCGGGACGGACCTCCACCCCGGCCAGATCGACGCCGAGATCGGTGAGGTGTCGTCTGTAGCCGGAGGTCTCAAAATCCTCACCGACGACCATGCCCAGCCCGGCTCTTAGTCCCAACCGGCCCGCCGCGGCGGCGATGTTCGCGCTGCAATCTCCGAAATGGACCGCGTTCAACTCGGAATCGGGCATGTCGAGGGGAACAGTCTCGCCATCTCGCGGCAATCGCTCCATGCGTAGCAGATGATCGAAGAGCGTCCACGACCCGATCGACAAGAGATCTAAGGTCGTCATTTCACGGCGCCCAGGGTCAAACCGCGGGTGATGTGCTTCTGGAACCAGACCGCGACGAGCATGCCCGGCACGGCCGCGACCATCGCCGAGGTGGCCATCAGGCCCCATCGAATCTGGTCGAAGGTCATCGCTTGCAGGATGCCCATGGTCACCGGCCGTGTCGTTCCCCCGGCGAGCACCAGGCCGAAGACAAGATTGTTCCAGCTGAAAATGAACGCGATGATCATGGCGCTGGCGATACCCGGCAT
>DATAPE010000207.1:0-5095 GCA_036265345.1 Actinomycetota bacterium
ACGGTACCCGACGTTGTCATCATCGACGTAATCATGCCCAATAAGGACGGCATCGAAGCTACCAGAGAGATCAAGAATTCCTTCCCAAACATCGGAGTCGTCGTCCTGTCGGGCCACGACGAGCAGCAGTTCATCTTCGACGCGATAAAGGCGGGCGCCTCCGGTTATCTCCTGAAGACCGCCGAGCTCGAGGAGGTCCTGGGCACCGTCCGTTCGATCTCTGGTGGAGGGGCAAGGATCGATCCCAGGGTCGCTGCCCAACTGCTCTCCGAGTTTCAGTCATATCAGTCCGCCGAAGCTGCCGACGCCTACCAGCCGCTGACACCACGCGAACGCGAGATCCTGAGGCGGATGAGCGAAGGTCTGCCCAACAAGACGATAGCCAACCGCCTTTCCATCTCGGAACGAACCGTCACCACGCACATCGCCAACATCTATACCAAGCTGCATGTGAACAACCGTGTGTCGGCGATCCAGGAGGCCATGCGGCGGCGCATCCTGGAATACAAACCGCAGCGATGACCGGCGCCGCGGGAGGTTCGTCAGACCTTTCCCGGCGCCTCAGAGAGCTTCCCGCAGTGGATCGCGTGGCAGGCGCCCTGAATGGAACGGTCCCCCACCGCACCCGCACGGGAGTTGCGCGCCGGGCGATCGACGAGGCTCGGGAGCAGATCCGGGGCGGGGGCACGGACCCCTCCTTCGACGAGGTGGTAGCCCGCGCCGAGGAGCTGGTGCACGCGAGAGACCGGTCGTTGCTCCAGCCCGTCATCAATGCGACGGGTGTGCTCATCCACACGAATCTCGGCAGGGTTCCACTGGGCCCACGCCAGCTAGACGCAGTGAAGGCGATCGCCGAGAGCTACTCGAATCTGGAATACGAGTTGGATAGCGGCCGTCGAGGCGACCGCTACACGCACGCCCGAGCCCTGGTTGCCTCTCTCACTGGAGCCGAATCCGCACTGATCGTGAACAACAACGCCGCCGCCGTCCTCGTTGTGCTCGCGGCCTTGTCCTCGGGCCATGAAGTCATCGTCTCGAGGGGAGAGCTAATCGAGATCGGCGGTGAGTTCCGAGTTCCGGAGGTCATCAGCGCGTCCGGGGCCCGGCTCGTAGAGATCGGTACGACGAACCGAACCCATCTCGCCGATTACGAGCGTGCGATCACGCCGGACACTGCCACGATCCTCAAGGTGCACCCCTCCAACTACCGTCTCGTGGGATTCACGGCAACGGTCGAAGCGCGGGAGCTTGCCCGATTGGCTCGCGCACGCAAGGTGACGTTCGTGCACGATCTCGGCTCGGGGCTCGTAGAGGCGCCACCGGAGGCACCGTGGGCCGCGGTGGAACCCCCGATCACCGCCGCGATCGAAGAAGGGGCCGACGTCGTCACGTTCTCGGGAGACAAACTCCTGGGAGGGCCCCAGGCGGGTGTGGTCGCCGGTCGCCGGTCGCTGCTGGACAAGATCTCGAAGCATCCCCTCGTACGGGCAGTGCGCGTCGACAAGATGACGCTTGCCGCCCTCGAGGTGACGCTGGCGATGTATCTGGAGGGGACCGCCGATCAGCTGCCGCTGTGGCAGATGGCAACGGTGCCGCTGGGTGAGCTCGAGGCTAGAGCCCGGGATCTCGCGACCCGGCTCTCGGGCTCTGGCATGAGGGCCGAGGCGGTCCGGTGCCACTCGGTCACCGGAGGAGGCTCGCTGCCGGGGGCCGAGATCGACTCCTGGGGAGTTGCTCTCAGCCATGCCGATCGGAGCACTGCGGAGCTCGAGCGCGCACTGCGTTTCCGCACCCCGCCGGTTATCGCTCGCATCGAAGGCGATCGCCTCGTGCTAGACCTCCGCACGGTCACTCCCCCACAAGACCAGATCCTCTGCGAGCTCCGCCACCTATAGCGGGCCTCCTCGTCCACGAGATCCCGCCACCGTCATGAAGACGCCGCTCTAACCGGCGGCTCTAACCTTGATGCGTGCATGTCATCGGAACCGCGGGCCACGTCGATCACGGCAAGTCCGCCCTTGTCGAGCGCCTGACCGGTATCGATCCCGACCGCTTCGAGGAGGAGAAGCGGCGGGGGCTGACCATCGATCTCGGATTCGCGTGGTTGACGCTTCCTTCCGGCAACGAGGTCGGCCTGATCGACGTACCGGGCCACGAACGATTCATAAAGAACATGCTGGCGGGGGCCGGGGGGATATCCATCTGTCTGTTCGTGGTGGCTGCCAACGAGGGCTGGAAGCCGCAATCGGCCGAGCACCTATCGATCCTTCAGATCTTGGGCATCTCTTCCGGAGTCGTCGCGCTGACAAAGAGCGACACCGTGGACGAAGAAGCGCTGGAGCTGGTGACGCTCGAGGTCCAGGAGCAGCTGGCAGCGTCCGCGCTTGCCGACGCGCCTGTGATCGCGTGCTCTGCCGTCACCGGCCAGGGGGTCGACGACCTCGTGGCCGAGCTCGATCGGGTGGTCTCATCGGCCCCCCCGGTTCCCGATAACGACCGTCCCCGCTTATGGGTCGATCGTGTCTTTACGATCGCCGGAGCGGGAACGGTCGTGACCGGGACGCTTTCGGGCGGGTCGATCGCCGCCGGCGATGAGGCCGAAGTCGTTCCCGAAGGACGCAAGGCCCGGGTGCGCACGATCCAGAGCCACAAAAGAGAGGTGTCCCGGGCCGGCCCCGGCACCCGGGTGGCCTTGAACCTGGCAGGACTGGAACGACAGGGAGCGGTCCGTGGCGACGCTATCGTTAGACCGGGCCAGTGGCGATCCACTCGCCTAGTCGACGCTCGCGTCGAAGTCCTACCGGAAAACCTCAGCGGCGCGGATCATGCCCTCACCGAGAAGGGCGCCCACCTGCTCTACGCGGGCTCGGCAGAAACGCCGGTCCGTCTCAGACTGCTGGATTCGGAGAAGATCCAGCCCGGAGAGTTTGGGTTCGCCCGCCTCTTCCTGCGAGACCCGCTTCCCGTCACCAGGGGAGATCGCTTCGTGCTTCGTGATGCAGGCCGCGTTCTAACGTTCGGAGGCGGAGAGATCTTGGATCCGCAGCCCACCCGGCGAGCCAACCTCGCCCTCCTGGAGCGCCTGATCGGGGCGAGTTCTGAGGAGGCTCTCGGCGCCATCGTGGGGGCCGAAGGAGCCCTGGGCGTGGCAGATGCACTGAGCCGAAGCGGCGCGAGCACCGGCGAAGGACCGGGGGTAGCCCGGCTCGATTCGATCCTGGTATCGGAGGCGCATCTCGAGGAGTTGCTACGCAGGGTCGACCGGGCGCTCGGCAGCCATCACTTCGATCATCCCCTCCAGCGCGGCATGCCCAAGGAAGAGTTGCGGGCGGTGACGGGACTGGGTCCATCGCCCTTCGAAGCCTTGCTGGCTGCAGCCCCGAAGGTGATAGCGGATGGCGCTAGCGTCAGGCTGGAGCAGCACCAGACCACGCTTGCGCCCGAACAACAGCTGCTCCGTGACCAGATAGTTGCGCGTGTCCGAACGGCAGGCGCGTCACCCCCCACGACCGGTGAACTCGCTGCAGATCCTGCGCTTCTGCGGGCGCTGGTGGAAGCGGGCGATCTCGTTCGGATCGGGGACTTTTTCCTGACGGGCGACCAAGCCCGCCGGGTACGGGCGGACGTCCGCAACGCGATCGAGGCGTCCGGACCGCTTACCGTCGCTCAGATCAGGGATCTCCTCGGGACCTCGCGCAAGTACGCGGTGCCGCTCTGCGAATGGCTTGATTCCACGGGGGCGACTCGCCGTCAGGGGGACCTTCGCTACCTCGGGCCCCGTCCCTGACCGGGCGTCCTTCCCTAAGGTCTCCTTGCCGCTAGATCGCCGTCAGAGGCCGGGCACGGCGCGCCGGTGCGCATCTCTTCCACGAGAGAGTCGACTACCGCAGCGAGGTCCCCGGTACGCTCGTGCACCTCGCGCTGGCGGGTGGCCGAAGTGCCTCTCGCCAGGATGTCGTTGACGTTCCGAAGCTGATCGAGGCAGCCGAGGCGCTCGGCGGTCGGCTCGAGCCTCTCCACGAGGTCGGTGATGGAGCGCCGCAGTGATACGAGGTTGCCATCCTCGTCGCGGATGATCTGAGCGTCGATCCCGTATCTGGCAGCGCGCCATTTGTTCTCGCGGATCGTCCATGCCCGGTGCTGGGGAAGAGTGAGGCCGGCGGCGTACCGTTCTCCCAGGTACACGACCAGGGATTGGCTCAGCGCTACGAGAGCTGCTAGCTCAAACATCGTCGGCACTCCGTCGCAGATGCGCAACTCGAGCGTTCCGAACGAAGGGTGCGGTCGGATGTCCCACCACACCTCGCGGATGGTGCTGATCGTGCCGGCTCCGATGAGCGTTCGCATGAACCGCTGGAAGTCGCCCCAATTTTCCAGAAGGTAGGGCAGCCCGGCCGTCGGAAGCGACTCGAATACCTTGCTGCGCGTCGATGCGAGGCCGGTGTCGCGACCTTGCCAGAACGGGCTCGAAGACGACAACGCTAGGAAGTGCGGGATGTAGGTGGCAAGACTGTTGGAGACGGCTATCGCTTCTTCTCCGGAAGCAACGCCGACATGAGTGTGAACTCCGAAGATGAGAAGACGACGCGCGGTCCACTGACAGTTCTCGATCAAGCGGTGATAACGAGGATCCGGCGATACGGTCTGATCTGCCCAGGCGGAGAACGGATGCGTTCCGGTGCAGAGCACGCGGTACCCGACCTCATCGGCAACATCGATCACCTGCTTGAGCTTTCCTTCGATATCCCGCGTCGCCTCACCCACGGTTTGGCACACGTCGGTGATGATCTCGATGGTGCACTCCAGCAGCTCGTGCTTGAACCACTTGCTGTCGAGCTGCTCGAGGATCTTCGAGGCCGCGGTGTCGGTAGTGAGCGCGCCGGCGGCGTCGACGACCTGGACTTCGATCTCTACCCCCAGCGTGGGTCGCGGCGAGCCATGGAAGACGAAATTCACGACCGCACATTACCGCGCCGGCGAGCCCGCTTGACTTGGTGCTCTTCGCGAAGGGTGCCGAGGAAGTTTCAGCCTCTCTCGGACAGCCGCGCCAACCGTGGTCATCCGTGTGCCTTTACGAGACCGGCGAGTCTCCGTT
>DATAPE010000208.1:0-8788 GCA_036265345.1 Actinomycetota bacterium
GGTCGGCTCTTGCCTCGATCTCTTCGAACCAGTCGTTGAGCGTCTCCATGTAAGCGGCTCGCTCTTCCTGGAAGTGCAGATGGGAGCCGTTCTCGAAGATCCGGACACGCGAGTCGGGGATGCGTGCGGCCATGTCTGCGAGGTGCTCCGGCAGGCACTCGTCGTGCCGGCCTCCCGTAAGTAAAGTGGGAACCGTTATCTCACCCAGTCGCTCGGTGATGTCCCAGTCCTTGAGCGTTCCCACGATCGTGAATTCGCTCGGGCCCTGCATCTGCATGTAGATGTCGGGATTGAGGCCCTCGAAGGAACGTTCGAGGCCTTCCGGCCACGGATCCATGCGGCAGACGTGCCGCTTGTAGAAGGTCAACATCACTGCCTGATATTCGAGGCAGCCGAACCAGCTGTGGCCTTCATGACGCGCCACCACAGCCTGATCCTCTGGGCTCATGCGCGCCAGCAAGGTGCGGGTGTCCCGTTCCCATCGGGGGATGCTCGCCGGGCTGCTCGCGACGATCAGACTCTCGAGCCGGGGCTGGTGTTCGAGCACGTATTGCATCGCCAGCATCCCGCCCCACGAGCTGCCGAAGAGATGCACGCGTTCGAGGCCCAGCGCGGCCCGCACCGCCACCAGTTCGGCGATGAAGCGGTCGACCACCCACAGCGAAGGGTCTGCCGGGCGGTCCGAGCGGCCGCATCCCAGCTGGTCGTAGAAGATCACGCGGCGCCGCTCGCCGAGATCGTCCAGGGAGTCGAGGTAATCGTGAGCGAAGCCCGGCCCCCCGTGCAAGCACAGCACCGGCACGCCGGCGCGATCGTCGCCGACGCTTCGCCACCAGACGCGTCCCCCGGGTACTGCGATGAAGCCCTCAGCCATCGGGGGGGATGGTACCGGGGGGTTCCTTGTCGTACACCAGCCAACGGCGGCGCATGTGCATGCCTTGGGCCTCGTACAACTTCGTGGCGCCGGTCGGATTGTCAGAATCAACGTTCAGGGCGACCCCGCCGTAGCCATGCTCTTGGAACACATGGAAGGAATGCCGAAGCAGCGCGCCGCCGATCCCACGGCCGCGGAACTCCTCGAGGACAGCCAGGGACGCGACCCACGCCTCCTTGGTCCCGCCGCGGCCGATGAGGACGCCGGCGTCGCGGCCATCGCATCTCGCGAGGAGCCACATCTCGGGGCGGAAGGCTTCTTCCTGAAGCCGCTCCGTCCACGCCTCGAAAGGCACCGCCGAGATGCCCCACTGCCCTCGAAATGCCTCGGTCTCGATGCGGTGGAAGGAAGGCCCGTCACCTTCCCGGAAGTGCCGGATCGTGACGCCGGACGGGAGCGCGAGCGGCGCGAGGCCTTCCAACGAGCGCTCCATGTGCATGAAATCGCGTACGTGGCGGTAGCCCAGCATCTCGTAGAGACGGATCCCCCCGTCGTCGAGCCAGAGTGCCGTCGCTCTCAACATCAGCGGGCGGCCCGCTGCGATCTCGATCGCCCGGTGCTCCAGGGCGCGGACCAGCCATCCGCCCAGCCCCCTGCTCCGGTGCTCGGGATGGACCTTGCCGAAGTGGGTGACGGCGTCCTCCTCGAGCTCCTCTTTCACGTCTCCGTACCCCACCAGCTCGCCGTCGGGACCGGTGATGAGGAAGGAGTTGCGCTCGGGATCGAAGCCCCGGCCCAAGAACAGCGTTCGGAAGAACTCGAGGTCCATGCCGGGAGCCAGGCCGTAGGCAGCGTCGGAGGCGTCGAAGAGCGCCACCACCTGCGGGAGGTCCTCTAGGGTTGCCGGTCGCACTCGATAGCCCGGTGGAAGGGTCATGGGCGGCAGGATAGCGGGAATAGGGGGCCCTGGAGGAGTGTTGGACTTGACAGTATCAGACTCAAGTTTGATACTCGATCACATTCAAGTTTGAGCGTAGTCAGCGATCCTAGGAGGCAGTGAGTGGCAAAGGCAGTGGGAATAGACCTCGGTACGACCAACTCGGTAGTGGCAGTCATGGAGGGCGGCGAGCCCACCGTTATCCCGAATGCAGAGGGCGGGCGGACCACGCCCTCCGTGGTTGCGTTCTCGCGCAGCGGGGAGATCCTCGTGGGCGAGGTAGCGAAGCGCCAGGCGATCACGAACCCCGACCGCACGATCCGGTCGATCAAGCGCGACATGGGCAAGGACCACAAGCGCGATATCGATGGCAAGGCATGGACCCCACAGGAGATCTCGGCGCGCATCCTGATGAAGCTCAAGACCGACGCCGAGTCCTATCTCAGCGACAAGGTGACCGAAGCGGTCATCACGGTCCCCGCGTACTTCGATGATGCCCAGCGTCAGGCGACCAAAGAGGCGGGGCAGATCGCCGGCCTCGAGGTACTTCGGATCATCAACGAGCCCACGGCGGCGGCGCTCGCTTACGGCCTCGACAAGACCCAGGGCGATCAGACGATCCTCGTCTTCGACCTTGGTGGGGGCACCTTCGACGTGTCCCTGCTCGAGCTCGGTGATGGCGTGTTCGAGGTCAAGTCCACATCGGGCAACACCAACCTCGGTGGAGACGACTGGGATCAGCGAGTCATCGACCACCTCGTCAAGACGTTCAAGGATCAGAACGGCGTCGATCTGAGCCAGGACAAGATGGCGCTGCAGCGTCTCAAGGAGGCTGCAGAGAAGGCCAAGATCGAGCTGTCCTCGGTGCAGCAGACGACGATCAACCTGCCGTTCATCACCGCTACGCAGCAAGGGCCGCTGCATCTCGAGCTGACTCTTACTCGCAGCGAGTTCGACCGCATGACCGAGGACTTGCTCGACAAGTGCAAGGGCCCATTCGATCAGGCGATCAAGGATGCGGGGATCTCCGTGGACAAGATCGACCACGTGATCCTGGTGGGTGGCTCGACGCGCATGCCGCAGGTACGGAACCTCGTCAAGGACCTCACCGGCGGACAAGAGCCGCACCAGGGTGTGAACCCGGATGAGGTAGTTGCCGTGGGGGCCGCGATCCAGGCGGGAGTGTTGAAGGGCGACGTCAAGGACGTTCTTCTCCTAGACGTGACGCCATTGTCCCTGGGCGTCGAAACCAAGGGCGGCATCTTCACGAAGCTGATCGAGCGCAACAGCACGATCCCGACCAAGCGCTCGGAGACTTTCACGACGGCAGACGACAACCAGCCGTCGGTCGAGATCCACGTACTCCAGGGCGAGGCGGATATGGCCTACCGCAACAAGTCGCTGGGCAAGTTCCAGCTCGTTGGCATCCCGCCCGCACCCCGGGGCATGCCTCAGATCGAAGTCACTTTCGACATCGACGCAAACGGGATAGTCAATGTGTCGGCGAAGGACCTGGGAACAGGCAAAGAGCAGTCCATGATGATTACGGGCGGCACCAAGCTGGCCGAGGACGAGATCGAGAAGATGGTGCGGGAGGCGGAAGCTCACGCGGACGAGGATCGCAAGCGTCGGGACGAGGCCGAGGCCAGAAACCAAGCGGAGAACGCCATCTATCAGACCGAGAAGACGCTCAAGGAGCACGGCGAGAAGCTCGATGCGTCCGATCGGAAGATGGTCGAGGACGCTCTGCAAGAGGTGAGGGAGGCGATGAACGGCTCCGACGCCGATCGCATCCGCCACACGACCGAGCAGCTCGTCACAGCCTCACAGAAGTTTGCGGAAGTCCTCTACCAGAGGTCGCAGACCGAAGCGAGCCCGTCGTCGCCCAACGGCTCTGAAGGCAGCAACGATGACGTCGTGGACGCCGAAGTCGTGGACGAGGGCCAGCAGGGCGCTTAAGTCGCATGACCGAAGACCACACGGATACACCCCGGCGAGTGAAGGTGCAGGACAAGCGGCGCACCGCGACCCCCGAGCAGGGGGGAGCGGGCGCTGCACCTCCTGTTGCAGCATCGCGGGGGAAAGATGGGCCGCGCGGGCCGGTGCTGCTCGAAGAAACTTCGGATCGCGAGCAGATCCCCCTTGGCGAGATCGAGGAAGTTCCTTCCGAACCCGAGCTGAGCGTTGCCGAGTTGCAACGCCTCAAGGCAGACCTCGAGAACGCGCGCAAACGCATGGTGAAGGAGCAGACTCGAATCACCGAACACGCCACCAGAAGGCTCGTCGAGAAGCTTCTGCCGGTGCTGGATCACTTCCAACTGGCCCTCGATCATGGCGAAGGGGGCAAAGGGATAGAGCTCGCTATCCGGCAGGCGGTCGAGGTGCTGAAAGGCGAAGGCCTCGAGGAGGTCGACGTTCCCGAAGGGGCCGAGTTCGATCCGCGCCTCCATCACGCGGTGGCGACTTACCGCGACCCGTCGGTTGCGGTGGACACTGTCACGAAGGTGCAACGGCGCGGTTACAACTTCAGAGGCCAGTCTCTGCGATCGCCCGAGGTGGTGGTCGCCCAACCCGCCGATGACACGGAAGAGGCGTAGCCGTGTCGCAGCGCGAGTGGGCGGAGAAGGACTATTACAAGACGCTCGGCGTCGATAAGACCGCGACCAAAGAGGAGATCAAGAAGGCCTACCGGAAACTCGCGCAGAAATACCACCCCGATGCCAACAAAGGGGATCCCTCTGCCGAAGAGCGCTTCAAGGAGATCTCGGAAGCGCAATCGATCCTTACCAACGACACGAAGCGCCGTGAGTACGACCAGATGCGCTCGCTGATCGAAGCCGGCGGCCAGCGGTGGTACGGATACGCGCCCGGCGATGGCGGAGGCAACGTGCGGGTCAACATCGGGGACCTGGGCGATCTGCTGAACGAGCAGGGCGGCGCGGGTCTGTTCGAAGACCTTCTCGGCTTCGGCTTTAGGGGGCCGGCTCGCGGTGAGGATATGGAGACCGAGGTCGAGTTGAGCTTCGAGGACGCGATGAAGGGAACTACCGTCTCGCTGCCGCAAGGGGGCCGCGTCCGGATCCCGCCCGGCATCGGCGACGGAAGCCGCGTGCGGGCTGCGGGCAAGGGCGGGAAGGGCCGCCGTGGTGCTGGGGCCGGAGACCTCTACGTCCGCGTACACGTGAAGCCCCATCCCATCTTCGAGCGCGGCCCCCAAGGCCAGCTCACGGTCCGCGTGCCGGTCACGATCACCGAGGCCGCGCTGGGCACACAGGTCGAGGTCCCCACGCTGGACGGCAGCGTGACCGTGAAGATCCCCGCAGGCACCCCCAACGGTAAGACCCTGCGCGTCCGCGGGAAGGGCGCGCCCACCGCCAAAGGCGGCAAGGGGGATCTCCTCGTCAAGGTAGAGGTCGAGGTTCCCCAAAAACTCTCGAAGCAAGAGCGCGAGCTGCTCGAGAAGTTCGCGGCGGCTCACCGCGCCTCGCCAAGGGCCCATCTCGAAAGTTATCTCGATGCAGAACGCGCGAAGGCGTCCTAGGAGGCGGCGATGGCTCGGCGAGCGGTGAACGAGCAGGCGAACTACGTGATCTCGGTTGCGGCAGAGCTCGCAGGCGTGCACCCGCAAACCCTCCGGGTGTACGAGCGTAAAGGTCTGATCCAGCCCCGGCGTACGCAAGGGAACTCGCGTCGTTATTCGGAGCAGGACATCGAGCTGCTGCGAAGGATCCAGGAGCTCACCGAAGAGGGCATCAACCTGGCCGGCGTCACGCGCATCCTGGAGCTCGAGCACGATCTCACCCGCGCCAAGGCGCGATACGAGCGCGCTCTGCGCCAATTGCAAGCCGCACAGACGGAGCTTCGGGTCATCTCTACCCGGTCATCGCTCGTTCCCCTGCGCGACGTGCGCAGGATCCGCCGGGCGATGAAATCCGACGCACTGGACTCCGCCGGCAAGTCGCGGGTCTTCGTTGTCCCACCGATCACTCCGATGGACGAATAGCCGATAGGCAGGTGAATGGATGGATCTGAACAAGCTCACCCTTAAGTCTCAAGAGGCGCTGGGCGCCGCGCAACGCCTGGCCGGCGAGCTCAACCACCAGCAGATCGAGAACGCCCATCTTCTGGCCGCTCTTCTGGAACAACCGGAGGGCGTCATCTACCCGCTGCTGCAGAAGTTGGGAGCCTCGCCCCGCACGCTGCGCGTCTCGCTGGACGGTGTCCTCGATCGTCTACCCAAGGTCTACGGGCAGGTGGAGATCTACCTCTCCCCCGGCCTGCGTAGCACGATGGATCGAGCCTTTGCCGAAGCCGAGTCGCTGGGTGACGCCTATCTGTCGACCGAGCATCTGTTGCTGGCCCTTCTCGATCAAGGCGACGACGTTGCGGGCATCCTCAGCGGCGCCGGCATAGATCGCGCTCGCGTCCTGGACGCGCTAAAGGAGATCAGAGGAACCCAGCAGGTGACCGATCAGACGCCGGAGGAGAAATATCAGGCTCTCGAGAGGTTCGGACGCGACCTCACCGAGGCGGCACGCCGGGGGAAGCTGGACCCTGTCATAGGCCGCGACGACGAGATCCGCCGCGTCATACAGGTGCTGTCGCGCCGCACCAAGAACAACCCGGTGTTGATCGGGGAGCCGGGTGTCGGCAAGACCGCCATCGTGGAGGGCCTGGCCAACCGGATCGTTGCGGGGGATGTGCCGGAATCGCTGAAGAACAAGCGCGTGATCGCCCTGGACATCGGCTCGATGATCGCAGGGTCCAAATACCGTGGCGAGTTCGAAGAGCGCCTCAAGGCGGTGCTCGGCGAGATCGCGGCGTCGGAGGGCGAGATCATCACCTTCGTCGACGAGCTTCACACCGTGGTGGGGGCCGGCGCGGCAGAGGGTGCCATGGATGCGGGCAACATGATCAAGCCCATGCTCGCTCGGGGTGAGCTCCGGATGATCGGAGCGACCACGCTCGACGAGTACCGCAAGCATGTCGAAAAGGATGCCGCCCTCGAGCGAAGATTCCAACCTGTCGTGGTTGGCGAGCCCTCCGTCGAGGACACGATCGCCATCTTGCGTGGTCTCAAGGAGCGTTACGAGGTCCACCACGGTGTGCGGATCCAAGATGCGGCTCTGGTGGCGGCGGCCGTCCTGTCGGATCGGTATGTGACCGCGCGTTTCCTTCCCGACAAAGCCATCGACCTCGTAGACGAGGCCGCGTCACGCCTGCGTATGGAGATCGATTCCATGCCCATCGAGATCGACGTCCTCGATCGCCGCGCCAAGCAGCTCGAGATCGAGAAGGCTGCGCTGACCAAGGAAACTGACGTCGTCTCGAAGGAGAGACGGTCTCGGATCGAGGAGGAGCTTGCGGGGCTGCACGAAGAGATGGACGGGATGAAGGCGCATTGGGAGCAAGAGAAGCAGGCCATCGACGGGATCCGGGCACTGAAGGCGGAGATCGAGCAGGTCCGCGGTGCTGCCGAGCGAGCGGAGCGCGATGGCGATCTCAGCAAGGCGGCGGAGCTTCGGTACGGCAGGTTGATCGAGCTGCAGAAAGAGCTAGAGAGCGCCAACGAACGCCTGGCCGAATTGCAGTCCGATCGCAAGTTCCTGAAGGAAGAGGTCGATGAGGAAGACATCGCCGAAGTGGTGGCCAGATGGACCGGTATCCCGGTCTCGAAGCTCATGGAGGGCGAGGTCCAGAAGCTCGTGAAGATGGAAGAGGGCCTGCATGAGCGCGTGGTCGGCCAGGACGAGGCGGTGGCCGCGGTAGCCAACGCGATCCGTCGCGCCCGGTCCGGGCTCAGCGACCCGCACCGGCCCATCGGCTCCTTCATCTTCCTGGGCCCGACGGGCGTGGGCAAGACCGAGCTAGCCAGGGCATTGGCAGAGTTCCTATTCGACGACGAACGTGCGCTCATCCGCATCGACATGAGCGAGTACATGGAGAGACACGCGGTCAGCAGGCTGGTAGGCGCGCCGCCGGGCTACGTCGGATACGAAGAAGGCGGCCAGCTGACAGAGGCAGTACGCCGCCGCCCTTACTCCGTGATCCTGCTCGACGAGATCGAGAAAGCGCATCCGGACGTGTTCAACATGCTGCTTCAGATCCTCGACGACGGGCGGCTAACGGACTCCCAGGGCCGCACGATCGATTTCAAGAACACCGTCGTGATCATGACGTCGAACCTCGGTTCTCAGTGGATCCTGTCTCCGTCGGAGACCGAGGAGTCGATGCGTGACAAGGTCATGGAGACCGTGCGGCATCAGTTCAAGCCGGAGTTCCTCAACCGTGTCGACGAGATCATCGTCTTCCACCGTCTCGGGCAGGAGCACCTTGCACGCATCATCAACCTGCAATTGACGCGTCTCGAGGAGAGGCTCGCGGATCGGGACATCCTTCTGATCGTCGATGACGATGCGCGCCGGTACCTCGCCGAGAAGGGATACGACCCCGCCTACGGGGCGCGACCGCTGAAGCGGTTGATCCAACGAGAGATCGAGAACCAGCTGGCTCTGAAGTTGCTGGACGGCACCTTCCGGCCCGGCGAGAGGATAGAGGTCGGGGTGGCCGGAGATGCATTGGAATTCAGGACGGCGGCCGTTCCAGCGGCGGTCTAACTCCGGCTGAAGCTAGCTCGTCAGGAACGACGCGCGCGTGGGCGGCATGCCGCTTTTACCGTCGTCAGCGGGCCGGACCGCGAGCACCTGATGCAGGTTGATCCGGCCCCCCTCGAATCCTGCAGCCGACCCGGCCAGGTAGAGCCTCCAGATCCGTGCTCGCGCCGCGCCGGCGAGAGAGACCGCCTCGTCCCAGTTCGCCTCCAGATTGCTCACCCAGGCGCGGAGCGTGCGGCCATAGTGCTCGCGCAGCGCCTCAACATCCCTCACTTCCAAACCCTCGCTCTGCATGGCGGTGACGACGCTGCCGACTTCGTGGAGTTCACCGTCCGGAAACACGTAGCGCGCGATGAACGACCG
>DATAPE010000209.1:0-16845 GCA_036265345.1 Actinomycetota bacterium
GTATGCACGGTGTCGACGGCGCGACGAGCGGCGTTACGTGCGATGGAAAGAGAGTCCCTCTAAAGCGCGCTCCAGATGTCATGCCGAATGACATCCTTCATTCGTTCAGCGCAGGTCTGGTGTCGATCAACGGCGGGAAGATGAACTGTTTCAACGACATCTTTGGGGGCACCAACCTGCAGGGCTACGTCCAGTACCACCAAGCGGACGTTCCAAACTACTGGGCCTATGCCAAGCATTTCTCACTGGCGGACCATTTCTTCAGTTCCGTTTACGGACCGACGCCGATAGAGCATCTGTGGACCCTTGCAGCTCAGTCGGACCGCTTCGTGGATGCCGAGCGCCGGGATCAGGCTGGGGCGGGTAAGCAGGGTCAATACTGCGCGGATCGACGGGAGCGGATGTCAGCCTTTCGCCGCATGACGCGAGCAGAAAGGAAGGAAGCTTTTCGGCTGGAGGAGCAGGCTAATGTCGCTGAGCTGGTCAAGAACTTCTGGATCGAGCGCTGGCCCTGCACGGGGATCAGGACGCTACCCCAGTTGCTCGAGCAGGCCGGCGTTTCATGGAGGTACTTCCTAGGCGGCACCTTCAATCAACAGGTCATCAAGATGGTGAAACCGATCCGCTTCTCACCCCTGTGGCAGAAGGTCGTGCCGAACCAGAGATTCGACCACTTCGTCCGTCAGAGACGTCTGCCCTCGGTGTCATGGCTCGTGCCTCCGCCGTCGGTCAATGACCATCCGGCTTCGGGAAGCCTCTGCCAGGGCGAGAACTGGACCGTGGGTCGCCTTAACGTGCTCATGAAGAGCCCGTACTGGAGGAACACGGCAGTGATCCTCACGTGGGATGACTTCGGCGGGTTCTACGACCATGTCCCGCCCCCGCACGTGGATCTCTATGGCGACGGTCCGCGTGTGCCGGCGATCGTCATTTCGCCTTGGGCACGGGCCCGCTCCGTGGATCACCACGTCTATGACTTCGCCTCCGTCCTCAGGACGATCGAGCAACTTCATGGGCTCGGCACTCTCGGACAGAGGGATGCACTGTCGCGCCCGATGTGGGGCTCGTTCGACTTCAAGCAGGACCCGATCCCTCCGCTCGTATTGAAGGAGAGGAAGTGCCCTCCGGATAACTTCGTAGGCCCCTACTCGGCGCCATAGGGCGTGCTCAACACTGGAGGTCTGAACCCCCAGCTTAAGGCGGACTCGCCTCAGCTCAAGGTGCGTGCACCGCGACCCACACCGCATTGTCTGCAACCGCTACGCCGTCGGGACTCAGCCCGTTTGACAGCTGTGAGCGACCCAGGACCTTGTGGTCGGGCACGCTGACGCGTGCCACCGTGCCATCGTTGGCGTTCGTCACGTACACGACTCCGTTGCCGACCGCCACGCCGGAGGGTCCGTCGCCCACATTGCTGATCGTGTTCTTCACTTGATCGGCAGCCGGGTCGATCTGCGTTAGAGAGTCGTCTCCCGACGCTGCCACCCACACGTAGCCGTCTCCGAACGTGACCGCGCTGGGTTGCCCGTGCAGCAACTGGATCTCGTCGGTGACCTTGCCCGATGATGGATCGACCTTTGCCACTTTCCCGGCCAGAGATTCCGCTACCCACACCGCTCCTGCGCCGACGGATACACCCGTGGGCGAGCTCCCCTTTGACAGGCGGATCCGTCGCTGCACGGTGTGCGAACGTGGATCGACCTGCAGAAGCCTGTCGTCCTGGCTGTTCGTCACCCACACCGAGCCCTCACCGAATGCCACGCCAGAAGCCCCCGTGCCCACGCTGATCGGGACCACACTGTGAGCCGCCTTGGGATCGAACCGGAACAGTGTTCCCTGGAAGGTGCTCGTCACCCATACATATCCGCCGCCGGTAGCGATGGCGCTGGGCGCTCCCGTGATCGCCCGGGCGGTTCCGACGGTGTCGGACGTGGGATCGATCAGTTGCAGGGTTTGGTCGTCGAAGTTGGCCACCCAGACACCGCCCTCACCACTGGCGAGCGCGCTCGGCGTGGTTCCTACCGGAAGGGCCCCCAGGACGGCTCCGCTGGTCGGATCGATCTTGGCGACGGTGTTCACCTTCGGCGGCGGCAGGCCCCCGCCCGTGAACAGCACGACTGCGGCTATCACTGCCACCGCGACCACCCCGGCGGCGATCAGAGCGCGGAGTGGAGTTACAAGGGGCTTCGCCTCGGGCTCGGCCTCGAGCTGGGGGAGACCTTCTCGCTCCTTTTCCTCCCGCACCGGAGGCTCTAGCGCGTAGAGGTGCCACTCTGCCGGTACGCCCTTCAGCTCGTGGAGCCCCTTGTCCTCGAAGTGCAGGTCGGAGCCTGAGACCAGATCTCGCACGGTGCTGGAAACGACGATCTCGTTCGGCCCGGCTTTGGACATAAGCCGCGAACCGATGTGCACGGCGATGCCGGCCAGGTTGCCACCGACGATCTCGACCTCGCCCATGTGGATGCCGACCCTGATTTGCAACCCCTGACGATCGAATTCCTCCGTAAGCACCCGGGCACATGCGATCGCCCTGGCCGGCTGCTCGAATCGTGCGAAGAATCCGTCGCCCGCGGTGTCCACCTCCCGGCCCCCGAACCGCTTCAGTTGCTTGCGTATCAGGGAGTTGTGCCGAGAGAGAAGCTGGCGCCAGTCGGCATCACCGAGGCGGGTGGCGAGCTCGGTCGAACCCACGATGTCGGTGAACATGACGGTCGCCAGAAGCCGTTCGTGGGAATCGGGTCGGCGACGCATGTCTGTAAGTCTGCTGTACGGATGTCACCTGGCGCAATCGGCCCCCGAGCGGCCAAAGGCGCCCTGCGACGGGCTCGTGGGGGCTTCGGAGAGAGCCATTTCTTACTGCGCTCGGGACGTAGCAAACTGGACTCGCCTCCCTGAGCGACGACGGCTCGACGCGAACTGCCCGATCGAGGCAGGTGGATGATCTGAGATGACATCACAGATGCCCGGCAATCAACCGCCCTCTCTAGCGCGTCTGATCTGGCTGTCCATAGCGGCCGCCGTGGTGACGATCGGCTTGAAGTTGCTGGCGTGGGGGCTCACGTCTTCGGCAGGGCTCCTGTCGGACGCGCTCGAGTCGGTTGTCAATCTGTTCGCTGCGTTCTTCGCGTTGGTCGTGGTGCACTGGGCGGCACGCCCGGCAGACGAGGAGCACGCTTACGGTCACGAGAAGGCCGATTACCTCGCGGCAGCAGTAGAGAGCCTTCTCATCTTGGGGGCCGCGGCGACGATCGGCTATCTCGCTGTCCAGCGGTTGTTGCACCCCGTCCAGCTCAGCCATATCGGCCTTGGCGTGGCGGTCTCGGCGGCGGCTTCGGTGATCAACCTTGTCGTGGCGCGGACCCTGATCGGGGAGGGCAAGAGGCAGCGCTCGATCGTGCTCGAGGCGGACGGCCGTCACCTCATGACAGATGTGTGGACGTCGGCGGGTGTCATCGTTGGCGTGATTGGGGTTGGGCTCACCGGCTGGAAGCAACTGGATCCACTGGTCGCACTCGCGGTGGCAGGCAACGTGGTCGTTACCGGAATCTTGCTCATGCGGCGCTTCACCGGGGGCCTGATGGACCGGGCCCTGCCCCCGAACGAGCAGGCCATCGTGGAGGAGGTGCTGGATCGCTTCCGGGATGACGATGTGCGCTTCCATGCCCTCCGAACGAGACGAGCCGGACGGCGGGCCTTCATCTCGGTCCACATCCTGGTGCCCGGTGGGTGGTCGGTGCAGCGTGCCCATGACGTCGCCGAGCGCGTCGATGCCGAGCTGCGTGATGCGCTACAGCACGCTACGGTCTTCACGCATCTTGAACCCGTCGAGGATCCGCGATCGTTCCTCGACGCTGCCCTGGATCGTGAGGATCAGCCGCCTGGGGAGTGACGCGCGAGAACGCGGAGCGCGACGCACCGCCGCGTGTCCCGTCGTGCGCGCGCGCAGACTTCGTCTCCGGTCGCAAGCCTGACAAACGAGCCCGAAACGGCATGTGCCTCGTGAGCCTTCCATCTACGCCAATCGCATGGTTCGTAAGCGCCTGAACAACGAGTAACGTCCAAGTCCAATCACAAGCAGGATGAGCTAGGAGGGGTAGCTTGAAGAAAGCCAAAGCAGTACTGATCTGCGCGTTGTTTTTCGGAGCGCTGTTGCCTGCAGTCCAGGCAGGAGCCGCAAGCAATCACGCATCGACATCGAGGTTCTTCCTGTCCGATGACGCGCTGAAGCAGATCGCGCCACGAGGAACCATGGTCAACGGTTTTCTCCCCTCGTCGGTGGAATGTCAGGTGCACGGCAAGGCCGATAACCTCAACCTGGACTGTGACGACTCCCAGTTCGAGAGCCCCAACAACGAGCCGCACATCGTCGTCGACCCGAAAGATCCCAACCACATGGTCGCGAGCTCCAACGATTACGAGTCCTGCTGCGATGAGTGGTACACGACGTTCGATGGAGGCAAAACCTGGACCACCGGGGACATGTCGGCTGAAGACACCAACACCACCGGCAGCGACCCGGTCACGGCTATCGATCCGAAGTCCGGGAACGTTATCCACTCGTCTTTGAACTACACCTTCACCTCCGACGGGCAGGCCACCAGAGGGGACGTCGTCGTTTCGCTTTCGAAGGATGGCGGCATCACTTGGGGCGACCCGGTCATCGTGCAGCACGGCATCGGGGCCGACCTCGATCCCCTACAACTCTTCAACGATAAAGAATGGGTCATCACCGACACCAACCCCCACTCGCCCTTCTACGGCCGCACCTATCTCACGTGGACGCGGTTCCGCAGCGAGTCAGGCGTCTTCAAGGAATCCCCGATCTTCTCGGCTCACAGCGACGACGGTGGGGTCACCTGGTCGCAGCCCAAGGAGATCTCGGGCAGCAGCCCGACATGCACGTTCCAGACCAGTGGCGGCGGACACGAATGCGACGAGGACCAAGCCTCCATGGCGGCGACCGCGCCGAACGGAACCGTGTATGTCTCCTTCCTCAACGGCCAGCATCAGGCTGCTTGGGAGCCCGGTGACTTCGGCGAGGACCAGTACATGGTCGTGCGCTCGAAGGACGGTGGGGAGACCTGGAGCAACCCGGTTCACGTAGCGGATATGGAAGACGGGTCGCGTGACTTCCCGCTCAACGTGGATGGGCGTCAGACCCTTACCAACTACCAGGTCCGTGTTTGGGGGGCCGGAGCCATGGCCGCCGATCCGCACACGGGCCGGCTCTACCTCGTCTTCATGGACAACCGTGCGGGAAGGCACGACGTGAACAACCCGGTGACGAACGCCAACGTGTACATCACGTCGTCAGAGCACGGCACTCACTGGAGCCATCCAAGGGCGGTGACCAAAAGCCACACGGATCAATGGTTCCCGTCGGTCTCGGTCAATCCCGTCAACGGCAAGGTGGGTGTGCTGTATCACGACCGCACCCAGGACAATCGTTACGCCACTACCTTGGCGCAAGGGCGTCCGGGTCATTGGAGCTACACGAAGGTCTCAAGCGCTGGCTCGCACCCCCGGAACTCTCTGTACTTCGAGGCCGGCGTGCCGGGCTGCGAGAAGTGCGCCACCTTCCATGGGGACTACATCAGCGTGGCCTACGGCCGCAACGGTAAGGCGAACGCGGTGTGGACCGATATGCGGCGCTTCGTGACCGTGCTTGGGACACCCGGTTACGCGCAGAACATCTTCTTCTCTCGCCTATAGAGAGCTAGAAGGTCTGGTCTGAACAAGGCCCGCGGAGAGCGATCTCCGCGGGCCTTTGTCATCCCGCCTGCCTAAGATGCCTCCCGCATGCCATCTCCGATGATTTCCCTGCAGCACGTCTCCAAGCAGTTCGGGGGCTCGGGGGACAGCGCGGTCAACGACCTGACGTTCCACGTCAATGAGGGCAAGACGGTCGTCCTCGTCGGGCCCTCGGGTTGCGGAAAGACGACCACCATGAAGATGATCAATCGCCTGGTGGACCCAACATCGGGCACGATCGAAGTCGCCGGCAAGGACATCATGCAGCAGGATCCCGTCGAGTTGCGCCGCGGGATCGGCTACGTGATCCAGAGCATCGGCCTGCTTCCGCACAGGACGATCGCCCAGAACATCTCTACGGTCCCGAAGCTGATCGGCTGGGACGATGCCCGCATCGGCCAGCGGGTAGAGGAGCTCGTGGGGATGCTCGAGCTCGATCCTGACCTCTTGAAGCGATACCCCTCCGAGCTGTCGGGCGGCCAGCGTCAACGTGTCGGGGTCGCACGCGCCCTCGCAGTCGATCCTCCGGTGATGCTGATGGACGAGCCTTTCGGAGCGGTCGACCCGATCGTGCGTGAACGCTTGCAGGATCAATTCATCGAGGTGCAGCGGCGTCTGAAAAAGACGATCATCTTCGTTACTCACGATGTCGACGAGGCCCTCAAGATGGCAGATCGCGTCGCCATCATGAACAAAGGGGGAGTGCTCGAGCAATACGCCTCGCCCCGCGACATCCTCAGCGATCCTGCTAACGAATTCGTGCGCGATTTCGTGGGCCTGGATCGCGGGCTGAAGCATCTGGCGCTGAAGGACGACGCCGACGTGGATGACTATCTAGAGGCGCTTCGGCCCTCGCGGTCCGAAGATGATGGCTCGTGACCGGTGAACCGCTGGTCCGGTGGGATTGGGTCTCTCAGCATCTGAACCTGGTGGGTCAGCGACTCATCGAACACGTCGAGTTGACATTGATCGCGGTAGGCCTGGGACTACTCATCTCCTTTCCCTTGGCAGTGATCTCTTACCGGAACCGGCAGGTCTACGGAGCCGTGGCGACAGTCACCGGGATCCTCTACACGATCCCGAGCCTCGCGTTGTTTGCGATCGTGGGCGCCTATACCGGCTACCTGTCCACGACCACCGCTGAGATCGGGTTGGTCAGTTACACGCTCTTGATCCTGATCCGCAACATCGTGGCGGGCCTACGGGGAGTCCCGGAGGATGTGCGGGAATCCGCTCGGGGCATGGGGTTCTCCAACTCTCAGATGCTATGGAGGGTCGAGCTGCCCCTGGCCCTTCCCGTAATCATGGCGGGAGTGCGCCTGGCCACCGTAACGACGATCGGGCTGGTCACGGTCACCGCCGTTTTGGGCCTTGGCGGGTTCGGCCACTTCATCCTCGACGGTCTGAGGACGTTCTTTACGACCGAGACGCTGTTAGGTGCCGTGCTGTCGGTTGTCCTTGCGATCGCCGCCGATGCCCTTCTGCTCTTGTTGCAGCGCCTGCTGACACCCTGGAGCCGGCGAGCGAGGGCAGCCTGATGGGAGTGCTAGGAGGAGCTGTGCGCTTCCTCACGCACGCTCACAACTGGCAGGGAGATACGGGGATCGCCCACCGTCTCGTCGAACACGTTGGCATGTCGCTGCTCGCTACGGTCATCGGGACCCTGATCGCGCTGCCCGTCGGTCTGTACATCGGACACGCAAAACGGTTCCAATTCCTCGCTGTGTCGGTGGGAAACCTGGGGCGGGCGCTGCCTTCTTTCGGCGTTCTCGCGCTGGTGTTCCCATTCACTCTGCGCTATTCGGTCCTCCAATTCGGCGGTCTCGGTTTCAGTGCCACGCTTGTGGCACTGGTGCTGTTATCGATCCCGCCCATACTCACGAACACTTATGTCGGAATCGACGGAGTCGATCCGGACGTGATCGAGGCGGCTCGCGGCATGGGTATGAGCGAAGCCGGGGTGCTGCGAAAGGTCGAGCTCCCGCTGGCGGTGCCCCTGATCATCGTCGGGATCCGGACCGCAGCCGTGGCAGTGGTGGCTACTGCCACTCTTGCCGCCCTGGTCGCCTGGGGTGGGCTGGGCCGGTTCATCGTGGATGGCTTCGCGACGCGGGACGATTCCCAGATCATGGCGGGGGCGATCCTCGTAGCTCTTCTTGCCATCATCACCGAGCTTCTCTTCGCAGGGATCGAACGGCTGGTAAGTCCTAAGACTTCGACCCGGGTACCCTTCGGGACGACTCGGGGTTGATCCGACGGCCCCGGCCGGCGAAAGGGAGGAGTTGACCCATGCGGAGATTCCGCAGCACCGTCCTTGGTGCGAGCTGCGCGCTGTTGATGTTGCTTACAGCGTGCGGTTCGGGTGGGGGCGGAAAGAGCAACAACCCGGGTGGAGGCAAGGTCGCCTGCACCGGTGGTAGCGGAAAGTCCCTCACGGTTGGGGTATCGGCGGCGTTCCCAGAGAACATCCTGGTTGCCGAGATGTACGCCCAGGTCCTTGAGAACTGTGGATACTCGATCACCAAGAAACTGGACATCGGTTCGAGAGAGATTTCGGACCCCGCCCTCGTCAAGGGTGACATCGACATCAAGCCGGAGTACATAAGTTCGGAGCTCGCTTTCCTCGACCCCAGTGCGCCGACGAGTGGCGACCCCGCGGTGGTGGCGGGAAGGGTCCGGCCCCTGCTGGCGAAGAAGGGGATCGCGCTGCTCGACTATTCCCCTGCCGCCGACCAGAACGTATTCGTTGTCACCCAGGACACCGCGACCAAGTACCACCTGCAGACGATGGACGATCTGGCTCCCGTGGCGGGGAAGCTCACGCTCGGGGGGCCTCCGGAGTGCCCCAAGCGGCCCTTCTGCTTGATCGGTCTCAAGAAGACCTACGGCGTCACGTTCGGGGACTTCAAGGCGCTGGACATCGGGGGGCCCGAGACCGTCCAAGCCCTGGATGCAGGCGCGATAGACGTCGGCCTTCTGTTCTCGACCAACCCGATTATCCAGGCCAAGCACTGGGTGATTCTGCAGGACGACAAGCACCTTCAGTCCGCCGACAACATCGCCCCTGTGGTCAGGCAATCGGTGCTCGACGACACCATCAGGACGCAGCTGGACAAGGTCAGCCAGGCCTTGACGACGACGGAGCTGACCCAGCTGATCTCCCGGGTGGCGGTCCAGAGAGAGGACGCGTCTGCCGTCGCAACATCGTTCCTGCAAGATCACAGTCTTCTCTAGACCTCGTTTGCGGGGAGGTACGCGCCCCGGCGCGTGCCTCCCTTTGGGCCCAGGTCCCGGTCCTCCGCGGGCCAACGCAATCTTGTGGTCGGGGAGCTACCGATAGATACCTGGAGCTTGCAAGAAACTGTGGAAACCTCGGTAAGGCTGGACACAGGCGCCGGCGCGCAGCATCATGTGGCTCGTCGGATATCGGTATCGGGAGGGCTTATGGCGAGTAAGGACAAGGGCAGCAAGGCCACAAAGAAGCCTGCCAAACAGACGCTGAAAGAGAAACGGAAGGCGAAGAAGACCAAGAAGACCTCATAGCCGTGCTGGGCCGGCGAGTAGCTATCGTCGGCAGCTTCTCTACCGGCAAGACGACCCTTGCCGAGGCCCTCTCGCAATCCCTCGGCCTTCCGCTCCTACCCGAGGTGGCCCGCGAGGTGGCGGCGCAGGGCTTCCGGCTCGATAAGGATGCCTCGCCCGAAACCGAGGCTCTGATCTTCCTGAAGCAATACAACAACGAGCTGTCCGCTCCAGAGTTCGTAGGGGATCGCTCGTTGATCGATGTGATGGCCTACGCAGGGTGGGTCCTCGATCATCAAGAGCGCCGCAAGGAGATGGCATTGTGGGATGAATGTCTGCGGCTTGCCGAGCGAAGCCTGCGCTCGAGCTATACACACGTTTACTACCTTCCGATCGAGTTTCCCATCGTGCTCGATGGCCTGCGTCCCGATGATCCGGAGTTCCAGAAGGACATCGACCAACGCATCCTTCGCCTCTTGAAAGGCCACGGATTCAGCTATCTGACCGTCACCGGCAGCGTCGAAGACCGGCTTCAGCGCATAGAGGCGGATATCGGGGGCCGGGAGCAGCTCCTAGGGGAGGCGTAGGACGAGCACCGCCATGTCGTCGGCGGGCTCCCCGTCCTGGCGCGCTACCACGCGTTGCTCGATCCTCTCGCCGATCGCCGCCGCGTCCAGACCCACGCACGACTCCAGGATGGACTTCAGCCCGTCCGCCTCGATGTCGGATCCTTGCCCTTCGACGACGCCGTCCGTGTAGAGAACGAGAGCGTCCCCGGGTTCCAGGGTGATTTCGCAGTCGTGCATCTCGGCATCATCGAAGAGGCCGATCAACATCCCGGGACAGCTCACTGACAAGACTTCGCCCCCGGCTCGCAGCAGGAGGGGGTTGGGATGGCCGCCCGACGAGAGCTCGAGATTGCGGATGCCGTTGCCGGCCTGGAGGCGCACGAAGATAGCGGTGCAGAATCGTTCCTCCACGTCGGCACGAAGGATCGCTTCGTTCAAGACTCCCAGGACGTCGCTCGGATGTTTCTCCCTCATGGCGGCAGCGCGCAGTGTGTGCCTGGCGAGACCGGTGACGGCCGCGGCTCCCACGCCCTTCCCGCAGACGTCGCCGATCACCAGCGCCCATTCGTCACCGTCGGTTTCGAAAACATCGAAGAAGTCTCCTCCGACCTCGTTCCCGCGCCCCGCCGCACGGTAGCGAGCTGCAACCTCGACGCCTGGTATCGCAGGGATCCTGGGTGGTAAGAGGCTGTTCTGCAGGGTCCGCGCAACGTGACTGCGTTCCTCGTACAGCCGTGCATTGTCGATCGCCAGAGCCGCACGGCGGCCGAGGTCCGTTGCGAAGGAAAGGTCTTCCTCCGAATAGAGGCGGCCGGATTCGGCGGAGATGAAGCTGATGGCTCCGAACGTTCTCCCTCGGGCACTCAACGGCAGGACCATCGCGGATCGAAGGCCCAGCTCCCGCAGGATGTCGCCGTGCTCATCCGTGGTTGCCGAGGCGAGGAGCCGTTCTTCGTCGATCTCTCGATAGAGCTCGCTCACTCCGGTCCGCAAGACGTGAGGAGCGCCCCAGGGAGCGTCTGGATTTTGCGGACTGTCCCTGGAGAGGCGTTGGGCAAGCTCGACCTTGGAGGGGTCTGCGTGCGCCAGCGCGACGTTGAGGATCTTTCCGCCCTCGAGCACGTCGATCGCGCACCAATCGGCCAAGCCGGGTACTGCCAGGCGGGCCACCTGCTTGAGCGTTTCTCCATAGTCGAGGGTCTCGGACAGCAGATCGCTTGCCGTTGCGAGAATGGCCAGCCTGTGCTGCGCGCGCTCGGCCTCTGCTCGAGCGGTTCGTTCTCGCTCTAGAAGCGACGAGAGGTCGGCTTCGCTCTGTTTGACTGCCATTTCCGCAGACTTTCGATCGATGTATTGACCCACCTGGCTCCCGATGGCCGCCATGAGCTGCATCATTCCGGGATCGGGTTTGCCGACCTCCCTCGTGAACGTCTCGATGACGCCCAACACCTCTCGATTCAGGACGATCGGGAATCCGAACGCGCCTCGGAAACCGTCTTCGGCTGCTACGGACCGCCGCGGGAAACTCGCCTCCTCCTGCACATTCGACACCCACGCGGGTCGCCCCGTTTCCCACACGCGCCCGGGTAGTCCCGTTCCCCGATCGAACGCGAGGCTTTTGGTCTTCTCTTGGAACCGTGTGACCTCCAGACCGGGTCGCTGCCACACGTCGACACAGCGCAACAACTCGGATGCGGGATCGACCGCCCACAGGGCGGCGAGGTCGAGGTCGAGACTCATGCAGAGAGCTTCGAGAAGCAAAGGAGTTGCCGCCATCAGGGAAGGCGATTCCGCGAGCACGCGCGTCACCTCGTACTGGGTCGTCGTTCGCCGTTCGGCTCGCTTGCGGTAGCTGATGTCGACGCACACCGCAAGCGCTCCAACGATCGCTCCGTTGGCGTCGCGCAGGGGCGAGATGCGCGCTTGGACGACGACGTCCTCGCCGTTCTCTCGCCGGAGCAGGTATTCGCCGTCGGTCGATCCACCGGATGCTGCGTGCTCGATCGGATCGAGACTGGCATGCCCCCGGCCGGATTCGAACGAAAGGGGCGTGCTGGCACGACGATCCGGCCGGTCGCCCGCGCTCCGCGCTCCGTGCCCCCAGCCAGATTCGGAAAGCAGGTCGAAGAGCCGGCGCCCGACCGCCTCTTCTGCGGGGAGACCCCCCAGGAGCGCGGCAAAGTGATTCCAATAGGTGATGCGGCCCCCGAGATCGACGCCGATGACGGCGGCCTCTACCTGATCCAGCATCGTGGACCCGGACGAGCCTGTATCCGCAGGCGCTATCTGGCTTTGAACCAAGTTTCGGTTGTCCCCTCTCTCCTGGCAGATGCTAAGCGATTGGTTTGGTTGGCGGGCCCTGGTTTGGGACCATGGGAGCGTGGAGACGAGCGTGAGGGAATCCGGAACGGTTGAGATGGCTGCGCCCGGGAGCCGGATCATCGAGGCCGGGGTAGGGGAAACCGTCGTGGTGCTGCACGGCTGGGGGGGCCGGATCGAGTCGATGGCTCCTGTGCTCGCCTGCCTGCAGGCTCGGTTCCATGTCGTCGCGGTGGACCTCCCGGGCTTCGGCGACACGCCGGTGCCGGCAGGTGTTTGGGGAACTCCCGATTACGCACGCTGGGTGGTGCGCCTCCTTCGGTCCAACTCTATCGAGCGAGCCCATTTTCTCGGTCATTCCTTCGGTGGCAAGGTGGCGCTGACCGTTGCCGCGACCGATCCCACCCTCGTAGACAAGCTGATCCTGGTAGATGCCTCCGGGCTGCATTCGGCGCCGTCGATCGAAGTGAGGCTCAAGCGAGCTCTGTCGCGCACGGCGCGGCTCGCGGGCCGCCTCGGACCACCTGGAAGAGTCCTGCGGGACCGTGTGTACCGACAGGTGGCGTCCGCCGATTACCGCGACGCGGGCTCGCTGCGCCCGACCTTCGTGAAGATCGTTAACGAGGACGTGACCGAGCTGCTTCCCCGGATCGTCGCCCCCACGCTGATCGTTTGGGGCAGCAGGGATGATGACGTACCCGTCCAGCATGGCGTAACGATGGAGCGGCTGATCCCCGACGCTGGCCTGGTCGTGCTCGAGGGGGCCGGCCATTTCTCGTACCTCGATCAACCCGAGCGGTTCTGCAGGGTAGTGAGGCACTTCCTGGGCGCTCCGGTAATCCCATGATCGTCGCGCTGGTCGTGCTTTCGATCGCGTTCCTCGCGTCCCATTACGTGCGATCGAAGAGGGCGCTTCACGTTTTCCAGCTCGAGGGCTACAAGCGGTCGCGCTTCCTGAGGTGGTGCCGGCAGAATCCATCTGCGGCGCTGTTCCTTCGTTCCTCCACCCAGAAGAAGCCTCTGGTGATGACGCGCCGCGCGCATCGCCTCCTAGCGCTGGCCATGTGGTTGTCCGCCGCTCTGCTGGTGGGGATCGTTCGCCTCGCGGCCTTGAGCTCGGGGGCGGCTGAGCTCTTGTGGTGGGCGATCGGCGCGTTGCTGTTGTTCGTGGGTGCGCCGCTAGTCATCGCGGGGACCGACGTGCTTCTCGTACCCGTCGAACACTCGGTGAATCGCGGCTTCATGCGTTCGGCCACGGCCAAGCTCGAGGAGGTCGCTCCAGTTGTGATCGGGGTTACGGGCTCGTTCGGAAAGACGTCGACGAAATTTGCGATCCAGCGGTTGTTGGACGGCGAGAGCGGCGTGGCGCTGGCGACTCCGGGTTCTTTCAACAACCCCCTCGGTGTGTCCCGCGCCATCAATGAACAGCTGGACGCCCGCCACCGATTCTTCGTCGTGGAGATGGGAGCGTACGGCGAGGGCGAGATCGCAGAGCTGTGCCGCTTTGTTCATCCGACCATCGGGGTTTTGACCTCTATCGGGCCTGCGCATCTCGACAGGTTCGGGTCAATGGATGCGATCAGGCGTGCAAAGTACGAGATAGTCACGTCGCTTCCATCCGGTTCGACCGCGGTGATGAATGGCGACGACCCCGAGGTCCGCACCCTGGCGGACGCGACGACGGACGTCGACGTGGTGCGGTACGGCATCGATGCCGCCGGAGCGCCGCACATCACCGCGACCGATGTAAACGTCAGTGCGACGGGCGCCTCTTTCGTGATCACCGACACGCGTGATGGCCGCTCCCTGCCCGTCCGCACCAAGCTGTTGGGGAGACACTCGATCGGTCACGTGCTCGCGGCGGTGGCCGTGGCGCTGGCCGCCGGCAAGCAGCTTGGCGACC
Organism: Actinomycetota bacterium; assembly: GCA_036265345.1. GTDB lineage: Bacteria > Actinomycetota > CADDZG01 > CADDZG01 > WHSQ01 > DATAPE01. The sequence goes on from DATAPE010000209.1 coordinate 14,065, forward strand.
TCAAGGACCCGATCGAAACATTGACTCCGGTGGAGCACCGCTTACAGCTCCTCGAAGGGAGTGGGGGAGTGACGGTCATCGACGACGCCTACAACTCGAACCCCGACGGCGCGGATGCAGCCCTCGTCGTGTTGGCGTCGATGCCCGCGAGACGAAGGGTCGTCGTAACGCCGGGGATGATCGAGTTGGGCGACCGGCAGTTCGAGGCGAACGAGCGCTTCGGCAGGCGAGCGGCCGCAGTTGCCGATGTCGTGGTCGTGGTCGCAAAAGCGAACCGGGAGGCGATCGTGTCCGGAGCACGGGGGGGCCGAGCTGAGCTCATCACCGTCGATTCCCTCGCTCAGGCGACCGAGCGGGTCCGCACGATCCTGGGGAAGGGTGATGTCATCCTGTTCGAGAACGATCTACCGGACCACTACGAAGCCTAGGTTCGTTACCGCCCATCTGGCGCGAAACGATGGGGTCCTGGTCCCCGCCCTCTGTCGGTGCCGCCACTTACACTCAGAAGGATGAAGAGACTGTCTGTGGGCGTGATATTTGGGGGCCGTTCGGTAGAGCACGAGGTCTCCGTGGTGACCGCACACCAGGTGATGGAGGCTATCGGCGGCCATCACGACGTCGTCCCTATCTACGTCAGCAGAGAAGGGGCGTGGTTCAGCTCGCCTGCTCTCAACGATCTCTCGGTATATCGCGAGCACAGGTGGGAGGAGGCTGCCGACGAGGTGGTTCTGGCCCCCGTGACCGGCTCGGGCGGCCTGCGGGTCCCCGGCGGGCGGCTGCGCGCTACCCGCACCATCCCTCTCGACGTGGTGATCCCGGCCATCCACGGGACCTTCGGCGAGGACGGCACGTTGCAGGGTCTCCTCGAGCTTGCCGACCTTCCCTACACGGGGTCGGGTGTCGTTGCCTCGGCGGTGGGGATGGACAAGGTCATGATGAAAGCGGCATTCGCAGCCGTCGGCTTGCCCACGGTTCCCCACGTACTGGTGACCTCGGAGCAGCTCAGGACCGGCGGTGACGAGGTTTTGGACCGTTGTGAGCGATCCATCGGTTACCCGGCATTCGTAAAGCCTTCGCGACTTGGATCCAGCGTGGGCATCGGAAAGGCAGTGGACCGCCCAACGTTGAGCGACGCGCTCGAGGTCTCACGCCGGTACGACCATCGGATACTCGTTGAGAAGGCGATGGAGGGCTGTATGGAGATCAACTGCTCGGTTCTGGGTGGCGGGGGCCGAGCGCCGCGGGCTTCAGTCTGCGAGCAGCCGATCCCGTGGGAGGAATTCCTGTCGTTCTCGGACAAGTATCTGCGCGGCGGAAAGACGTCCAAGAGCAGCGGCATGGCAGGCCAGGAACGGCGCATACCGGCCCCCCTCTCTGCTGAGCTTGCAGAACGCGTCCAGTCGAACGCGATCGCGGCGTTCCAGGCGATCGACGCAAGTGGTGTGGCTCGGATCGATTGTTTCCTCAAAGAAGACACTGGGGAGACATGGGTCATGGAGATCAACACCGCCCCCGGATCGTTCTCCTTCTATCTATGGGAGCCGAGCGGTCTGAGCTTCAGCGAACTGATGCTCGAGCTCATCGATATAGCCATGGAGACCCATGCCGCGAAGTCCGATCTGATGTTCTCGTTCGATTCTGGATTGCTCGAGAGTGCCAGGGGGGTGAAGGTCAGTGGCTGAAGTCTCCCCGGTCGAGCTGACCGATGTCGACAAGCAGCGCTTCCGTGACGAGGCGATTCCGCTGCTGGATTCGCTCTACTCGGCTGCCCTTCGGATGACGCGGAACCCCGCCGACGCAGAAGACCTGATCCAGGAGACCATGCTGCGTGCATACCGTGCCTTCGAGCGCTTCGAACCGGGCACGAACATCCGCGCGTGGCTCTTCCGCATCATGACCAACGCCTACATCAACACCTATCGGAAGCGCCAGCGCGAACCGGTGAAGGTCCCGCAGGACGACGTCGAAGAGTTCGATCTCTACCAGGAGCTCAAGGATCATGATCCACAGTTCTCGATCACTCCCGAGACCATCGTGCTGGACTCGCTGTTCGAGGCCGACATCCTGACCGCGATCGACGAGCTCCCAGAGCAGTTCCGGCTGGCCGTCGTCCTGTCGGATATCGAGGGCTTCACCTATGCCGAGATGGCCGAGATCATGGACGTGCCCATGGGGACCGTGATGTCCCGGCTGCACCGGGGAAGAAAAGCCCTCCAGAAGAGGTTGTGGCATTTAGCTAGGGAAAAGGGCATTGTCAAGCCGGGCAACCAGGCCGGCGAGGATGCTCGGAGACTGTCGGAGGCGGGGGAGCCATGAGCCGGGGTGCTATGTGAAGGAAGAATGCAGGGAGGTGCTCCAGCGCACCTACCTTTTCCTGGACGGGGAACTGCTCTCGGTATCCCAGCGGCTGGAGATCCAGGGCCATCTGGAAGAATGCGGGCCCTGCCTCGAGCGCTACGGCCTGGAGAAGGAGTTCCACAGCCTCCTGGCCAAGGTGAGGAACCGTGAGGTCTGCCCCGAAGCCCTGCGCCACCGCATCCTGGGCCTGCTAGACCAGACCTAACCCGGATCCTTTGCGAGCCTGGCTACCTACACGGTAGCTACACCACTACGAAATAGGCCGAGTTCTTTGCGAGGCCTCACGCATGCGTGGTTCTGCGACCGCGCGAAATCTCCTTCGTCGAGGATTCATCTACGAGCCTCATCTCGACTGCTCTCTCGGCCGATAGACAAGGACCAGGACTTTCCCGGCCCGAAAGGAACCCATGGCAACCACGCTGA
>DATAPE010000210.1:0-4736 GCA_036265345.1 Actinomycetota bacterium
TTCAAGCAGTTCTTCCCCAACAACGCGGTGGAGTACTTCGTCTCCTATTACGACTACTACCAGCCCGAGGCCTATGTGCCCTCGACCGACACCTACATCGAGAAGGATTCCTCGATCAACGACGAGATCGAGCGACTCCGTCACTCCGCCACCAGCGCGCTGCTTCAGAGGGAAGACGTGTTGATCGTGGCTAGCGTCTCTTGCATCTTCGGCCTGGGTTCGCCGGAGGAATATCTGAACCAGACGGTCAGCCTTGCCCGCGGGGGCGCCGCGGACCGGGAGTTCATCCTGCAGAAGCTGGTGGATATCCAGTACGAGCGCAACGACGTCAACTTCATCCGGGGGAAGTTCCGGGTGCGCGGCGACACGATCGAAGTCTTTCCCGCCTACGAAGAGCTCGCCATCCGCATCGAGCTGTTTGGGGATGTCGTCGACCGCATCATCGAGTTGGATCCCCTAACCGGGGAGATCACGCGCGAGCTCGGGCATGTCGAGATCTATCCCGCGTCCCATTACGTGGCGTCGCGCGAGCGGATGCAACGGGCGATCCAGGGGATCGAGCTCGAGTTGGCAGATCGCTTGAAGGTGCTCGAGGGCGAGCGGAAGCTGCTCGAGGCGCAGAGATTGCGCATGCGAACGCAGTACGACCTCGAGATGATGCGGGAGGTCGGCTTTTGCTCCGGGATCGAGAATTATGCCCGCCACATCGAGGGCCGCGAGCCCGGAACCAAGCCCAACACCTTGATCGATTACTTCCCAAAGGACTTCCTCGTGGTCATCGACGAGTCGCACGTGGCCGTCCCGCAGCTTCATGCGATGTACGAAGGGGACATGAGCCGCAAGCGTGTGTTGGTAGAGCACGGCTTCCGGCTGCCCAGCGCTATGGACAACCGTCCCTTCAAGTTCGACGAGTTCATGGCATCGGTGAAGCAGCTCGTGTTCATGAGTGCAACACCCGGCCCTTACGAATTGCGCGTTACTTCGCCCCCACTGGTGGAGCAACTGGTGCGGCCCACCGGTTTGATCGATCCCGAAGTGCTTATCCGGCCGACCAAGGGCCAGATCGACGACCTTATAGGGGAGATCCGCAAGCGCACCGACAACGATCAGCGAGTTCTGGTCACCACGCTCACCAAGAAGATGGCCGAGGACCTTACCGATTACCTGCTCGAATCCGGCATCCGCGTGCGCTATCTGCACGCCGACATCGACACCGTCGAGCGGATCGAGATCCTGCGCGATCTACGGCTGGGAGAGTTCGACGTCCTGGTCGGCATCAACCTGTTGCGAGAGGGCCTCGACCTACCGGAGGTCTCGTTGGTGGCGATCCTCGACGCCGATAAGGAGGGCTACTTGCGGTCACAGACATCGCTGATCCAGACGATCGGCCGAGCGGCCCGCCATGTCGAAGGCCAGGTGATCATGTATGCCGATGAGGTGACCGACTCGATGCGTCACGCGATCGGCGAGACGCAGCGCCGGCGAAAGATCCAGCTCGAATACAACGAGGAGCACGGGATCGATCCGCAATCCATCCGTAAGGCCGTCAACGACATCCTGATAGAGGGCTTCGGCCGCAAACGGGATGGCGTGACCGTGCCGACGAGGTCGAAGAGCCGCCGGCGGGAGCCGATCGGCGGCACCCCCGACGAGTTGCGCCGCCTCCTGCTTCAGCTCGAAGAAGAGATGCATCAGGCGGCAGAGGACCTCCGCTTCGAATACGCGGCCCGCATCCGGGACGAGATAGCAGACTTACGCCGGGAGCTCCGCGAAGTCGGCTAGCCGTCTCTTTTGCGAGCTCCGCCCCGCATAGTGTGGAACCACGACCACGAAATCGAACTCAGAGGAGCGCGCGCAGCTCCTCGAAGCATCTGTCGAGATCGGCTTCGTCGTTGAAGAAGTGTGGCGAGATCCGAAGTGCCTCCCCCCGTTTGTCGAGCACCACATCGCGCTCGAACAACGATTGGAGCACCGCGGCGACCCGCTCGTCTCCACCGGGGATGTGAACCCGCACCAGGCCTCCGCGGCGGCTCTTGTCCCGAGGCGAGCGCACCTCTAGCCCGGCGTCATCGGCCAACTGGATCACGCGCTCCGTTAGCTCCTGATTGCGCCGGCGAATGGCGTCGACGCCCACTTCGAGGATGATCTCCATCCCGCCGTTTGCGGTCCATGCCTGGGGGAGTGCGAACGTTCCGGTTTCGAAGCGGCGCGCGTCTTTCCGCAGCGCCAGACCGCTGCGGTCGAACATGAACGGCTCCTCGGTGCCGAACCAGCCGACGACCCTAGGCTCCAGCTGCTCGACAAGGCCCCGGCGGCAGTACAGGAACGCAAGGCCCTGGCCCCCGCATAGCCACTTGAGCACCCCCGTCAGGAGGAAGTCGATTCCGAGCTCGTGGACGTCGATCGGTACGACGCCGGTGCCATGGAAGTCGTCCACGAGGAGATACGCCCCGTGGTCGTGCGCGGCCTGGATAACGGGGGGCAGGTCCATCAGCCATGACGATTCGAACAGCACGCGGTTCGTGTTGACGATCGCGGTCTGGTCGTCGATGTGGGCGATCAGGTCGTCTTCCTCGATCCGGATGCCGTCCGGCGATGCCACCACGTCGAGCTTGGCCCCCGCCCGTTCCTGGGCCCGCCACACGTAATGGTCGGTGGGGAAATCCATGTCCGACAACACGATCTTGGGCCGGCGCTGGAAGTCCAAGCAGGTCGCAAGCGAAGAGAGCCCCGAAGAGACCGACGGCACGATTGCTACCTCGTCGACGTCGGCGCCTATCAGGGTTGCGAACTGCTCGCGGCAGAGCTGCAGCCGGGGGAGGCCGTGGTCGCCCCACAACTCTTCGGGGCCCAAGCGCTCCCACAGATCGAGGTGCTCTTCGGCGAGCCGGCGGCTGCGCGTGGAAAGGGGGCCGAGCGAAGCCGAGATCAGATAGGTGCGATCAGCTGCAACGGGGAACTCTTGCTTGTAGCTGCCGAGGTCGGTCATCTCCTGCGAGCGTACCGTCAGAGCTGTGCTCCGGGGGAGATCTCACCGCGTGAGCGAGTACAGGATCATGTCGCGGGGATCCCCCGAAACGGTGTGATCGGCCTCGGTGATCGTTCGCTCCTCGATGAATCCGACACTCTCCACCACCCTTCGCGAAGCCTCGTTATCGGGTTCGACCTGAGCCTCGATGCGGTCGACCCCAAGCTGGCGAAAAGCAAAATCGGACAGCAGCACCAGGGCATGACTGGCGTAGCCCCTGCGCCGGTACTGAGGAAAGGTCCAGTAGGAGACTTCGGCTGCTCGGCCTTCACCAGTGCGGATCTCGCACCCTCCAACCAGGTCTCCACTGTTTCTCTTTCGGACCGCGAATGCCCTGGCAGGGCCCCCGCCTCGCCACCCTTCGACCCACCCGGCGAACGCCGCGCGCACCGTCGCCTCGGTGGAGTGCTCGGGATACCAGCCGAAACGGCGGGCATGCTCGTCGTCTTCCCCGGCGAGGTGGACATCGACGTCCTCCAGGGTGAAGGCATCGAGGACCACGATCTCGTCCGCCAACCGGGGGACTTGCCCGGCGCCACCTTCTGACATGGCCCCATCTTTGGGCATTTCCTCTTCTCTCGAAGGAGTCGACGCGACTGAAACATATATATGCCTGCCGCAAAGTGCTGTGGTGACTGAGGTGCCCGTGGTGCTTTTGGCGAAAAGCACCACAGTCACCACGGGCACCACGACTCTCCGGGAAGACAGATACGCAAAGGGGCCGGCTCCGCTGAGTGCCCTGCCGCCTCGGGCCCGGCTACCGCAGGAAGATAGGCATTCGGCGGCCCGCTGCTCGCAGGGGAGCAGGTAACAGGACCTCGCTTCGAACCACCCGCCCCGCGCGGCCTTGGGGGGCCGGGGAGACCCTCTGGGGCTGGACCCCGAACCCAGAGAGCGCGAATAATCCCAGGTCAGGGGATAGTTACACGAGCGTCGTTTACCATCCTTCGAATGGTGTCTCCACTTCGGGGGGCGTCGGGGGCCCTGGTCATCCGCGGCGCCCGCGAGCACAACCTCAAAGACGTCAATCTCGAGCTGCCCCGCGATGCCCTCATCGTCTTTACGGGCATCTCCGGGTCGGGAAAGTCGTCGTTGGCGTTCGACACGATCTACGCCGAGGGCCAACGGCGCTACGTCGAGTCGCTGTCCAGCTACGCCCGGCAATTCCTCGGTCAGATGGACAAGCCCGATGTCGATTTCATCGAGGGGCTGTCGCCGGCGATCTCTATCGACCAGAAGTCGGCGCCCAAGAACCCCCGGTCGACGGTTGGCACGATCACCGAGGTCTATGACTACCTCCGCTTGCTCTTCGCTCGCATCGGCCGGCCGCACTGTCACAACTGCGGACGTCCGATCGCGCGGCAAACGCCGGAGCAGATCGTCGACCAGGTCCTGACGATGCCGGAGGGAACGCGGTTCCAGGTGCTGGCCCCGATGATCCGCGGGCGCAAGGGCGAGTTCACTGCGCTGTTCGAGGATCTGGCGCGGCGGGGGTATGCGCGGGCTCGTGTCGACGGAGAGGTGAAGGACCTCAGCGAGAAGATGCGGCTGGATCGTTACTTCCAGCACGACATCGATGTCATCGTCGAGCGCCTCGTGATCAAGCAGGGGATCGAGAGCCGGTTGACGGACTCTGGCGAGACCGCGCTCTAGCTGGCGGATGGGGTTGCGGCGATCGATCTGGTAGACGACGACGCCGAGGACATCC